>NZ_JBGLYZ010000001.1:0-450181 GCF_047304345.1 Ralstonia sp. Ralssp135
GTCCCCGAGTGATCCCCATGGCCGAAGCCGCTGCCGCCACTACCGCCCCCGCCCCAGCAAAGGGCGGCTCCACCAAGCTGCTGCTGATCATCCTGATCGTGCTCCTGCTCGTCGGCATGGGCGGCGGCGCTGCCTGGTTCTTCCTCGGAGGCGGCAATCACGCCGCATCCGGCCCCGCCGCACCGCCCAAGCCCAAAGAGCCTGTGTTCGTGGCCATGGAAACCCTGACCGTGAATCTGCAGCCCGAAGAAGGCAACGACCGTTACCTGCAGATCGGCATTACGTTCAAGAGCTTCGACAAGCATGCCGAAGACGAGATCAAGACCTATACGCCCGAGCTGCGCAGCAAGGTCCTGATGCTGCTGGCCAGCAAGACGCCCACCGAGCTGTACCCGGCGGAGGGCAAGGTCAAGCTGTCCAAGGAAATCGTTGAACTGTGCGAACACGTCTTCAAGGCTGTCGGCAAGGAATCGCCCGTGGCAGACGTCTTGTTCACCAACTTTGTGATCCAGTGACATGCTCAAGGAAGAGTTTCTTTCCCAGGAGGAAATCGACGCGCTCCTGAAGGGCGTGTCCGATGACGCCGACGACGACCCCGTCGAAGCCGCCGACCCCTCAGGCGTGCGCTCGTACAACCTGGGCTCGCAGGAGCGCATTGTCCGTGGGCGCATGCCCACGCTGGAAATCATCAACGAGCGGTTCGCGCGCAACTGGCGCATCGGGCTGTTCAACTTCATGCGGCGCAACGCGGAAATCTCCGTCGGGCCAGTGAAGGTGCAGAAGTACAGCGAGTTCATCCGCAACCTGGTGGTGCCGACCTCGCTCAACCTTGTGCACGTCAAGCCGCTGCGCGGCACGGCGCTGTTCGTGTTCGACCCCAACTTGATCTTCCTGGTGGTCGACAACCTGTTCGGCGGTGACGGGCGCTTCCACATGCGCGTGGAAGGCCGCGACTTTACCGACGTGGAGCAGCGCATCATCCAGCGCATGCTGCACCTCGTCTTCGAGCACTATGCCAAGGCGTGGCAGCCGGTCTACCCGATCGATTTCGAATTCCTGCGCATGGAAATGCACACCGAGTTCGCCAACGTGGCCACGCCCAATGAAGTGGTGATCACCACCAGCTTCAGCATTGAGCTTGGCAACAATGGCGGCGACGTGCACATCTGCATGCCGTACACCATGATCGAGCCGATCCGCGACCGGCTCACCTCCGCCATCCAGGGCGAAGCGCTGGAAGTGGACAAGCGCTGGCTGCGGCTGCTGTCGCAACAGGTGCAGACCGCCGAGGTGGAGCTGATTGCCGACCTCGCTACGGCCAAGGTGCAGGTGTCCGACATCCTGAACATGAAGGTGGGCGACGTCATTCCGCTGGAGCTGGACGACTGCGTGACCGCCAAGGTAGACGGCGTGCCCGTCATGGAATGCAACTACGGCACGTTCAACGGCCAATACGCACTGCGGGTCAACCGCATGCTGAATATGAGCGGCAGCGAGTCTGCCACGGAGTCTGACGATGACAACTGAACCGACCATGAACCCCGAAGCCAACGCCGACGACATCGATGTCGAGATGACGATGGAAGAAGCCATGGCCCTGGAAGCCGCACAGCGTGCCGCGGCCAACCCGCCGGCCGCTGCGCCCGCCGCCGAATCCAGCACGGTGTTCAAGCCCCTGACGGCCGACGGCATGGGCGGCGCCCAACGCCAAGACATCGACATGATCCTGGACATCCCCGTGCAGTTGACGGTGGAGCTGGGCCGCACCAAGGTGCCCATCAAGAACCTGCTGCAACTCGCGCAAGGTTCGGTGGTGGAACTCGACGCGCTGGCCGGTGAGCCGATGGATGTCCTTGTCAACGGCTACCTGATCGCCCAAGGTGAAGTGGTGGTGGTCAACGAGAAGTTCGGTATCCGCCTCACCGACATCATTACGCCGTCGGAACGTATCCGTAAGTTGAACCGATAAGCCACACAAGTACGCCGTCAATCGGCACCCTGACAGCAACCAGTGCTCCCCCCGGGCAAGGTGTTGAAATGAACCATGCAGTGGATTGGGCCCGCACCCTAGGCGGGCTGTTTGTAGTGTTGGCGATGATCGTAGCGGCCGGCTGGCTGCTGCGCCGTCTGCAGCAGCGCGCGGGCATGGGCCCCGCAGGTTTAGGCCGGCGCCGCAGCCAGGTGATTACCGTGGTCGCACAGCAGATGCTGGGCGCCCGCGAGAAGGTCGTCGTCGTCGATGTGGAAGGCACTTGGCTCGTGTTGGGCGTGACTCAGCAGCACGTGCAGACGCTCCACACGCTGCCGCGCCCCGCCGAAGCTGCTTCCGCGCCGGACGACCAATCCGGCGACGGCACTTCCGGCTCCGGCAAGCCGCCCCGCTTTGCCGACGCGCTGTCCATTCAGCTCAAGCGTCACCTGACGGGAAAGTCGGAATGAGCGCGCGCACCTTCTTCCGTTGCCTGATTGCATTGGCGCTGCTGGGCGCCGCGCCCGCCGTATTCGCACAGGCGCAACCCGGTCTGCCGCTGCTCACGGGCACCGCCGGTGGCCAAAGCTATTCGCTGCCCGTCCAGACGCTGGTCTTCCTGACCTCGCTCGGGTTTCTGCCGGCGATCATCCTGATGATGAGCAGCTTCACGCGCATCATCATCGTGCTGTCATTGCTGCGCCATGCGCTGGGCACGCAAACCACGCCGCCCAACCAGGTGCTGATCGGGCTGGCGCTGTTCCTCACGTTCTTCGTCATGTCGCCGGTGCTCGACAAGGTCTACACCGACGCCTACGTGCCGCTGCGTGACAACAAGATCACCGTCGAACAAGCCATGGATACGGCCGCTACGCCGCTGCGCCAGTTCATGCTCAAGCAGACGCGCGAGCCGGACCTCGCCCTGTTCGTCAAGATGGGCAACATGCCGGCCATTGCCTCGCCCGAGCAAACGCCCATGCGTGCGCTCATCCCCGCCTTCGTCACCAGCGAGCTGAAGAGCGCGTTCCAGATCGGGTTTGCCATCTTCATCCCGTTCCTGGTGATCGACATCGTGGTGGCGGCTGTGCTGATGTCGATGGGGATGATGATGGTCACGCCGTCGATCTTCTCGCTGCCGTTCAAGATCATGCTGTTCGTGCTGGTGGATGGCTGGCACGTGCTGCTGGGCTCGCTGGCGCAGAGCTTTGTGCAATAAGCGCCGATAGGAAACCGACATGACACCCGAGTACGTTCTGGATATGGCCCGCCAGGCCATGCAGGTCGCCATGATGGTGGGCGCGCCGATGTTGCTGGTGTCGCTCGTCGTCGGCCTGCTGGTGGCCGTATTCCAAGCCGCCACGCAGCTCAACGAACAGACGCTGTCGTTCATCCCCAAGCTGCTGGCCGTCGCGGCCACGATGGTGCTCGCCGGCCCGTGGATCGTCGCCGTGATCGTCGACTACACGCGCGGCGTGCTGACCAATATCCCCAACTACGTCAACTGACGCGACGTAGCGCGCAGGCCGCCGATGATCCAATTCACCGCCACGCAGCTCAACGGCTGGATCGCCATGTACTGGTGGCCGCTGGTGCGCGTGCTGGCATTTATCGCCATCGCGCCCCCGTTTGCCAATACCGAGATCCCGACATCGATCAAGGTGGCATTTGGCGTGGTCATCACGGTGGCGCTGGCGCCCATGCTGCCGGTGCCTGCAGGCGTGTCGGTGGGCTCATACGAAGGGCTGTGGATCACGCTGGTGCAGGTGTTGATCGGGTTGGCGCTGGGCTTTTGCGTGCAGCTCGTGTTCTCGGCCATCAGTGGTGCCGGCGAGGTGATGTCGGTGCAGATAGGCCTGGGTTTCGCCTCGCTGCTCGACCCGACGCAAACCGAGAGCAGCATGCTGCTCGGCCGCTTCCTCAGCCTCACGGCCGTCACCGCGTTCATTGCCGGCGACGGCCATCTCGTGTTGCTGCACGCCCTGTTCGACAGCTTCACCGCCCTGCCCGTCTCGGCAGCTCCGCTGGCCAATCCGGGCTGGCAGACGCTGGCCGGCGGCGGCACGATCGTCTTTGCACTGGCCCTGCGCATCGCCTTGCCCATCATCGCGATCATGATGATCGTCAACCTTGGCTTTGCCGTGCTCTCGCGCACGGCACAGGCGCTCAACCCGTTTGCGGTCGGTATCGCCGCCACGCTCGTGGTGGGGCTGATGCTCGTCATGGTGATGATGACGTCGCTGGCGCCGGTGGTGGAGCGGTCTGTGATGGATGCGCTGGATTTGGGTGGGCGGGCGTTTAGCGAGTTCAGTACCCTGCCGCGGTAAGCGTCCACCGCTCGCGCGGGCAAGCCCCCGGCTCATGCGATGATCGCGGTATTCAGCCGAACGATCTTCAAGGGAGTCTCACCATATGAGCCGCCGTGTTCTTGTGACGGGCGCGAGCCGCGGTATTGGCCGCGCCATCGCCTATCAACTGGCATCCGACGGGTTTGACGTTTCCGTGCATTGCCGCAGCAGCCGTGCAGAGGCCGATGCCATCGTCGCAGACATCCAGGCAAAGGGCGGCATTGCCCGCGTGCTGCAGTTCGACGTGCGCGATCGCGACGCCTGCCGCACACAACTCAACGCGGACCTTGAAGCACACGGTGCCTACTACGGCATCGTCCTCAGCGCAGGCGTCACACGTGACGCTGCCTTCCCCGCCCTGACCGACGAAGACTGGGACATCGTTCTTGAAACCGGCCTGGACGGTTTCTACAACGTTGTGCACCCCCTGACCATGCCGATGGTGCGTGCGCGCAAGGGCGGACGCATCGTCACCATAGCGTCCGTCTCGGGTGTGATGGGCAACCGCGGGCAGGTCAATTACAGCGCGGCCAAGGCCGGCCTGATCGGTGCCACCAAGGCGCTGGCAGTGGAGCTTGCCTCGCGCCACATCACCGTCAACTGCGTGGCACCCGGGTTGATCGAAACCGACATGCTGGCCCACATGGAACACATCGACCAAGCCCTGCAAGCCGTGCCGATGCAACGTGTCGGCCAACCCGCAGAAGTGGCTTCCGTGGTCGGCTTCCTGATGTCGGATGCAGCGTCGTATGTGACGCGACAAGTGATTGGCGTAAACGGAGGCATGATCTGATGACCGCTGAAGCAACACACGTCGACGTCGCCATCATTGGCGCGGGCCCTTCAGGCGCGGTAGCGGCAGCCTTGCTGCAGCGCGCCGGGCGCAATGTGCTGGTGCTCGAACGCCAGCATTTCCCGCGCTTCTCCATTGGCGAAAGCTTGCTGCCGCAAAGCATGGCCTACCTTGAAGCGGCGGGCATGCTGCAAGCCGTTGTGGAAGCAGGATTCCAGTACAAGAACGGGGCGTATTTCGTACATCAGGACAAGCACGCCTCCTTCGATTTCCGAGACAAGCATTCCGCGGGTTGGGGCACGACGTATCAGGTCGAACGCGCGGTGTTTGATCAAACACTGATCACAAGCGCCGCCGAACAAGGCGCCGACGTTCGCTTCGGCCACACCGTGCGCACGATGCAGCCGGGCGATGCGCCTGTGCTGGAAGTTGAAGACGAAGCCGGGAACGCTTATGCCGTTCATGCCCGCTTCGTGCTAGACGCCAGCGGCTTTGGCCGCGTGCTACCGCGCCTGCTGAATCTTGAAGCGCCGACCCGCATGCCAACGCGTGCAGCGCTGTTCACGCACGTGCGCGACGCCTTACCTGCCGGTAGCACCGATCGCGACAAGATCTGCATCGCCGTTCACCCAGAGCGGCGCGATGTCTGGTACTGGATGATCCCGCTGGCCAACGGTCGCTCGTCAGTCGGCTGCGTAGCCGAAGCGAGTTTCCTCGACGTGCCGGAGGCAGAGCGCGAAGCGACCTTGCGCCAGCTGATCCAGGCCGAACCCAATATCGCAGCGCTGATCGGCGACGCACCGTTCCTCATGCCCGTGCGACAGATTGGTGGCTACGCGGCCAATGTAGAGCGCCTCTATGGGCCAGGCTATGCGTTGCTGGGCAATGCGGGCGAGTTTCTGGACCCGGTGTTTTCGTCAGGCGTAACGATCGCATTGCGCTCGGCGGACCTGGCGACGCGCGTCCTCGTGCGTCAACTCAACGGCGAAACCGTCGATTGGCTTGCCGATTACGACAAGCCGCTACGCAAAGGCGTCGATACGTTCCGCGCCTTCGTTGACCGGTGGTACTCGGGCGAGCTACAGGACATCATCTTCCACCCGCGCCACTCGCCAGGTATTCGCCGCATGATCAGCGCCATCCTGGCGGGCTACGCCTGGGACGAAACGAATCCGTTTGTAGTCAATCCGGAGCGGCGCCTGAATACGCTGCACGAGGTATGCCGGCGGGAAATGGCCTAAGGGAAGCGCCGCGCGCGCAGGCCGATGCAGCCCGGGCCCGCTTACCACCTGCGCGCCAACAAATCATCCACCACCGGCACAACGGCCAGCAGCATCAGGATGGACGCCAGCGGAATCGTGGCGGCATAACCCAGATACTTGAAGCCCAACGCGCCTGCCACGCCGCCCACGAAGAACATCCCCAGCAACGACGCCAGCAGTCGCAGCTTGGGCCGGTTGGCCACGACGGCCGGCAGGTTGCGGTGCCCGTGGTTCCAGTAGATCGCCTTGCCGATTTCGATGCCGATATCGGTGGCCAGGCCAGTCACGTGCGTGGTGCGGATTTCCGCTTTCGAAATCTTGGTGATGATGGCGTTCTGCAGGCCCATCAGGAAACACAGCAGCGCCACGGTGGCCGGCACAAACACGACCCGGTATTGCCCCAGCGACGTGCCCATCAGGCCGAAGAGCAACAGCAGCGCGGCCTCAAGCATGAGCGGCAACGCGAATTCGCTCTGCGTGCTGCGCCGGCGGCCCCAGTTGACGAGCACCGCCGTGCAGGCGGCACCACAAAGGAATGCCAGCAGCGAGGCGAAGCCGGCGAGCACAAGGACGATATCGCCCAGCACGAGCGAGTCGGCCATCGCCGAGACGATGCCGGACATGTGGGAGGTGTATTGCTTGACGGCGAGGAATCCGCCTGCGTTGGCGGCGCCCGCCACGAAGGCCAGCGACTGACCGAGGCGCCGGTTGGCGTCCTCTGAGCGTTCCGGGCTGGTCAGGCGGCGAAGATACTGGATAGGCATGACCAGTCCTGACGGTAGGTTAGCCGACATGATACGCCGCGCCACCCCACCGTCTGCCCGCGGCGGATCAAGGATTGATGTACTGGAACAGCGACATGCCCTGCATGGCCGTGAACGTCTTCTGCGCGGCCTGCAGCGACACCTGCTGCTGAGAAAACTGCGAAATGGCGGTGGTGTAGTCCACCGATTGCAGCTTCGAGATCTGCTCCTTCAACTGCTCGCCGTAGTTCGAGCCGCTGCTGTTGAGCGTGGTGATCTGCGCTTGCTGCGTGCCCACCGTCACTTGCGCTTGCAGGGCGACCTGGTAAGCGTTGTCCAGATTGCCCTGCGCCGTCTGCACGGCCTTTTGCAGGTTCGCGACGTCGGTGGCCTGGGTGGCCGCGCTGATCGGGGTCGACAGCGCCGAGATCAGGTTCTCGTACGTCTTGAAGATGCTCTGGTTGGTGTTCGGGTTGGACGTATCCGAGTTGGGGATGCGCACGAACACCGAATCGCCCGACACCGAATTCGGCATCGAAATGTTCTGGGATACCTGCACCGTGGGCGGCTGGCCGCTGCCAACGTACTGCACGGAACCGCTGGTGTTGGTGAAAGGATCGGTCGTGCCGTTGGCGCCGCCAAACAGGGCCACGCCTGCGGCATCGCGCTGGTTGGCCGTCGACAGCAGCTGCTGGTACTGCTGCTTGACCTGCGCCAGCACACCAATTCGCTGCGAATCCGTCATCAGCGAGGTGTTGGCCCCCACCAATGTCTGCTTGCCTTGCTGCAGCGTGGTCACCAGGTTGGTCAGCGCCGAAGACACGTTGGTCAGGCGCGCGTCGGTGGCGTCGCGATTGGCTTGGTATTGATCGTTGGCGTCCTGCGTTTGCTGCAGTTGCGCCATCTGACCAAACGCGCTGGGGTTGTCGCCCGCGCTGTTGAGCGCGATGCCGCTCGCAATCTGCTGCTGCAACGTGAGCAGGTTCGATTGCGTGTTCTGCATCGAAGCGGAAGACGCTGCAAAGAATTGGGCGGTACTGACTCGCATGATCGGTCCGGACGGTAGGGCTTTAGGACGTTATCGGCAGGCGGGGCGATTTCTTCAGCCGTCCCGATCAGCCGCCGGCAATCGACAGCAAGCTGGCGAACAGCGAATTGGCGGTCTGCATCACCTTGGCGGACGCCTGGTAGGCCTGCTGATACTTCATCAGGTTCATCGCTTCGTCATCGAGGTTCACCCCCGACACCGACTGCTGCTGTTGCGTGGAGCTGGCCAGCAGCGCCTTCTGCGAGGTCAGGTTGGTGCTGGCCCGGTTGGCCTGCACACCCACCTGGGTGACGAGGTTGTTCCACGCCGTGCCGATCGACGTCGTGCCGCCGTCCAGCAGGTTGCTGTTACGCAGCTTGGCCAGCGCGCTGGCGTTGCCGTTGTCGGTGCTGTTGGCGGTGTTGGCCGAAATGGTGAACGTATCGCCGTTGCCGGGCGAGCCCGACAGCGTCATCTGCACGCCGTTGAACGCATACGTCGCGCCCTGCGTGTACGGTGCCGTGCCACCCGTGTACGTGGTGGACGTGCCGCCCGCCGTGACCGTCACGCTGCCCGGGAACCCCGACAGCGAGCCGCCGACGGCCGAGCTGTACGTCAGGTTGATTGGCGAGGTGAGCGGCGAACCGGCATACGTGCTGTCCACGCCCAACGACGACACCGCGGCGCTGCCCGTGTTGTTGCTGCCCTGGTTGAGCACCACGGGCGAGGCCGCCGCCACGTTGTGGTAATCGGTGGTGAGCGTCTGCATGGTCGCGGCCGCGTTGGCGGTCGGACGCACCAGGAAGGAATCGCCGCTGTTCATCGTGCCCGACAGGTTCAGCGTGACACCGTCAATCGTGGTCGGCCAGCTCGACACCGTTACAGAGGCGGAGCCGTCCGGATAGTGCGAAACGGTGTAGGCGCCGCCCTGGTACTTGACCTGGTAGTCGTAGCCTTGCCCCGCATTGGCGTTGGTGATGCTGGCAGTGAGCGTGCCGCTGCCGGTGTTGTTCGCGCTGGGCGCAACGCTCGGGCTGGCCACGGAGAAGAGGTCCGTGCCCATCTTGCCGTTGGCGTCCATGCCGAGCTTGTTCTGCGCATTCACGTCGGCCGTCACGGCCGTGGCCAAGCGGCCCAGGCTGTTCTGCGCCGGAATGAGCGTATTGCTGCGGAAGTCCATCAGGCCGCCGAGCGCACCGCCGCCGAGCTGGCTGTCGTCGATGTTGACCGTGCCGCCCGGGCTCTTGTACCCCACCGACAGTTGCGTCGGGTCGTACTGCGACGGCACCGCCGTCAACTGGTAGCTCTGGTTGCCCTGCACCAGCGCCTGGCCGTTGCCCACGTAGATGTTGAACTGGCCGTCGCCGGTCTGCACCACGCTCGCCTTGATCGACTGGTTGAGCGTCTGCACAAGCTGGTCGCGCTGGTCACGCAGGTCATTGGCCGGCTGGCCGGTCGACGCTTCCGCCTTGGAAATCTGGTCGTTCAACGAGGCGATCTGCTGCGCCGTGCCGTTGACCGAGCTGATCTGCGTCTGCACCTGCGTATTGACCTGGTTGTTGAGCGAACTCAGCTGCCCGGCAATCGAATTGAAGCGGCTTTGCAGGCCCGCAGCCGCGTTCAGGAAAACCTGGCGAGCGGTGGTATCCGACGGCTTGGAGGCCAGGCCATCGGCGGCATTGAAGAAACTGGTGAGCGACGAAGTCAGGCCGCTGTTGCTGTCCGACATGTACTTGCTCAGGCCCGACACCAGGCTGTTGAGCTGATCGGCCGCGCTGGTCGACGCCTGGCCGCTTTGTACCTGCGCAGTCAGGAACTGGTCGTAGATGCGCTTGACGGTCGTGACATTGGCGCCCTGGCCGAGATAGCCCACGCCGGCGTACAGCGGAATGTTTTCCGTCTGCACGGCTTCCTGGCGCGAATAGCCGGGCGTGCTGGCGTTGGCAATGTTGTTGCCGGTCACTTGCAGGTTGATATCGGCAACCCGCAGGCCGGACGCGCCAATATTCAGAAGGGAGCTGCTCATAGTTGTCTCGGTGCGGGCAGCATGAAGCCGCCGAAATAAGCTCTAGAAACAACATCGGCCGGACAAGCGCAAACTTGAGCCGGCCGTCGTCGCCAAAACATGCTTCTTAGATCACTCAAACGATCTGTTTGAGCACCGCCATGATCTTGTGGGCGTAGTTCGGATCGGTGGCGTAGCCCGCGCGCTGCAAGCCCTTGGCGAACGACGCCGCATCGTTGCCGTTGCCGGCTGCCACGACGTTGCTGTAGCGCGGGTTGTTGGCCAGCAGGTTGGCGTAGTCCTTGAATGCCTCGGCATATGAGCTGTAGGCGCGGAATTTCTCCTGAACCTTGTGGGCGACGCCGCCGATGTATTCGGTGGTCGTCACCGTGGCAGTTTTGCCTGCCCACGAGCCGCCAGCCTTGATGCCGAACAGGTTGTGCGTGTTCGTGCCGTCGCGTGCCTTGATCTCGCGACGGCCCCAGCCGGACTCCAGCGCGGCATGGCCGATCATGAAGTTGGCCGGAATGCCAGTTTCCTGCGCGGCCTGCGATGCGTGGCCGATCAGCTTGTTGTAGAAGCTGGTCATGCGCTCGCCGCGCGGCTCAGACGCCACCGTCGACAGGTCAACCTCGGGCGGTGCGCTGGGCGCCTGGGCTTGTGCATCCGCCTGCTTGCGCAGGGCGGCCAGTGCACGTTGCACGCGTTCTTCCAGGCCCGGGCGCGGCACGGTGCTGATGCCCGAACCGTCGTCTTCCGTGCCGGGCGCAACGGCTGCGGCCATGCTGTTGAGCGACGAGCGGGCGATCGCCTTGGCGGCATCGCTCGTGGAGCCGGCCGCACCTGGCAGCGCGGTATTGGTGGCCGTGGTGTTGGACAGCGCGGTATTCACCTTGCCGCCCGCGTCCGGGTTCACATGCGTGGCCTGACGCAGCATCTGCTTCAGAAGCTGGTCTGCCACGCCCACGCCACGCGAGGCCATGGTCTGCGAAAGCTGCTGGTCGAGCATCGACGTGTACATCTTGCTCGACGACGAATCGAGCGGCCCGTTCTGCGGCGTTGCATCGCGCATCTGCTTGAGCATCATGTTCACGAAGATCGCGTCGAACTGCTTGGCGACGGTCTTGGCGGCGCCGGTCGGGTCCGTACGCGCCGTTTGCTTGAGCGACTCGAAACCCTTGGAGTCGAGCGCCAGGCGGCTGGTGAGGTCGGTTTGGTTCATCGTGGCCTCCCCAGCGTCAGATGATTTCCAGATCGGCGCGCAGCGCGTTGGCCGCCTTCATCGCCTGCAGGATTGAGATGAGGTCTTGCGGGTTGGCGCCAATCGCGTTGATGGCCTTGACCACGTCCGCAAGGTTGGTGCCGCCCTTCACGCTGATGAGGCTGCCGCCTTGCTGCTTGACCTCGATGCTCGAGCGCGCCGCCGCCACCGTCTGCCCTTGCGAGAACGGCGCCGGCTGGCTCACGACCGGGTCCGTGCTGATGGTGACCGACAGGCTGCCGTGCGCCACCGCGCAGGGCTCGAGCTTGACGAGCTGGTTCATGACCACCGAGCCCGTGCGGGCGTTGATCACCACACGTGCGGCGGCCAGCGCCGGCGTCACGTCAATGTTCTGCAGCTTGGCCAGGAAGCCGACGCGGTCCGACGCCAGGGCCGGTGCGCGCACGTTGATCGTGCGGCCGTCCGCAGCTTGCGCCGTATCCGTGCCGAACTGCTTGTTGATGGCCGTGACGATGTTCTGCACGGTGCCGAAATCCGTCGTGCCGGTATCGAGCTGGATGCTGCCCGCCTCGCCCACCGTGGCCTGCACGGCACGCTCCACCGTGGCGCCATTGGCGATGCGGCCAGCGCCGAGTTGATTGATCTGCACCTTGCTGCCATTGGCCGATGCGCCTGCGCCGCCAATCACCACGTTGCCTTGTGCCAATGCGTAGAGCTGGCCGTCCACGCCCTTGAGCGGCGTGAGCAGCAGCGTGCCGCCACGCAGGCTCTTGGCGTTACCGATGGACGACACCGTCACGTCGATGGTCTGGCCCGGCCGCACAAAGGCAGGCAGCGTGGCCGTCACCACCACGGCAGCGGTGTTCTTGAGCTGGATGCTCGCACCGGGCGGCACGTTGATGCCGAACTGCGTGAGCATGTTGTTGAAGCTCTGGACCGTGAAGGGGGTCTGCGTGGTCTGGTCGCCGCTTCCGTCCAGGCCCACGACAAGGCCGTAGCCGATCAGCGCGTTGTCGCGCACGCCGGCAACGGTGGTCAGATCCTTGATGCGATCAGCGTGTGCCGTTGTCGGAACAACCGCCGAGATTGCGCTCAGTGCCACCAGGGCCGCGCCAAGGGTTCGATAGAACCTGGTTCGATGCAAAGTCATGGCAGATCCCTTAGAACGGTGACACGGTCAGGAAGAACCGCGACAGCCAGCCCATCTGCTGCGACTCGGCCACATAGCCCGTGCCGCGGTATTCCATGCGTGCGTCCGCCACCTGGGTAGACAACACGGTGTTTTGATTGTTGACGGTGGTCGGGTTGACCACGCCGGAGAACTTGATCGACTCGGTGCCCTGGCCAACGGCCATCTGCTTCTCGCCGCTCACCACCAGGTTGCCGTTGCCCAGCACCTCGACCACCGTGACGGTAATCGTGGCCGTGAAGTTGTTCTGAGCACCGTTGGCGCCCTTGCTGTCGAACTTGTTGGCGTCGCTGGCCGACACACCCAGCAAAGACAGCACGCCAGCGTTCATGCCGGCGAAGGTCGGCACCGAAGCGCTCATGCTGCCCGAGCGGTTGACGCTGCCGGAGGTCTGCTTGCTGGCCGCCGTGTTCTCGGTGATCACAATCGTGATCGTGTCGCCCACCATGTGGGCGCGGCGGTCTTCAAACATGCCGCGGAAACCACCGCTGCCCGATGCCACTTCCTGGTAGATCGCCCCGTTCTGGCGCGGCGCCATCACCGGCATCGGTGGGCGCGCGGTTGTCGGACCCTGCACGATCGGGGCCGGCGGCGGCAGCATGCCGCACGCCGTAGCGAGCAAGGCGGCCGTGCCAAGCACGGCCAATCGAACGACTCGAACAGCAGACACAGCGCGGCCGCTGTGCTTGCCATTCTGGAGCGAGTAAACCGGGGGGGTATGCATCGCACTACATCCTCAAAAACTGCGCCGTCAGCTCAAAGCTGAGACAGCTTCTCCAGCATCTGGTCCGACGTCTGGACCGACTTGCTGTTGATCTCATACGCACGCTGCGTCTGGATCATGTTGACCATTTCTTCCACCACGTTCACGTTGGACGTTTCAACGTAGTTCTGATTGAGCGCACCCACGCCGTTCGAGCCCGGGTTGGCCAGGTTGGCCGTGCCCGACGCTTCGGTTTCGGCGTACAGGTTTTCGCCCATGCTGCGCAGGCCGGCCGGGTTGATGAAGTTGGCCAGCTGGAACGTGCCCACCTGCGTGTTGTTGACCGTGCCCGGCGTGGTGACCGTCACGACGCCGTCCTTGCCGATGGTCAGGCTGGTGGCGTTCTGCGGCACCGTCACGGCCGGCTGGACCGGGTAACCGCTCGAGGTCACGAGCTGACCCTGCGCGTTGATCTGGAAGCTGCCGTCACGCGTGTAGGCCAGCGTGCCGTCGGGCATCTGCACCTGGAAGAAGCCGTTGCCGTTGATGGCCACGTCGGTCGAATTGCCGGTCTGCTGCAGGTTGCCCTGCGTGTGCAGACGCTCGGTGGCGACGATGCGCGTACCGGTACCGATCTGCATGCCCGAAGGCAGCGTGGTCTGTTGCGACGACTGCGCACCCGGCTCGCGCACGTTCTGATACAGCAAGTCTTCGAACACGGCGCGCGAGCGCTTGAAGCCCGTCGTGTTGACGTTCGCCAGGTTGTTCGAGATGACATCCAGCTGCGATTGCTGGGCGTCCATCCCGGTCTTGGAAATCCACAGGGAGCGAATCATGTTCGAGTCCTTGGTTGATTCAATTCATTGCGCCGGCCGTTCAGGCGTGGCGCAGCAGTTCATTGGCCGACTGGGCGTTCGTGTCGCTCGTGTGCAGCGACTTCATCTGCATTTCCAGTTGGCGCGAGATTTCGATCATGTTGACCAGCGAGTCGGTCAGGTTGACGTTGCTGCCTTCCAGCGCCCCGCCGGTCACACGAACTTTTTCATCCACGTCGGCGTCCTGACCGTCGCGCTGACGGAACAGGCCGTCGGCGCCGCGGTCGATGTTCGACGGGTCGATGCTCACCAGCTTCAGACGGCCCAGCGACACGGGCGGCGTACGGCTGTCGGCGCTGATCGCGTTGACCGTGCCGTCCTTGGCAAACTGCACCGTGGTGTCGGGCGGCAGCGTGATCGGGCCGCCGTCACCCAGCACGGGCTGGCCGGAGAGCGTCTGGATCGTGCCGTCAGGACCGAGCTGGAACGTACCGGCGCGGGTGTAAGCCTCGCCGCCTTCGGGCGTCTGCACGGCAAAGAAGCCTTGCCCGTCGATGGCCACGTCCAGGCTGCGGCCCGTGGTCTCGATCGGGCCGGGCGCGAGGTCCGTACCGATGGCCGAGGCCATCACATAGCTGCGCGTGGGCGAGCCATCGCCTTGCACACCCACCGTATGGAACGCGTCGATCTGCGCCTTGAAGCCGGTAGTGCTGGCGTTGGCGAGGTTGTTGGCGCTGGCAGCCTGTTGATCGAACAGGTGCTTTACGCCAGTCATCGACACGTAGATCGAGCGGTCCATGCGAGTGTCCTTGGTGTGCGGTCAGTCAGCTTCGGGCAACGACGATTACATCGTCACCAGGGTCTGCAGAATGGTGTCCTGCGTCTTGATGGTCTGCGCGTTGGCCTGATACGAGCGCTGGGCAATGATCATGTTGACCAGCTCGGCAGACAGATCCACGTTGGATTGCTCCACCGCCGATGACTGCAGCAGGCCGAACGAGCCCATGCCCGGCGTACCCAGGTTGGGGGCGCCCGAGTTGGACGTTTCCACCCACTGGTTGCCGCCGATGTTCTGCAGGCCTTCCGGTGCCTTGAAGTTGGCCATGGCGACCTGGCCCAGCGTTGCCGTGCGGCCGTTGGAGTAGCGCGCGGTGACAGTGCCATCGGTACCGACCGCGTAGCTGGCCAGGCGGCCAGTGGCGTAACCGTCTTGCGTCACGCCCGGGGCGGTGTCGTTGTAGCCGCCGCCGTACTGCGTGGTGCCCGTGAAATCCATGCTGGCGATGCTCATGCCGGGGAAGGCCGTGGCGATCTTGCTCGGCGTGGAAGTCAGCTGGCCGCTGCTGTTGAAGGTGAGCGACGTCACCGGGTTGCCGCCGGTCGGGTTGTTGCCGTCAACTTGCGAGTACACATCCCAGCCCGCGGCGGTGCGCACGTAGTAGTTGGTCAGCATGTGGGCCGTGCCCGTGCCGTCGTACACCTGTTCCGAAACGGAGTGGTTGAACGTGGCCGAGTTGGTGGGCGAAAACGGCGTGGTGGTCGGCGCCGTGGCGGCAGCATCCAGGTTCACGCCGAACGCGGTGTTGGTGGTGGCCAGCGGCGCCAGGTCGTTGACGGGAATCTTCAGGTTGGTCAGCACGGCCGTGTTGACCTTGCCGGTGGAATCCACGCCGTAGCCGGTCAGGTTCTGGCCGGTGGCCGAGATGATGAAACCGTTCTTGTCGGTCTGGAACTGGCCGTTACGCGTGTACGACACCTGGCCGCTGGACGGGTCGACCATGCGGTAGAAGCCCGTGCCGTTGATGGCGATGTCCAGCGGGTTGCCGGTGTTGGTCACGTTGCCCTGCGTGAACGACTGCGACACCTTGGTCACGCTCACGCCCTGGCCGATCTGGTTATCGGACGCACCCACGAGCGAGCGTGCGTACACGTCGCCAAACTCGGCGGTCGATTTCTTGTAGCCGACAGTGTTGGCGTTTGCCACGTTGCTGCCGATCACGTCGAGGTTTGCAGAGGCGGCGTCGAGACCGCTCAGGCCTTGCTGGAATCCCATAGTGTTCTCCCGTAGAAGATAAAAGCGCGGGGTCTGCCCGCAGTTGACCGGTAATTACTGAATCGATGCAACGTCGGACAGCTTGGCGGTTCCGCCAGAAGCCAACACCAGCTGCATCGTGCCGTTGTTGATCGTGACGCCGGCCACCTTGTCGATGCCCAGCGCGTTGGCCGTGACGACTTTTCCACCCTGCGTGGCCGACACCTTGATGGAGTAGGCGCCGTCGGCGAGCTGGTTGCCCTTGTCGTCTTTGCCGTTCCACGTGTAGTTGCCACTGCCGGCTGCCATCTGGCCGAGGTCGACGGTGCGCACAGCCACGCCCGCAGCGTTCGTGATCGTGACGACGACATCGTCGGCGCCGTTGGGCACCGAGACGCCGAAGTTGGCAGCGCCCGAAGTCAGCGTCAGGTTGTTGGTCGGCACCTGCACGGTGCGGCCGATCATCGACGACGCCTGCGTTGTCGCGTTCTGCGTGAGCATGCTCGACATCGTGGTGTTCAACTGCTGAATGCCGTTCACAGTGTTGATCTGCGCAAGCTGCGAGGTCATCTGCGAGTTGTCCATCGGGTTGAGCGGATCCTGGTTCTTCAACTGCGCCACGAGCAGTTGCATGAACGTGTTCTGCAGGTCGTTGCCGCTCGTGATGGCAAGCTGGTTGCCCGAGGTCGTGCTCGAGGCGCCGGTGGTGCTGGTGGTTGAGCTGACGGTCATGTTGGTGTCTCGCTAAGAATGGAGCCGCTTACTGGCCCAGGGTCAGAGCCTTGGAGGCCATCGTCTTGGTGGTGTTGGCGACTTCCACGTTGGCCTGGTACGAGCGCGACGCAGAAATCATGTTGACCATTTCGTCCACCACATCGACGTTCGGCATGGTCACGTAGCCGTCGGCATCGGCCAGCGGGTTGCCTGGCTGGTGCATGCGCTTCATGGGGGTGACGGTGTCTTCCACCACGCGGTCGACCGACACGCCGGTGGCGTAGTCGTCAGACTCCTGCACGGGCGAGAACACCACCTGCTTGGCGCGGTATGCCTTGCCGTCCGGGCCCGTCACGCTTTCGGCGTTGGCCAGGTTGGAGGCGACCACGTTCATGCGCTTGGACTGCGCGGTGAGCGCGCTGCCAGCTACATCCATCACCTTGAATAGCGACATGTTGATTCCGATGTCTTCAAATACTGTTGCCGGCACCGCTGCCGGACCGATCCGGTTGTTCTGTATGGCGGCTTGCTCCGGACCGATATTTCCCGGCCCGGAGCGCCACACAGTTCCCGCCCCTCTTTCGCCGCGCGTGATTGCTGCGCGGTCGTCTTAATTGCCTGTCTGCTGCTCTTGCTGCTCTGCTACGTCGCGCTAGCTGTTTTGAATCGCTGCCAGCATCGACTTGATCTTCTGCGTCACGATGCTCAGATCGGCCTCGTAGCGCACGGTGTTATCGGCAAAGCGCATGCGCTCGCCATCCATGTCCACCGTGTTGCCGTCGATGGACGGCTGCTGCGACGTGCGGTACTGCACTTCGCCCTGCAGCGCCTTGGTCTGCTGCGACAGCGACGCCTGCATCAGCGACACCTCGCCGGCCGGTGCGCCATCTACCGTCAGGTGGCCCGCAGCCGTTGCCGTCATCGGCAGGCTGTTACCGCTTTGCTGGCCGACCGCCTTCTGCAGCGCCGACTGAAAATCGAAGTCGCGCGCCTTGTAGTTAGGCGTATCGGCGTTGGCGATGTTCGAGGCCAGGATCTGGTGACGCTGCGAGCGCAAGTGCAGCGCCTGCTCCTGAAAACCGAACAACTGATCCAGCTTGTCGACCATGTCTGTCATTCCTTGCGTGTGGCGCCCTGGTTACTGCTGCCACCCGCCGGGGTTGCGTTCTGTATTGCGTTTGCGTGTTGCGCGTTCCCTTCGGACGGAGAACTCGGCATCAGCGGCCCCTTCAAAACCGCCGATGCCGTCTCCAAAACCGCTGAACCGCTTGTCATGCTGAGTTGCCGTCATGCGACCTCAGTGGAAAAGACCTGTCTGCGAATCCGATATCTGGCCGAAGAACGAGCAACCTCGCCACCTACCGGAACAGGCTGTACGGCCAGGAACCGCACAACGCCAGGGACTTCACCACGTTGCAAAGTCTAGGGGCCGGTGTGCAAGACCATTCGTCCGAATAAGGGGGGGATTGGCCGACATTTCCGCATTTGGCGCTCGCGCACGCGTGGCTAAACTTCACCGGACTTTTGATGAAGGGGCTCTCCATGTCCACGCGGTTTGCACGCAGCGCGCACCACCCGACCCGAACTTCCGTCACGGCCATGCCGCTGGCTGGGCGCCAGCGCAAGCTGTTGTTGATCCTGGCGCTGGGCCTGCTGGCCAGCGTCGTGCACCCGATCCTGGCGCACGCACAGGGCATGGTGCGCGTCGGCTATCCGCCGGCCCAGGCCGTGCAACAGCCCGCGCAGCCCACCACCATCCAGGGGCCGAACGCCATCCAGATGCAGATTCAGCAGCAACTGCAGTCGCAACTGGACATCCTGGGCGGCACGAATGAGACGGGCGCGCCACGTGCGTCGGTGGAAGTCGGCCCGGTAGATGCCCGCGTGGCCAATCAGCCCTGCGACCAGATCGACCTGATGCTGCCGGCGGCCAACCGCCTGCGCGGCCGTATACAAGTGGGCGTGCGCTGCCGCTCGCCGCACGCCTGGGCGGCCTGGGTGCCGGCCACGATTCAGATTACGGGGACGTATTACGTCGCGTCGCACCAACTCTCGCCGGGCAAGACGCTCGATATGGGCGATCTGGAAGCCCGCACGGGCGACCTGTCGATGCTGCCGGCCTCGGTCGTGCAACAGCCGGCCGATGTGGTGGGGCGTGTACTGCTCACCAGCGTGGCTGCCAACCAGCCGCTGCGCGCCGAAAGCCTGCGCCTGCCGATTGCCGTGCAGGCCGGCCAGACCGTCAAGCTCCTCGCCGAGGGCGGCGGCTTCCAGGTCAGCAGCGACGGCCGGGCCTTGAACCAGGCGGCCGTGGGCCAGGTGGCGCAGGTGCGCACCGCCAACGGCAATGTCGTCTCCGGCATTGCTCAGTCTGCTGGCGTCGTGGCGATCCAGTTTTAAGACCAAATTGATAACGACTGATCACTTTTAACCGTGATGCGTTATCGATACCTGCCGCTAAAGTTTGAGCCGGGGTTGGCCGTTATGGGTGATAGGATGAACGCGCTCTTCGGAGACACCCGTGAAAATCAACCATATCGTGAACAACACGCCGGCCGTTGCGCCGACCAAGGACGCTGCGTCCGGGGCGACGCGCGCGACCGGCTCGTCCCCGGCCGCTACGACGGCTTCGGGCACCACGCGCCACACCGGCGATTCGCCGTCGCTGTCGGTCCAACAAGTCTCGCGCCAAGTGGGCAGCGGCGACTTCGACGCCGCACGCGTCGAGCAGATCCGCAGTGCTATTCAGAACGGCACGCTCAAGATGGACGCCGGCAAGATCGCCGATGCGGCGCTTTCCGACGCGCAATCGCTGCTCTCCACGCGCTCCAAGAAGGTCTGACGGGGGGTTCCCGTCGTCCGTCCCCTGTATTTTCTGACGCCGCCGGTCCGAGGGTTTCCGCCTCCGGACTGATCGCGGCGGGGCGGCGTGCCGGCCGGCGGCTGCCCAAGCTTCCCAGCCTGAGGTAGTCACCATGGACAACACACTGCTGATCCGCACCCTTGCCGACGAGCAGGAACTGCTGCGCGCAGCCACCCTCACCCTGGATGCCGAAGCGCAGGCGTTGCGCGATGGCGACATGGTGGAACTCGAGCACATCACCCAGACCAAGCAGAAACAGCTCGCTGCGTTGGGCGAAGCCGACCGCGACCGCCGCCTGTGGTGGGCCCAGCACGGCGGCGCCGATCCGTACGGGCTGGTCAAATACCTGCGCACCGATGAAACCGCCAGCCGCCTGTTCGACGAAAACCTGGCCCTGGCCCGCCTGCTGCGCCAGCGCAACATCGACAACGGCACCCTGATTGACCTGCGCCTGCGTGCCACGCAGAACGCGCTGTCCGTCCTGCATGCTGCCAACAACGGCGGCGGCACACCCTACGGCCGCGACGGCAAACAACCGTTGTCGATGCCACGCTTCTCCGTCGTCGCGCAATAAGCCACCACAACACGTTTTTGGGTACAAAAGCCCCGCTTTACGCTTACGTCAATGGGCGTGAAGTGGGGCTAGCTGCTGCTGTCTGATCCTGCTATCTATAGGGGGGTCTAGCACACCACCGATCGGGGTAAACAAAAAGGTTTACATCCCATTGATGGGTGCAACAAGCATGCTGGGGATTTATTCTGCGATTTTGGCGGGGTTAATCCTCCGCGCCTGGCGACATAAACAAGAAAAACCGGAAGGAAATTGCGCCTGAATGGCGTGCCAAGGTTTCGGCCCGGCGGCACCGCACTGCGGTGACCGCCGGTTGAACGGGGAATATACCGAGACCGCACGCCAGAAGCATTTTCCACAAGCACGGCTGCATTGATTTTGGATCGAGTGGTCCAAATAGGCGCGGCAACAAGCTGATTCCGGAAATGGGCAAACAAACCATAACCAGACAGGCGGCGCAGTGAAATCAATCGTAGTGGAGGCACACCCTTTGGTGCGTGCCGGCGCGACCCATGTGTTGCAATCCTTGCCGGCCATCACCGAAGTGGTCAGCGTCGAGCCGGACGAAGCTCTCTTTGAAAACCTCGCGGCGCATGCGGACGCCGAACTGGCCCTGATCGGCCTGCCCTTACCCGGCATCGACGATCTGCCAGCCCTCTCCCGGCTGCTGCAACAGCCGCATCCCCGACATGTCGCCGTACTGGGCGAAACCGATTCCGCTGCGCATGTGCGTACGCTGATGCAATTGAATGTCTCGGCCTATCTGCTGAAAAGCTATTCCGGCAAATTGATTGCAGCGGCATTGGAATTGGTGCTCGCCGGCGGCCGTTATGTGCCGGCGTCGATCGTGCTGACACGGCCTGAAGCCATTGCGGCAGGTTCTGCCAACGGTAATGACGATGGCGCGTTACTCGGCCTGACGCAGCGTCAATATGAGATTCTCGTCTTGCTCTCGCGCGGGCATCCGGTCAAAACCATCAGCCGCATGCTGAGTATTTCCGAGGCGACGACCAAGGCGCATATCAACGCGCTGTATCGCCGGCTTGAAGTGCGCAGCCGTACCGAGGCTGTCTTCGTGGCCACGCAGCGCGGCGCCATGCTGCTGAATCAGCCAAACATTGGAGCCGAGGCCCCAGCGCCGCTCTCGCCGCCGTTGCGCCTGGCGCGCACCGGCTGACGCCGCCGCCCTTTCGGTTTTTCCACATAACAAAAAACGGCGCCCGGAATCCGGACGCCGTTGCAAATGCCCGCCCACGCTGTCGAGACGTGGGCGGTGACAAGGAAAAGCAGAACGCGAAGGCTTAGAACTTTGCGCGGATGCCTACACCGAAGGTGTCAGCCGTCGAGAGGTCCGACACCTTGTCGCGGAAGTAAGCCGCATACACATCGGTGCGCTTGGACAACGAATAGTCGTAGCCCACCGCCCAGGTGTTGCGCTTCACGTCAGCCGCACCTGAGGTCTTCGTGTAGGCATACGATGCCAGCACGGCGCCCGGGCCCACCGGAATCGACACGCCCAGCTGACCGCCGTTGCTCTTCGCGTCGCCGGTGCTGATCGTGTTCTTGATGTACTGGTATTGGCCGTACAGCTTGACCACGCCAAAGTCATACGTGGCACCCAACTGCCCCGCCGTCTGGCGCGCAAAACCAGCCACCAGGCTGTTCAGGTCACCAGGCGCGCCGTCGTAGCGCACCTGCTGGAACGCCGCCGTTGCTGCAAAGTTGCCACGGAAGTACAGCAGGCTGCCGCCCCACTTGTTCTGACCGTTGTGGCCGGCTTGCTCGCCCGCGCCGTAGATCAGGTTGGCCGTCAGGCCGCCCATGTCCGGCGTGGAATACATGATCGAGTTGTCCCAGCCCGAATCCCCCACCAGGCCCGAGATACCTGCGGCGCCCGTACGGCCGTTGCCGAGGTAGGTGTGGAACACCATCGGCGAGAACGTGTAAGAATCGATGAACGGATTAAACAGGATCGTCGAAACGAAGTACGGCGGGGTGTTACGGCCGAGCTTGATCGAGCCCCAGCTGTTCGACTGCAGACCGACAAACGAATTACGGGCGAAGAAGTGGTCACCATCAAAACGGCCCGACTTGCCCGTGTCAGGACGGAAGAACGCTTCCAGCGTGAAGATCGCCTTCAGGCCGTTACCCAAATCTTCGCTGCCCTTCATGCCCCAGTACGACGTCGACATGCCGCCCGAGTTGACGCCCCAGGCGCGGTCCTGGCCCAGGTTCTTGGTGGCGCCCGCCCAGGCATCCACCTGGCCATACAGCGTCACAGACGATTGGGCCTGCGCCGCGCCTGCAGTCAGGGCCGCCGCGGCAGCCAGTGCGGCCAGCGAAAAACGTCGCTTGAGTTGCATTGTTGATTTCTCCCTCTTGTGGTTCCGATGTGTTGAATCGACTGAATCAGCTTTGAGGCGGCAGGTGGCTCAACCCACTGCTGCTGAGATGGCGCCATGAATGCAACAGCCGTGCCAATACGTTGTCGGCAAAGCGTCGCTTCACAAATAAATACGTTTTCTGGGGAAGGGGCGCAGACTAGCTTGAATACTTTAGGCGGACAAGTCCCCATCGCGGGGTGTGTGGCGCCGTTTCTGCACCGGTCTGGCGCAGTGCGCTTTCAGTCGTTTTGGAGCACGCGGATGTCGACTTCGCGCGTGTAGCGCTCGGGGGAAAAATCGCAGTACGTGAGGGAGATCGGCACGTCGGCCACGCTGTAGCCGATGCGGCGCACGCGCACCAGGGGCACACCCGCTTCCACACCGAGCTGCGCAGCCTGGTGGGCATCGGACACACAGGCAAGCGGCGCCTCGCGTGAGCGCGCGATAGTCAGGTTGGCGCGCTGGAAGACCTGCACGAACAGGCGATCTTCAAAGTCGCGCGCCTCAAGCATCGCCGCAAGCCGGGACGTCAGCCACGTGCGCAGCAGCATGATCGGCTGCCCGTCTACCTGGGCACGCCGCTCGACAAACGCCACCTGCGCGCCCACCGCCAGATCAAGCGCTGCGGCCACGGTCTCGTCGGCCGCCTCCAGCCGAAATGCACTGACCGTATAGACGGCGCCCGGGACGTATTCCAGCGCTGCGTCGGACTGGCCCGGCGCGTACAGCACCGGCCGATGCGGTCCCACGCGATCGAGCACCACGCTCCGCTGCCCCCGCGAGCGCCGGAGCAGCCCGCGCGCCGCCAGTTCATTCAGCGTGCGGCGCGCCGTCAAGCGCGATACGCCGTAGCGCTGGGCGACTTCGTTCTCGCTGGGCGCGATGCTGCCCGCCGGCAGCGTTCCGTGCAGGATGTCGAGCCGAATGCGGTCGGCCAGTTCGAGGTATTTGGGCAGGCGTGGCGTCATGCCGTCGTTATACAGGAACGATCATCGGGCGCAGCAATGCAAATGGCCCACCGGGCAGGTGGGCCATTTGCATTGCACGCTTGCGCGCGCGTCAGGCAGAGCCTGGCAGATCAGGCGATCAGGAATTTATCGCGGTTCTTGCCGATCCAGGCCGGAGCACGGCCGCGGCCGGACCACGTTGCGCCCGTCTTCGGGTCACGGTACTTGGCCGGCACCGGCGCTTTCGCACCGGCACGGCGGCCGCGACGCTGAGCCAGGCCCAGGTCTTCAGCCGTCAGGCCATATTCGGCAACCGTCTGGCGCACTTGCTGGATCACCGCTTCCAGCTCCTTGGCACGCGCAGTTTCGATCTGCTCTTCCAGTTTGGCCTTTTGTGCAACCAATTCCTTGTATGTCGCCATATGCGCTCCCAATAGATTCTGGTGTGAAGTCTGGTGTGGATCAGATATTAGATCAATTGTATTCATAACTGAAATCAAATTTCAACGTTTTTGATCCTGCCCCTTCAAACCGCGCCACTAAGCCGGGAATCAACTCGTGACACACCGGATGCTCAGTTTCAACCGGAGAGTCGGATTGACGTGTCGGATTAGCGTACGCGATCATGCAAGGCCGCAAACTGGTATCGCGCTGCATTTCAGTGCCACCACCATAGCAAGCGCCGCCGGGTCCCGCAATTCCGGCTTTTGTCGCAAGCTTCACTCTGCAGCATCGCAGCAGTACAGCAAACGCAATATCAATTCATACGCAAGCCGCCGCCCAGGTGTGCCATTGCACCGCAATGGCGCTCGCCATGGCATGCCAATTTGGCTTGGTCGTAAAACGATTCAAAGCACCACCTCCCAGGTTGCAGTTGGATGAGACAACGATGAATTCGCTCTTGCCACGTCGTTTTTACTCTCTGCTTTTGGTCTTTGGCGCGCTGGTCGGCTCCCTGTTTGTTGCCGCGACGCTTTTCTTTCCCGAATGTTCTGTCGAACGGATCAGCGCTTATTTGATCCTGACAATGGGAACATGCGTTTTGATGTGTGCAATCGGATTGGCACTGACGCATCGCTGGATCGATCAGCACTTCACCGTGCAGGAAAGTGGAAATGGCCGGGATTCCGAAATGGAACCAGCGCCGCCAGCCAAGCCACGGCAAACCGATTTGAAACCCGCCACCCACCCGAACAACATCGGGACCGACAAACCAAATCCGCAATGTGTTGTATCGGCCACAAACTAGGCTTTGCGCCGCGCACGACTTTTGCGCATCATGAAGAGCATTGCCCTCGGCTTCCGGTAGCCGGCGTTCTCGTGGCCAGCGTCGCCCGAGGTCCATGCTGAGTGAGATATTGGGCAATACCTCAGGTTGGAGCGTGGGATGCCAGACGAAATTTCCTACCCGTTGTCGGCGCAAAGCCTTCCGGTTCCGCTCTATGTGGTGCTCGAAGGCCGCATCGTCTTTGCCAATGCAGCCGGCGTTTGCATGGTGCGGGCGCTTTCGTCCGACCAACTGCTCGGCGAGCCCTTTTCGCGCTTCTTCCAAGACGTGCCCGCCTGGCTCGAGACCCATACCGGCGGCGACGCCGATGCAAGCCCGCCCGATGCTGGCGCCACGTCGGCGGCGCAACTTGTCTCCGCCCTTTGCGCAGGCGACTCCAACGAGGTGGTCAGCGTTCGGCTGACGGTCACGCCAACCCGCTTTGACGGGCTGCCGGCGCAGCAGGTTGTCGTGCACGGCTTGCCGCTGCCGCTCGATGCGCAGCTGCCGGGCAAGGCCGGCGAACGCGTGCTCAGCGCCGAGGCCATTGGTGCCGCGCTGCCGCACGAGCATCTCGATCATCTGCTTTCCACACTGCCGTCCGCCGCCTCGCTGGGCGAGCGGCTGCATGCTGCGCTGCGGGCGCTGGAAGCAGCGTTGCCATCGACGCTCTGCGTGGTGGTGCGTGTCGTCTCCGGGCGCGCGAGGCTCTATGGCACGCAGCGCGCCCGGGCGAAGCTGGCATTGCGCGACGATCGTGCAGCGCACCTGGCCACCGCAGCGCAGGGTGAATTCGATATCGAACTGGCACGCATCGCGCCACTGCTCAATGAGCTGGCGCCCATCGAGCTGATTCGCGAAACCAATGCGCCCACAGCTGTGCGCGAAGCGCTCGTGCGCGTGTTGGATACCGCGCAGCCGACATGGCTGTGCCGTATCCCGGCGCAGCATGGCGGCATGGCCGTCGCCGATGATCTGCTCTGCCTCTTCTTCCCAACGGCCAACCCGACCGACGACGCAACGTTGCGCGCCGAGTGCGGCCGCTACATCGCCGCGCTGGTCAAGCTGCTGCGCCTGGAGAATGAATATCGCCAGTCCCGCGAGCTGCGCGATCAGTACCGGCTGGTCGTCAATCATTTGAGCGAGGGCGTGCTGACGCTGTCCACCGATGGCCGCGTGCTGTCGTACAACCGCAGCGCGGCCGAGATCCTGCGCATGTCGGGCCCGTCATGGAAAGGCCGCCCGCGTGTGGCACTGAACGACATGATGTTGGGCGAAGACGGCGCCATCCTGCCGCGCGCCGCATGGCCCTCCACGCTGGCCGCCCGCACGGGGCGCGCGATCAGCAACGTCGTCGTGGGCGTGCCGGCTGGCAATGGGCAGATCGTGTGGCTGCGTGAATCGGTGCTGCCGATGTTCTCGCCAGACAGCGCATCACCGCATGCGGTGCTGGTCATCTTTACCGACATCACGGCCGAGCGGTCCGCCTACGAGCAACTTCGCCTGCTGGAGACCAAGGATTCGCTCACGGGTCTGCCCAATCGGGCGGCGTTCATCGAGCGGCTCGATGCGCGGCTGACGCTGCCGTCCACGGGGGAATCAGCGCTGCTGTATATCGGGCTGGACCACTTCAAAACCGTGAACGAGGCGATGGGGCACCACGTGGGCAACCAGGTGCTGAACATGGCGGCGCAGCGCATCCGCACCCAGGCGGGCCAGCGCGCGTTGCTGGCCCGCCTGGGTGGCGACCAGTTCTGCGTGGCCATCGATGACCCGACTGCCGCCGACACGCTCGCGCAACAGGTGCTCGACGCACTGGCCCGCCCCTTTACCGGCGGCGAGCGCGAGGTGCATCTGTCAGCCAGCATTGGCGTGGCGGCCTACCCGGAAGACGGCGCCGATGCGGCTTCGCTGGTCAGCCATGCTGAAGCCGCCATGTACCGCGCCAAGGAAAACGGTCGCAACCGCATCACCCGGTATTCGCGCGCGCTGGAAACACAGATGCTGCGCCGCTTCACGCTCAACGAGCGCATGCGGCGTGCGCTGGGGCGCGGTCAGGTGCGGCTGGTGTATCAACCCAAGTACGCGCTGGAATCTGGCGAACTGGTGGCGGTCGAAGCGCTGATGCGGTGGTCCGACCCCGAGCTGGGCGCGGTGTCGCCCACCGAGTTCATCGACGTGGCGGAGGAGTCGGGCTACATCCTCGAACTCGGCCGCTGGGCGCTCATGCAAGCCTGCGCGCAGGGCGAGGCATGGGCGCGCAAGTTCGGCTTCACGGGCCGCATGGCGGTCAACGTGTCCGCGCGGCAGTGCGATGCCGGCGTGATCGAGCGCGACGTCGACGAGGCACTCAAGTCCTCAGGCATGGCGCCGGGCCGACTGGAGCTTGAATTGACGGAAAGCGTGCTGCTGGCCGACCGGCAATCGACACAGCGTCTGCTGATGAGTCTGGCCGCGCGGGGCGTGCGCATCTCGCTCGATGATTTCGGCATCGGGTTCTCGTCGCTGTCGTATCTGCGCAGCTTGCCGATCCACAACATCAAGATCGATCGATCGTTCATCAGCGGCGTACCCGGGGTGGCCGACTGCGTGGCACTCACCAAGACCATCATCGCAATGGCCCGCGCACTGAACATGACGGTCACGGCCGAAGGTGTGGAGACCCCCGAGCAATCGGCGTTCTTGTCCGCGCATGCATGCGACGAAGTGCAGGGCTTCCTGTTTGGGCGACCCCTTGAAGTGTCTGCACTGGAAGAGTTGCTGCGCACCCGAAGCCGCGCGCAGGCATAAAAAAACGGACCAAAGGTTTAACCTCGGGTCCGTTTCTTTTCAGTTCGACGCCCAGGTCGAACCGAAATCAACGCGTCGATACGTTGCCCACCAGGCCGCCCAGCGCGGCGCCGCCCAGCGTAGCACCGGGGCCGCCAATCAAGGCTGCGCCGGCCAAGCCACCCACACCCGCACCAATGGCGGTATTACGTTGACGTGCCGTCATGTCGGCACAGCCGGTTGCAGTCAGCAGCGTGGCACCGGCCAGCAGAATCGTCAGTACCCGAACCATGTTCTTCTCCTTGAATGCGTCGGTCGCGATCAGCCATCGCGTATCGGAAGTCTGGCCAACGGGCGCTCAATATGCTGTTTCAAGTTGTAATCAATCGTTGCAATGTGCAGACCGGCGTCTCCCGACAATCCCCTGCCACATTCGCGAGCAGCGCCGATCAAAACCCGTCACCACGCGGGTCGGATGATGTTTCCCACAGACTTATCCACATGTTCTGTGCATAACCTGCCCAAACGGCGAAGACCCAAGTCACAAAAGGGCTTGACGGGTTTGTGCAAACGTGCAGATCACGTAAAACGTATGCGCGCGGGGTGAGTTATCCACATCGAAGGGGCCTGTTACATCGTGCAACAAACCCTTGTACGTCAAATGCTTGCGGGAGGTTCTGCAAGCGGTGCGCGCGATGCTGTGGACAAGTTGCGTCGACCGAAAACGCGGCGTCAAGCCGGTCGATCAGTTCGAGATACAGGGCGCTGGGGCCACCCGTGAAGCCTTACTGGGTCCGGCGTATTCGAAACTAATCGATGATGAGGAGAATATGAGGCTATGACGGGTTATCGAGTATCGCCGCATGCAGCATAGATAGGCGCAATCAGCCGTCCCGGGGGGCGCTAGACCCATGCCTATGCCTCGGCACCTTTTCGGTAGATTGGCGCGCGCACTGGCCGCTCCGCGTTATCAAGGAACAAACCGCCAACTATTTCGTGCAACAGCAAGTCCCGCTCTTGATTCCGACTTTTTGGGACTAAGACGATGGGCGGTTCCCATTACGAGTAGCCTCACCGCGCCGTTCGGCTACGTACGGCCAGCCCCAGCGCGAATTCCCGCCGCGATGAAGTTCACCAGATAGTCCGCCTTACGTCGCAAGTCGCCGGCCTTGACCTTGCCACCCGAGATACGTTCGATGCGGCGATCGAACACACTCATCACCAGGGCTCCGACAGCAAACAGGTATGCCCAGTGCGCGTAGCTGGCGGAATGACCCGGCAATGCCTTCCTGATCGCACGGACGAATTCCACCGCAAACGGATCAAAGTAGTCCGAAACGATGCCCCGCTCCGCTTCACGGGGATCGGAGGCCTCGCGCGCGACCAGCTTTGCGTAGGCCAAGCCGGCCTCCGTAGTCTGCAGTTGCATCATCGGTACGACGAAGGCACGGACGATATGCTCGAGCGGGTCTTCGCCAGCGACGACAGGCTCCCGCAAGGCCGCTAGCCGGGCCTCGAGCACGGTCTTGCGACGCTCAAACAGAGCGCGATACAGGTTTTGCTTGGTCTCAAAGTGATAGACGATCAACGGCAGTCCGACCTCGGCCGCCGTGGCGATATCACGCATCGATACGCCGTCGAAACCGCCTTCAGCAAACAGACGCTCTGCCGCATCCAGCACCCGTTCGCGCTTGCTCACCTCTCCGGCCGGCTGCGGCTCGGCCCGGGCCTGCGCCCGCGCCTTTCCCGGCGCCTTGGATACCACCCTCGGCGTTTCTCCGCCCCGCATGCTGCCCCCCAATAAAGAAGTTCGATTGTAGCGAACGTCACTCCGCCCTCGCAGCGCACCACGTTTACCCCAATGCAAAACCATACTGAACGATCGTACAGTCAGCATTAAATAAAAACTGATCGATCGTACAGTCAGTTCACATTCGACATCCGCCAGCTAAGTGGCATCGAACCAGGAGACCACACCGTGACCCCCACCCCCGCCTCCTCGAAGTGGCGTGTGCTGATTGGCTGCTTCTTGAGCTACATGTTCGACGCGGTGGACATCATCGTCCTCGCCATCGCCATGCCAGCGATCACGACATCGTTGCACATCACGCAGGCGCAGGCAGGCCTGCTTGCCACGGCCACGTTGCTTGGTGTCGGACTTAGCAGTGTGGTGCTGGGACGGTTGGCCGACACGCTGGGGCGCAAGACCGCCATGCTGTTCTCACTGGCTTGCTTCGGTGGGCTGACTATGACCATCGCCGGCGTTGCCGACTGGCGCGTCATTCTGGCGCTGCGCTTTCTCTCCGGGCTGGGCATGGGTGGTGTCTGGAGCACTGCAGCAGCCCTCGTTAACGAAACCTGGCCGGCCCAGCAGCGCGGACGCGCGACCGCATTCGTGCTCAGCTCATTTTCGGTCGGTGGTGCACTGGCGGCAGCGGTATCGTCCTACGTGCTGCCGGTGTATGGATGGCGCACTCTGTTCTTCGTCTGCGGCGTGGCAGTAGCGACTGCGATGGTCTATGTGTGGCTACTAGTGCCTGAATCGCAAGTCTGGCTCGATCAACGACACAGCAAATCGTCCACCAGCGCAACCAGCCACCGAACGGGCAATCTCGCTGAGATTTTCTCACCCGGCCTGTTGCGAATCACTGTACTTGGCACCCTGACCTCAACGTTGGCGCTCTCCGCATACTGGGGTGCCTCGACCTGGTTGCCGACCTATCTGGTCAAGGAGCGCGGCCTTGATGTCGCCACCATGGCCCGCTTCATGGTCCTACTCAACGTGGGCATGTTTGTCGGATACCAGGTCTTCGGTCTGCTGGCTGACCGCATCGGCAAACAACGCGCGGTGATTGTGTCGCTGGTGGGCAGCGGACTGACACTGCCGATCTACACGCTCGCAACGGGCCATACCACCTTGCTGCTGCTCGGCCCCGTCTTTGCGTTCTTCCAGGCCTTCGCCGGCGTGGTGGGCTCCTACTTCCCAGAACTGTTTCCCACCCGCGTGCGCGCGACAGGCGCTGGCTTCTGCTTCAACGCTGGCCGCGGCTTCTCCGCCGTCGCACCGCTGGCCCTGGGTTCAGCCGCGATTGCGTTCGGATTTGCCACATGCATCGCGGTGTGCGGCTTGCTGTTCATGCTTTCCGCTGCGGTCGTCGCTTTGTTGCCACGCGACGCGGCAGGCAAGGATATCGGCGCCGCTGGCGATCTCATTCATCTACCCGGCGGTGACGCCAACCCTACCCTCGACGTGCATTGACTGGCACGCGCTCCGTTCTTGCACATTGCCAACAAGGAACACTCAACCATGACGCGCCGCTTCGTCGACCTTTCGATCTATCTGGAGAACGACGTCATCTCCGACCCGCCTGGCTACGGCCCCAAGATCGAGTACCTATCTCATTGCTCCACTGCCGAACAGGTCACGAGCTTTTTCCCGGGGCTGAAGCCCGCCGACCTGCCGGAGAGCGAAGGCTGGGCCATCGAGCACATCCAACTCAGCACGCACAACGGCACGCACCTGGATGCGCCTTACCACTTCCACAGCACGATGAATGAGTCGATAGGCGAGCCTGAGCGCGCTATCACCATCGACGAGGTACCTCTCGAGTGGTGCTTCCAGCCAGGCGTGAAGCTGGACTTCACCGGCCTGGACGACGGCTACGTGGTCACCGCTGCCGACATCAAGGCGGAACTCGCGCGCATCGACCACGAGCTCAAGCCGCTGGAGATCGTCGTGGTCAACACAAGCGCCGGAAAGCGCTATGGCCAGACCGACTATGTTTCCTCGGGCTGCGGCGTCGGACTCGACGCCACCATGTACCTCCTTGAGCATGGTGTACGCCTCACCGGTACCGATGCCTGGAGCTGGGATGCGCCGTTCGTGCACACGGCGAAGAAGTATGCGGAATCACATGACGCCTCGCTGATATGGGAAGGCCATAAGGCGGGCCGCAACATCGGCTACTGCCACCTGGAGAAATTGCACAACCTGGAGGTGCTGCCGCCGCACGGCTTCTATATCTCCTGCTTCCCGCACAAGATTCGCGGTGCCTCGGCCGGCTGGACGCGCGCCGTTGCCATTTTCGACGATGCCCTGAACGCCGAGTGGTGACACATGGAACTGAACCACACGCATGATGCCTCCCGCCGCAGCTGGCTAGAGCAGGCCAATGCGCCAGTCAGCGACTTCCCGCTACAGAACCTGCCGCTGTGCATATTCCGGCGCAAAGACAATGCCGAAGCCTGGCGTGGTGGAGTCGCCATCGGTGACCAGATCGTCGACCTAGCGGCGCTGCAGTCGACCACATGTCTGCAGGACCACGCCGCGGTGGCCGTGCGGGCTGCGGCGGAACCGACTCTGAACGCGCTGCTCGACCTGGGCTCCGGTGCTTGGCAAGCACTGCGCCACGGACTCTTCGCGTTGTTGCAATCGGGCAGTGCGCACGAGCAGCGCGTGCGCGAGACACTCGTTCCGCAGTCGGAAGCTGAGTACGCAGTACCAGTACGCATCGGCGACTACACGGACTTCTACACCTCACTCGACCACGCGGTGAACTGTTGCCGCCAGTTCGGCATCGAGGTCAACCCCAACTTCGAATGGTTGCCGATCGCCTATCACGGCCGCGTATCGTCGATTGGCGTCAGCGGCCAACAAGTCTATCGGCCGATGGGGCAGACCCGTCCGGATCCGGCCGGCGCGCCCGTGCACGGACCTTGCCAGCGACTCGACTACGAGCTGGAAGTGGGCGCGGTGATCGGCACCGGTAACCCACGCGGCACGCCCATCCCTCTGGCGGAGGCGCAAGAGCACATCTTCGGCTTGTGCCTGCTGAACGATTGGTCCGCGCGTGACATCCAGACCTGGGAGATGCAACCGCTTGGGCCCTTCCTCGCCAAGAATTTCGCAACCACGTTGTCGCCCTGGATCGTCACGCTCGAAGCCCTGTTGCCTTACCGCACGAGCTGGACGCGCGCCCCGGAGCGGCCACAACCGCTCGACTATCTGTGCTCGGCCGACAACGCCGCCGCCGGCGCCTTCGACATCCAGCTGGAGGTGTCGATCCTCAGCGCACGCCAACTCGCCCAGGGCAAGCAAGCGCGCCCGCTGACTCGCACCAGCTTCCGCCACCAGTACTGGACGTTGGGTCAGATGATCGCCCACCACACCGTGGGGGGATGCAACCTCCAGGGCGGTGACCTACTGGGCAGCGGCACCGTCTCGGGCCCCAGTTCCGGCGAAGCCGGGGCGCTGATCGAACTCACTGTGTCGGGCACGCGGCCGGTGCCGATCGGTGACGGCGAACAGCGCGGCTTCCTCGAAGACGGGGACACGGTCGTGTTCCGCGGCTGGTGCGAGCGCCAAGACTTCGCGCGGATCGGCTTCGGTCTCAACTACGCCACCGTGCTGCCACCGCCGGCATTCAACTAACGATCCCACGGGCGTTGGCGGTGCGACGACATGCACCGCTCCAGGCCGTCAGCCGCGGCGCAGCTCGAATCGAAGACTGAACACCTCGCACAGCTCGCAGGGTGAAAGGTTGCCGTCACCGGTCAGCCTTCTTACCTGCTGGGCTGCCTTGCTCTTTTGGTGTGAACGTAGTCAATAAAAGGAGGAGACCAATTGAAAAAGACACCACAGACCCACATTGCACCGAGCGGCAAAGCCGCCAGCAAACCCACAAACCCATCGAAAACACGGCGCATGACACGATGCTACGTGCTCGCCCTGCTTGCGCTGCCTTGCGCCGCGCACGCAGACAGCCTGCAGTTGTACGGTCTGGCGGACACCTATGTCGGCGTGACTCACCTGAGCGGTGAACAAGCGACGCTCGGCGTGCAAAGCGGTGGGCTGACAACGTCCTTCTGGGGTATGACCGGAACCGAAGATCTCGGCTCGGGGCTGAAGGCGAACTTCCGTCTTGAGGGGTTCTTTCTCGCAGATACGGGCGCCAATGGGCGCGCGCCCTCGGATGGCCTTTTTGCCCGGAATGCTTACGTTGGCTTGGAGAATGGCTTTGGCGAGGTTCGCTTCGGTCGGCTTGCAAATCCGATGTTTCTGGCGACAGCGCTCTTCGACGTGTTTTCGGGGTCCACAAAGCTGTCGCCGCTCTTGAACGTGCTGTGGACACCGCAGGAGGGCAGATACATTGCTGGCGACACGGTGTGGAGCAATGCCATCGGATACTACTCGCCAGAGGTAGCCGGATTCTCCTTCCGGGGCTTGTATAGCCTAGGTGAACAGCCGGGCACGAACACGCAGAACAACGCCGTCGGCATGTTGCTTTACGATCGCGGACCTTTTTCGGCAACCTTCGCAATCCAGAAAGCGCGTATCGGCCCCGGCCTTCCCACGGGAAGCTGGGCTCAGACCACCACGATTGGCGGGCTCTCCTATGATTTCCACGCCATCAAGTTGCTCACAGAATATGCACGCACCAGCACGAGCGGGGCGTCGATGACAACGGACACGATCCAAGTGGGTGCTCAGATTCCGGTGGGTAGCGGGAAAATCCTGGCCTCCGCAGTGTCCTCGCGGGTGCGCAGCGATGTCATGCCGAGCTATCGGCGTCATGGACTTGCCGCCGGCTATGACTACAGCTTGTCGAAGCGGACAGACATCTACGCAACGACGATGCTCGACAAGATCACCGGTAAAGGCTGCGGCACCACGCTTGCGCTGGGTATGCGCCACAAATTCTAACGACGCATCGGTGTCCGGACTTGGAGATAAGTCCGGCACCACTTGACCTTATGACATCGGCCATTCAGGAGACAGACATGCAAGTTGATTGGGATGTGGAAATTCCCATGGACGACGGGTCGGTCGTCCGCGCGGACGTATTTCGGCCGGAGGGCGAAGGGCGCTATCCCGTCCTCATGTCCTGCGGGCCGTACGGGAAAGGGTTGGCGTTCCAGGAAGGCTATCCGGCACAGTGGAAGTCGCTCGTCGCGCAATGGCCGGAAATCCTGAAAGGAAGCTCCGGCCGTCACGCGAACTGGGAAACGGCGGACCCAGAACGCTGGGTGCCCCTGGGCTATATCTGCATCCGGGTGGATTCGCGCGGCGCGGGCCGCTCGCCGGGCGTCATCGATATCTTCTCGCCGCGCGAGATCCAGGACTTTCACGACTGCATCGAGTGGGCAGCCCGGCAGCCCTGGAGCAACGGCAAGATCGGCCTGGCTGGCGTGTCCTACTACGGCGTCACCCAGTGGCTGGCGGCCGCCAAACGCCCGCCGCACCTGGCGGCGATCTGCCCCTTCGAAGGCTTCTCGGATTTCTACCGCGACGGTTGCCGGCATGGCGGCATCCTCAACACCTTCTTCGAAGCCTGGTATCCCAAGCAGGTGGAAAACGTGCAGCACGGCCTGGGCTCGCGGGGCCGGGTGAATCCAAACAACGGGGTGCCAATTTCCGGTCCCGAGGAGCTGAGCGAAGAGGAGTTACTCAGCAACCGCGTGGACGTCGGTGCGCAGTTGCTGGACGCGGAGCTCATCACCGCCCCCTACTATGAAGGGCGCCGCGCCAACCTCGCGGCGGTCGAGGTTCCGGTGCTCAGTTGCGCCAACTGGGGCGGCCATGGCCTGCACCTGCGCGGCAACGTCGAAGGCTGGCTGGGGGCCGCCTCGAAGCAGAAGTGGCTGGCATTCCACGGCCGCGAGCACTGGACCGAGTTCTACACGGACTACGGCGTCGCGCTCCAGCAGCGCTTCTTCGATTACTTCCTCAAGGGTGAGGACAATGGCTGGGACACCGAGCCGCCGATCCGCATGCAGGTGCGCCATGTCGACCGCTTCGTCGAGCGCTTCGAACAAGAGTGGCCGCTAGCCCGCACGGAGTGGACTCGCTTGTATCTCGACGCAAGCCACGGCGCGTTGCGACCGCAGCAAGCCACCGCAGGCTCCGCAGCCACCTACGACGGCCTGACTGGCAAGGTGGACTTCAGCACGACGCCCTTCGAGCGCGACACCGAGGTGACCGGGCCGCTGGCCGCGACGTTGTACGTCTCCACGACGGCTCGGGACATTGACCTCTTCCTCACCGTGCGTGCCTTTGCGCCAGACGGCAAGGAGTACCTCATCGTGGGCGCCGTGGAGGCGAACGCTCCACTGGCGCAGGGGTGGTTGCGGGTCTCGCACCGCAAATTGGACGAGAAAGCCTCCAAGCCCTACCGCCCCGTGCACGCGCACGACGAAATCCAGTTGCTGACGCCGGGTCAGGTCTACGAAGTACAAGTCGAGATTTTGCCGATGTGCTTTGTGTTTCCGGCCGGCTGGCGGCTCGTGCTCACGGTGGGCGGCTCCGACTTCCAGCATGACCTGCCCGGGCCCTATCCGCAGATCTACGGCAAGGAGATGCGCGGCTGCTCAGTACTGTTGCATGACAGCCCGCAGGACCGCACACCCCAGCGCTTCGGTGGGCAAACGATGATCCACACGGGTGGCGAACATCCGTCGTACCTGCTGGTGCCCGTGATTCCTTGCAGGCGCTGACAGGAGCTACTCATGTTCGTCACACGCCGCCACATGCTCGCGCGCGCAGACGCCACGTGCGCTACCGCTGCACTTCAGCCCTGACGAGCCGCACCCGGGGCAGCAGGCGGGGCCCGCCCGGACGGTCAGACTGATCAACATTTGGACCACAAGAAAGACCGCCGGACGGGCCCAGCGTAAGCCTGTGGTCGCACTGGGCGAAGTCCCCCCAAAAAAAAGACCCTCTTTCGTTTGCCATCATTACCGACGATACGATCCGCGGCCGGAAATATCGGTAGTTAGCCACGACCGCTGGCTCGCCGGTGGGGATAGTTTTCTACGAACCGCAATGGGACAACAAGCGAGGGAACGCCTTCAATGTGCGCCACAATGCCTCTCCCGCGGTCGCTGTATCCGAAACTAATCAACAGATTGCTTCTACCACGCCGAATACATAGGCCATCGACCCGCTCGCCTTAGTCATGTGCCTGCTCGCCTGCTAAAGCCCCTAGACAAGCCAGTATCCGGAACTAATCAACAGCCTGTATCCGGAAGTAATCGAACGCCTCACTGAAGCACTCGATCAGTTCGGAATCCAGGGCGCTATGGCCACCCGTAATGCCTTTTTCGAGCCCGTACCCGGTGAGGAAGATGGTCTCGGCTCAATTCAAACTGCGCAATATCGGGCTGCTTCGATGATGCTGGTGAGACTGACGCGTCGACCTCGCGCGCGCGCCGTGCACAATCCAACGCTGCTGCGCAGGCGTCGTCCGGCGGGGTCTCTAGAAACGGCCGCAACAATGCCAGTATCTGGTCGCGTGCCTTGTGAATCGCGTGCGTCATAGGGTTCCGGTCATTGAATTGCCTAGCGTTATGTAGGAACTGGAATGAAAGCCAATACGTCGCCACGATGACCGCGCAGCGGCAAGCCGTTTCCAGTTGAGCCAGGCGCGGCCCACCCTGATGCTCAGATCGGTCTACGCAGAGCGCGGCACTCAGAGCGTGCACGCTTTGGTCGATCAATTCCTTGAACCCTTGCTCAAGCATCCGGCTTGATGCAATCAGCCCATTCATGTCCCGGTAAAGAAACCGATATTCCCAGACGCAATCGAGAACCTTGAGCAGGCGTTCGGATAGGCGCTCGCCCGACAGGGCGCCGCCCGGACGACCACGGAGTTGCGCCTGCATGTCGCGTTTGAAGCAATCGAAGAGATGCATCACAACCGCTTCCTTGCCGCGAAAGTAGTAGTAAAAATGGCCGGGGCTCATGTCGAGCCCCGCACAGAGGCCGGTTGTCGTGACGCCCGCCACACCGACCTCGTTAAAGGCCTTCAAGGCGTAAGCCACGATCCGCTCGCGTGTCTGGCTTGCTTGGTCACCGGAAATCAGTGCGCCTTGTCGCGGCTTCGGTGTGATACGCCCCATGCCTGGTCATCCAAGCGGCGGCACGTCGGCACGTGCGACGCTTGCCCCGCTCGCTATCCGCTCGCGGGCAAAATCTGCGAGCGTGCGCAGGGCCTCAACTGCGGAGCGCAGATAAAACGATTGAAGGTGAAAGACATGCCAGCGCGCAGCGTGAACCTCAATGCGGCACGTCACGCCGCAGCCCGTGGCGTGCTCTGCCAGCCGGGTGGCATCCGAGCGCAGCACTTCGTGTTCGCCAACTTGGATCAGCATGGGTGGGAGGCCACGCAAATCCACCTTGAGCGGCGCGTGCTCGGCGGCCATGGCGGGTGCCTGGTACCAGCGCAATCCTTGTTCGAGCCAGCCGCGGCGGATCATTGGATCGTGGGTGCGCTCAGACACCAGCGTGTCGCCGCTCAACGTGGCATCGGTCACGGGTGAGATCAGCAGCAGGCCTGCAGGAGCGGCATCGCCACGCTCCCGCAGCGCAAGCGACAGTGCCAGGGCCAGTGCGCCACCGGCAGAGTCGCCCGCGACGACGATCTTCTCTGCGGCATAGCCCTGGCTGCGCAGCGCGTCGTAGCACGCCAGTGCATCGTGCAGCGCGGCAGGGTACGGGTGCTCGGGCGCAAGCCGGTAGTTGGGCACGCAGACCGGCATGCCCGATTCCACCGCCAGGCGGGTCGTGATGCTGCGGTGCGTGCACGGGCTTCCCAGGCAAAAAGCGCCGCCATGCAGGTAGAGCATGGCGCCACCGGTCTCGCCGCGTTTGGGCGCCACCACTTCAACCGGCACGTTGTTGACCGAGTTGCGGTACCGGATCACCCCGCTCGCACCCGGCATGAGCGGGGAGAGCAGGCGCACGACGCTGCGCTGCACGGTGACACCAAAAGGCGGGCCGATGAGCGAGCGAAAACCGATGCGCAGGAAGTTCCGCAGGAACCATGTATTGGCCGCTTCCCACCACCCTTGCGGTTCGGCCACGGCAACGCCGTCGGTCGGCCCCACCGGTCCTGGCAGCGCTCGCGTCAGGCGGTATGCCTGCAGGCTCGAAAACCGGGTCAGCCAGCGGTAGGTCAACGTGAAGCCCGGCCAATTGGTGCTGTTGTGGCCGCTTGCATCCACGTACCAGCTCTTGCACCCGCTCCAGACGGTTTTCGCCAGGCGCTGCTGAATGTGCGCATTGAAACGCCGGTAGCGGCGCGCATCCGTTTCGATACTGGTCGTATGGGTGGCCGTCATCGCCTTGCAGCAGCGGATGACGTGAGCGATCTGGCTCTCCAGCATGTAGACGATGGAGTTGTGCCCAAGATTCGTGTTCGGACCGTACAACATGAAGAAGTTGGGGAACCCCGGCACAGTCAAGCCAAGGTATGCCTCTGCCCCCAGTCGCCAGGCATCGTTCAGGTCCAGACCCGCGCGCCCGGTGATCCGCATGGGCGAGAGGAATTCAGTGGCGGCAAAGCCTGTGCCGTAGATGATGGCGTCGACCGGGTGGTGCGTGCCGTCTACGGTTTCGATGCCTTCGTGGGTCACCCTGCGGATGCCTTCGGTGACCAGGTGAACGTTCGGCTTGCTCATGGCCGCGAGGTATTCGCTTGAGAGCAGGATACGCTTGCAGCCGATCGGATAGTCGGGCTTGAGCTTGGCGCGCAGCGCGGCGTCGGGAACCTGTTTTGAGAGCAGCCGCCGGAACGGCACGCCCACCGCCAGTCGCATAAGCCCCTTGAAGCGCGTGAACGCCAGCGCGCGAGATTCATAGCGCGTGTAGATCATGGCGCGGTGCAGCTTCATCGTCCATGGCAGCGCCCGGAACACCGCTTTCTCCCAAGGCCGATAGGCGCGATCGGGGCGAGGCATGATGTAGGCCGGCGAGCGCTGGAAGACCGTGAGTTGCTGCACCGTATCGGCGATGGCCGGCACGAACTGGATGGCCGAAGCGCCCGTTCCCACCACCGCCACGCGCTTGCCTGACAGCGCGTAGCCGTGATCCCAGTGCGCGGAGTGGAAGGTGTGCCCCTTGAAGGTTTCCATGCCCGGCAACTGCGGGAAGGCGGGGCGGCTCAACTGCCCAGTGCCGCTGATGAGCAGGGGCGCGCTTAGCGTTGTCCCATCCTGTAGCGTGACCCGCCAGACCGAATGCTGTTCGTCATACTGCGCACACGCGACTTCGGCGCCAAACCTGATGTGCGGTTCGACGGCGTATTTGCGCGCGCAATGCTGCAGGTACGCGTGGATTTCCGCTTGGGGCGCAAAGGTGCGCGACCAGTTCGGGTTGGGTTCGAAGGAGAAGGAATACAGGTGTGAGGGCACGTCGCACGCCGCCCCCGGATAACTGTTGTCGCGCCAGACGCCGCCAACGTCGTGTGCCCGCTCCAGGATGACGAAGTCGTGCAGCCCGGCTTGCTTGAACGCCACGGCCATGCCAATGCCGGCAAAGCCCGATCCGATGATGATGGCTGCGTGCGGAGTTGCCGCGTCGGACGGGCGGATGGGGTTAGCTGAAAGCATGGCTGGTTTCCTTCAAGGCATCGAATTGGGACTGCGCGGGCACGGAGACCACTTCGCGTGGCGCTGGCTGAACCCGGCTGCGGCCCCGCATCATGTCGACCGCCTTCTCGGCAATCATGATCGTCGGCGCGTTGGTGTTGCCGCCGATGAGCGTGGGCATGACGGAGGCATCAACGATGCGTAGGCCCTCCAGACCGCGCACGCGCAGTTGAGGGTCTACAACGGCGTGCGGGTCGTTGCCCATCCGGCATGTGCCAACCGGGTGGTAGACGGTGTCGGTGCGCTGCCGCAGGACCTCGCGAATCTCGTCGTCGGTGTTCACGTTGGCGGTGAATACATCCTTCGTGATCCATTCGGCCAGCGCTGGCGCTTGCATCAGCCTGCGCGTGAGCTTGAAGCCCGCCACCATGTCTTCCAGATCCTGCGAGGCCTGGAAGAACGCGGGGTCGATCAGCGGTGCGTGCTGGGGGTTGTTGCTCTGCAGGGTGACAGAGCCGCGGCTGCGCGGACGCAGCAGGCAGACATGGCAAGACAGCCCATGACCCAGATGAAACGACCGCGCATGGTCGTCCACCAGCGCGACGACAAAATGGAGCTGGATATCGGGCATCGCGAGCCCGGCGCGGGTCTTGAGAAAGCCGCCGCCTTCGGCAAAGTTTGACGTGAGCGCGCCTCGCCGTTCCTGGCGGAAACGTCGGATCTCTTTCAGCATGCGCAGGCCGCCGCCGATCGACACACCCATCGTGTCGAGGCTGCGCGCCCGGTAGCCGAAGATGAAATCCGGATGGTCTTGCAAGTTCTTGCCCACCCCAGGCAGGTGCGCGCGCGTCTGAATGCCGAGGCGTTCCAGTTCATGAGAAGGGCCGATGCCGGAGAGCATCAGCAACTGGGGTGTCTGGAATGCGCCGGCGGCCAGTACCACTTCGCGGCGTGCCCGCACGGTGTGAAGCTGGCCGCCTTGCAGCATTTCAACGCCCACGGCCCGGTTGCCCTCGAACAGGATGCGCTGGACTTGCGCATGCGTCTTGACGCTCAGGTTGTCCCGCCGCCCGATGTGCGGCAGCAGGTAGGCGCGTGCTGCGCTCCACCGCTCGCCGTGCTTTTGGGTCACCTGGTAAATGCCGACGCCTTCCTGTTCTGCCCCGTTGAAGTCATCCGTCAAGGGCAGCCCCGCTTGGCGTGCGGCTTCCAGATAGCGTGCCTGGAAAGGGTTGTCAGAGCGCAGGTCGCTGACCCAGAGCGGACCATCCCGGCCATGCCATGCGTTGTCGAGCCGCTCGTTGTGCTCGCTGAGCCGGAAATACGGCAGCACGTCTTCATATGACCAACCGACATTGCCGCGCGCGGCCCAGTCGTCGTAGTCATTGCGATGCCCGCGTATGTAGACCATCGCGTTGATCGCCGATGAGCCACCCAGTGCCTTGCCTCGCGGTTGGTATCCCCTGCGCCCGCCGAGTCCGGGCTGGGGCACGGTCTCGAATGCCCAGTTGTTGAGCTTGGTCGGCAGCATCGCAACGGCGCCGGTCGGGACATTGATGACGGGTGCACTCCCGCCACCGCCCGCCTCCAAGACGCAGACCGTCACCTGCGGGTCTTCAGTAAGTCGCCCTGCCACGACGCTGCCGGCGGACCCGCCGCCCACAATGACGTAGTCGAAGATGTTGCCCATGTTGTTGTCTCCACAATGTCTTTTGAGCCAAGCGCTGTGAACCGCCAGCCGCTTGACGATCCGACGTGCGAGGCTGGCGCTGCGGGCTCGGGAAGCTCTGTGTCTTGTCAGGAGCGTGCGGTGCAACACCACCGGGGCGGCATATCGGATGGGCTTGATGTTGCTTCCGGCATGGGAAAACACCAATGGTGCGCGGGGACAACTGTTTTAGTATTTGGGCCAAACGACACATCCCAAGGGTTTCTCCGTATGCGTTTCTGGGAGTTCACTCGGAGCCCGGCCAGCGCGCGCTTGCTGGTCGATTTCGGGCAGGAGCGCGGGCTTTCGCCGGCAAAGCTGCTGGCCGGCACGCAGCTGTCGCTGGCCCAACTGTCCGACCCGAATATGGAAGTCACGGCGGCGCAAGAGCTGCGCGTGGTCAGCAACCTGCTGCGCCTGTTGAAGCATCCGCCGGGGCTCGGATTGGAGCTGGGGCTGCGCTACCACTTTTCGGCGTATGGGGTGTGGGGCTACGGCCTGATCAGCAGCGCCACAGCGGGCGATGCCATGGCGTTAGCCCTGCGTTTCCTGCCGCTCACCTACGCATTTACGGTGATCACGTATCACGAAGAGGGCCATCTCGCCGTGCTGAGTTTTGGCGAGCCGGAACTCGCCGATGAGGTGAAGCGTTTTGTTGTGGAGCGCGACATGGCCGCCGCCGCGGTCTTGCTGCAGGAAATCGGGGGAGATGACTTCGCACTGTCTCGATTTACGCTCAGAGCCGGCCCCCCACTCGCGCGCGAGCCTTCTCCGGTGCGCCGGACGCTCTTCGCAGCGGAGCCGGAATACTCAGCGCACGTCAACAGTCTTGCGTTCGACCGAACATTTCTGAGCCGGCCACTGCCACACGCCAACCCCATCACGGCTTCGATGTGTGAGCAGATGTGCAGCCGTCTCATTGAAGAGCGGCGCCTACGTGTGGGCACTGCGGCAATGATCCGCCATTACTTGAGCGCAGCGCCAGGCAACACGCTTTCTACGCTAAGCAGCATGGCGCGCCTGATGAACACCAGCGAACGCACGCTCAAGCGTCGGCTGCACGATGAAGGCACAACCTTCAGAGCGTTGCTGGCCGAATCACGCGGTGCGATGGCCGAGGCGCTGCTCAAGGAGGGTGAGCTTGCGCTCAGCGAGATCGCGGAGCGGCTTGGCTTCGCCGACTTGTCCACCTTCTCGCAAGCTTTCAAGCGCTGGTATGGCGTGGCGCCCAGTACGATGCGCCGCCAAGGCTTGTCTATCGACGACGAGACGGACCAAGTTTGACCCTACACCGGAATCAGTTCCTCACGGCATTGGCGAACTCGTCCGCCAAACAAGGTTGCGCGCCTACGCGAGGCGCGCCGGGGGCCTGGCGCTTGCGATAGTCATCCCAAGCAACGCCAGTGTGGCTAAGACACATGCCTGCGTCGTTTGCCGATCGGTATCAATCGACAACGCCGGAGCCTGTGGCGGCTCATAGATATCGCTGATGCCGGTAAAGCTGGAGATCGCTCCAGCGCGAGCACTCCTGTATAGCCCTTTCGGGTCACGCGCCTCGCACACGGACAGCGGCGTCGCGACATGCACCTCATGAAAGCGCGACGCGCCGACAATCTGTCGGGCACGCTCGCGGTCATCGCGGTAGGGCGAGATCAGGGCGGCAATTGCCCACGTGCCGGTGTTGTTGATTTGCGCACACCATTGCGCCACACGGCGTACGTTCTCGCTGCGATCAGCCCGGGAGAATCCAAGATCCGAGCAGAGCTCCTTACGCACGGCATCACCGTCGAGCACGCGGCACGGCACGCCTTGTGCTGTGAGCGATTCGGCCACGGCCAGCGCCACTGTGGTCTTGCCGGCGGCGCTGAGCCCCGTCAGCCAGAGTGTGGATGGAACCGGTTGCATGCCTTGTTCCTTAGCGTGCTTTGCAGACGGGTGCCAACGGAAGCAGCGCCGGCCATTGCTCGGCCCAATCTCCGCCGTGGTCCAGGCCCGGCACGATGTTGGCCTGTGCACATCGGCCGCCGGTCGCCCGCACAAAACGCTGCGCCACTTCCGGTGGCACTACGGCGTCGTCCGCGCCGCTGAAATGCAGTTGCGGGACCATTGCCACACGCGACGCCGCATCGATCGGGTTCAGCGATTCCGGCATCGCCGAGACGTCGTGTAGGCGGTTGATGAACTCTGTATCGAGGTTGCCGGCCACGGTGCGGATGGATGCGATGTCCGCGCGCCGTGCAGCAACCAGCACGGCCACCGCACCGCCACCTGAATAGCCGACGAGGTGAACGGGCTGGCCAGGCGCCTTCGCTGCGAACCGGCTCACGGCCTCGTTCATCGATGCCACGACTTCCGGTGCGAAGCGCTTGCTGGTCCAGTACGGCACAGCACACAGCGGGTTCAACGCCATCGGGGTGAACTGGCAAGGCCGGGCGAGATACACGACGTTCGGTGCCGTGTCCGCTGCAGCCAGGGCAAGAGCAGTGGCCATGCGCGGAGTCGGATCGGCCGATGGCTCGGAGCGGGAAATCCAGGCCAGGCCATCGCCCTCGATGTAGACAGTGATCGGCTGGTCGGCACGCGTCATCCGCACGAAAGCGGTCAACACGAAGTGCTCCGTCTTTACCTGCTCACGATGCAGTTGGAACGGAGCCGCCAGCGCATCGGCGTGGGCATCGCGGTCCAGCGTCGTGCAGTCGGACAGCAGGCTGCAAAGCACAACCAGAAGCACAGCGAACATCGCAGTCAAAACCTTTGATGCGAGAGGCGACAGAGCGGTCATGCGTGTACGCCCCCGAGTTGTGCCAGCGCCTGCGCCATGGCACCCATGACGCTGTCCCAATCGCCACGAGACGGCTGGCGGAACAGGCGCACGCTCGGGTACCACGGCGTGTCATTGCGACCGAGCAGCCAGCGCCAGTCCGGCACGAACGGCAGCATCACCCATGCGGGGCGACCGAGCGCGCCTGCCAGATGCACCGGCGACGAATCCACCGAGATCAGCAGATCGGCCACGGCGAGGATGGCGGCAGTGTCTTCAAAGTCCTGAATCTCGTTGCCGAGCGTCACCATCGACATACCGGGCGGTGGCGACGCGGCCTGCTGTGCGGCCGGACCTTTCTGGATGGCGAGGAACGTGACGTCGGGCCTGCACAACGGTGCGAGGTCCGCCAGCTTCATCGAGCGATTCGCATCGTTGACGTGCGTGGGCCGCCCGGCCCAGACCAGCGCCACCAGCGGGCGCGGCAACCCGGCCAGGCGCGCCTGCCACTTGGCCACGCGTTGCGGGTCCGCCGACAGATACGGGGTGGCACCAGGCAAATCAGACAGCTTCAGGCCCATCACCATCGGCAGGCTCATCAGCTCGCAATGCACGTCGAATGCAGGCGGCAATTGGCCGCGCGCCGTCAGTGCATCAAAGCCTTGGTAACGGCTGGCCAGCGATGCGCTTTCCGCGTTCACCTCCAGGATGACGCGCGCGCCGCTGCGCTCCTTTGCCCAGCGCACCATGCGCAGGAACTGGAACGTATCGCCGTAACCCTGTTCATCGTGGATTAACAGCGTCTTGCCGGGAATGGGCCGGCCGTCCCAGCGCGGACGTTGGACCTTGCGCTCGATGGCTGCGGTGTGCGGCATGCCGTAGCGATGGTGGTACTCGTGCCAGCCGCGCTCAAAATCGCCTTGCAGCAGCAGCGTTTCGGCCAGATTGAAGCGCGCGGTGAGATTGCCGGGCATGTTGGCCACCAGCATCTCTTGAATGGCCTGTGTCTCGGCAATCTTGCCTTGCGGGCGAATCGCGTCGGCCAGCACCTGCCACAAGATCAACGGCCCGGTGCCAGATGCCAACCATGGCCGCACCAGCGCCTCGGTCTCGTTCAGGCGCCCATCGGCCAGCAAGGCGCGGCCCTGGCGTTCTATCGTCGCGACATCGACATAATTCATGGCGCGCTCATCCCGAGGGCGGCAAGCAGCGGGCCAAGATGGTTGGCGTACTTCTGCCAGCGTCCCTTGGATGTGGTGTAGATCGGTTGGCGCACCTGGTTGACGCTGGCGGTACGCACTACCCGTTCGTTTGCGTGGAAACGCAGGCAGGCGTCTTCCCAAGGCAGACCGAGGAAGCCCACCAAACGTCTCGCTTCCCCCTCCAGATCATCCACCACACGTTCATAGTCGACTTCGATGAATCGATCGGCCGGCAGGACCTGAGTCCAATGGGCCATCAGCTTCTGATAGTCGGTGTAGAACTCACCAAGCTCCGCCAGATCGTAGGCGAACGGCTGCTCACCGCTGAATTGCTTCGTGTAGCACGATAGGCACGTGTCCACCGGATTGCGCCGGCAATGGATGATGCGGGCACCCGGCAGGATCAGCGGAATCAGCCCCGCATAGATGAAATTGCCCGGCATCTTGTCGATCAGGCGTCGCCGCCCTTGTGCCAACGGTTCGATACGGTTCAGGTAGGTTCGGCCCAGGCGCTGCGCGTCCTCCGGGGTCAGCACCTGCGCAATATCGGGAAACAGACCGGCGCCCTCCACCACCTGGCGCAGCGCTGAAAGCTCGCCCGCGCCCATGACCTGCGAGTGCGACGACAGGATCTGTTCGACCAGCGTGGTGCCCGAGCGTGGCATGCCGATGATGAATACCGGCAGATCCGACTGCGCGCCGGCGCCCGCCAGACGCTCCATCCGCTCGGCTGTGAAGACTTCAGCGACGCGCTCCATCCATTGCTGGGTCGCCGTGGCGTCGTAGCTGAATGTCGAGCGCTTTTGCTGGTTTGCGGTATGCAGGTGCGTGAGGGCGCGCGGCGCGTCCTGCAGGTCCAGATAGGCCTTGCCCAACGCGAAATGCGCCGAGATGCGTTCGTTCAACGGCTTCTGTGCTTCGCTGGCGAACCAGGCTTCGATGGCGCCAACATCCGGATCGTCAGCACGGAATGTCTTGACCTCGGCGCGTGCCGTCAACACACGTATGGAAGCTGGAAATATCGACAGCGCCTGGTCGAAAGCCATCCGAGCCGCGTCCTTCTGACCGGACTCCATCAGGAGCGTGGCGCGCCCGATCAACGCCTCTTCCCGCACCGTGCCGGGCAACGCTGCGGCCTGCTCGAAATGCGCGAGCGCCTCGTCGGTTTTGCCCAGCGCCCGGAGCACCTGCGCCAGTGCATGACGGGCTTCGGCACTACGCGGGGCCAATGTCATCGCTTGCTGCGCGCAAGCGAGGGCGGCGTCCAGGCGTTCAAGTTGCGTCAACGCTTTCGCACGGGCGGTCAAACCAGCGGGATGCTGTGGCGCGAAGGCCTGCAACGCGTCCAGCACCTGGAGCGCAGCGGCATGCCGATGGCGTGTCACCTCCACATCGGCCAGGTTCAAGTAGGCATCGATCAGACGCGGGTTGAGTTCGATGGCCAGACGCGCTTCTGCGGCCGCCCGGTCGTACTGTCCTTGCGAGGTCAGCAGGAAAGCGAGGTTGCTGTGTGCCTCGGCATAGTGCGGGTTCAGCGCCAACGCCTGGCGGTAGTGCTGCTCTGCTTGCCCAAGCCTGTCCAGGCGTCGATAGGTATTGGCCAGATTGTTGTGTGCTTCGGGAGCATCGGGCGTGAGCGCCACAACCCGTTCGAGGCACGCAAGGCTCTGCTCCAGCTTGCCCGCTTCCTGCAGCAGGATGCCGAGGTTGTTCCAACCCGGCACGAGCGATGGGTCCATCGCCACCGCGCGCTGTGCGGCCTCCTCTCCTTCGACCAGCATGCCCTTCTGGCGATACATCTCGGCCAGGTTGCTGAAGTAAATGGCAGGGGCACGCGGCGCCATGCAGGCCTGACGCAGTTGCGCGATGGCCAAGTCAAGGTTGCCGTAGGCGTGGGCCATGAGCCCAAGCAGGTGCAGCGCATCGGCCTGGCCTGGGAATGCCGCCAGCACGCGCTGACAATAGACTTCGGCCTCGGCCGCCTGGCCGGCATTCCAGTGCGCATGCGCACGATCGAGCGCTTCGGGAATGCTGATGGGGTCTGTGTTGGGCGCGCTCGACATGCGGGGCTCCAGAGGGTCGCTTGATGACAGCAAGCGCGTGATCGTACTAGAAGGAAGCACGCACCTTCCCGCAAAAAACGCGCCCTTCGGTATCGCTTTTCTGGCTTAGAGGAACGGGGCGCAGACGCCTGCTCCGAGGCAGGCGGATCGACTGCCCATAAAGCAATGAGCGCGCTTCCCCTTTCGGGAGAGCGCGCCATTGGCACATCACTTCAAGTCATTAGAACAACTGACGCAGTTGCAGACTGCCGGCATGCGACACGTACCCGCTGCCCACTTGCAGCGAGTAGCGCGCGCTGATGCTCAGGTTGTTCGCACGCAGCAACTTGACACCGGCAGACAGCACAGCCGAATCCGTCACAGGGCTGGCACCCAACGACGTGAAGCTGGTCTGGCCCGTCGGGTCTGCTGCAAAGCTGGCTTGCGTCTGAGTGCGCGTGTTGTTGTACTCATGGCGCCATGCGACCTGCAGTTCCGGCACGAGCGTGCCGTACGAGGTTGCGAGCTCGCGCGAGAACTTCACGCCGATGTCGCTGGTGACCGACGTCGTGTGCGACGCGCCCACCGACAGTGCTGCACCATTGCCGCCCGATTCGGTGTAGCCGTTCTGACGCAGGTAGCCATACGTCAGGCTGGCCAGCGGCGTGACCGTGGCCACGGCCGTGGCGAACGGATAGCCGGCTTCGGCGCGGGCCACGTACTGTGTACCGCTGAAGCTGCCGTTGGCGTTGCCCGAGAAGCCGGGGAAGTTGACGGCGCGGGTGGTGTCGTAGTGCTGCTGCACGGCACCGGCCGACAGGTTCGCGTACCACGGGCTGCCCGAGTAGCTGGCGTAGCCCATCAGGCCGAACGAATTCACACGCGTCGAGTTGCCATCGGTGTCGCCCGTGTTGCTGATCTTGGCGTTGCTGTAGCTCAACACACCGCCCGCGCGCCATGCGTCGCTGACCGCGTGATCGACGCCGAACAGCAAGCCGCCGAAGTTGGCGCTGTAGCCGTCCACCTGATCGCGCTGGCCCTGGTGTGCGTGGCCGCCAAATGCCTGGCCCCACACGCCCCATGCCGGAGCCGCTTCACCGGTCGAAACACCGCTCAGGCCACCGGCCTGGGCAAGGCGCATGCTGTCGGCATGCGTGGAGATGATGTTGAGCACATCCAGCGTCGGTGCCAGTGCGGCCTGGGCCGTCGACCCCTGCGACACCGGGTTCAGTTGCTTGCCGGCGTGGTTGGCGGCGTCGGTGCTGCCCAGGTTCAGCGCCATCGAGGCGTTGTACAGGTTCAGCAGGCCCGGATCGCTGATGCCCGTGTACTGCGACAGACCCGTGAGCGCCGCTTGGGCGTTCGGCACAGTCGCCGGGCTGGGGACCGGTGCAGGCGCGGGAGCCGGAGCAGGTGCCGGAGCGGGTGCCGGCGTGGGGCTCGTGGTCGGGATCAGATCTGCGCTGACCACGGTCACCACCAGATCGCTGCGGCCGTTGGCTGTAACGTTGGCGCCGGTCAGGACACTGTTGTAGCCGCGAATCCCATACCGCAGCGTGCCTTCGTTGTAGTTGGTGCCGGTGCTGGACGCATCAACGATCACATAACGCTGACCCGCGGCAAACGGATACGGATTGACCTGCGCAAACGAAACGGCCGACCCTGCGGCAAGATTCACTGCACCCGAAACCACCAGTCGACCGTAGCCACTGTCGCCGGTGAGCGAGCCGTTGGTCACCGCACCAGTGTTCACGCCAATCTGCAGCGTACCGGCCGCACTCTGGCTGTAGGTGCCGGTAATGGTGATCGGGTTGTTGACTTGCAGGACCGCGCCCGTGTTGCTCACCGCCACCGAACCGGTGGAGGCGGCACCGGCCGTGCGAACGCTGGCCGGGTTGATGGGAGAGGGGAGCACGACACCGATGTTGTCATTCAGCACCAGGTTGCCCGAGCCGAATACGACGCCCGCGCTGGGGCTGACGATGCTACCGATCGTTCCGCCAAAGCCGGTCAGGGTGCCGAATGTCGTGCCCGTGCCGCCATTGATGGTCAGATCTTGAGGGCTCCCGTTCGTGATATTGCCGGCAATCACGCCTGAGTTGGTGATCGGGCCGATCGACCCGGCGTTGTTGATGGCATTGCCAGCGCCGGTGATGGTGCCGCTGTTGTCCAGCGCGCCGATCGTCCCGCCGTTGAGAATGCCGGCGACAAATGGCATGGAGCCCACTGTGCCACCGCTGATCGTTCCGCGGTTGACCAGCGCGCCGATCGTGCTGGTGTTGTACAGGCCCGGGGCGCGACCGCTGATCACACCGCTGTTGGTCAGCGAGTTGATCGTTCCTTCGTTGCTGACGCCGACACCGCCGCCGCTAATGCTGCCGCTATTGGTGAGCGAACCGATCGAGCCCCCGTTGAAAACGCCGGCATTCTGGGGACCGGTGCCCGAGGGGAGGCCAAGAATGGTGCCGCTGTTGCTCAGCGTCTGGATCGTGCCGAAATTGTTGATACCTTCGATGCCACCGCTAATGAGGCCGCTCGCGTTGTTGGTCAACCCGATGATCGTACCGCCATAGTTTGTGACGCCAACGGAGTTGGCACTGGTACCACTGATGGTGCCGCTGTTCGTCAACGTACCGATCGCGGCACTGTTGAGGATGCCGTTCACACCACCTTGGATAATGCCGCTCGCAGCGTTGTTCAGCGTGGTGATCGCACCGCTGTTGGAAATGCCTAAGCCGCTACCCGTACCCGCGCCATTGGTGCCGGTTCCGTTATTGCCGCCGGTTCCGCTGATGATGCCGGTGTTGCTGAGCGAGACGATGGTCCCTTGGTTCTGAATGCCGAAGCCGTTGCCGCCGACGCCGCCTGCAGCGCCCGTGCCGCCAGCGCCACCGTTGCCACCCTGGCCAAGGATGGTGCCGCCGTTGTTCAGCGTCGTGATCAGCGCGCTGTTGATCAGGCCCGTGCCGCTACCGCCAGCGCCACCTACACCGCCGGGCAGACCAGAACCGCCGGCGCCGCCGTTACCGCCGACGCCCGTGATCGTGCCGTTGTTGTTCAGCGTCGTGATGTTGCTTGCCGCCAGGCCAAACGCGTTTTCGCCCCCACTCCCTGCCCCGCCGGGCCCCGGCATTGGCGGCATGGGAGGCGGCATTATGATTCCGCCGGCCTTGCCATTGCCCCCCGCCTGGCCGATCGCACCGATAACGCCGCCGGCCGCGTTGTTCAACGTATCGATCGAGCCACCGTAAGAGGAAATTCCGGCATTGCTCCCGACGATCGAGCCGCTGTTGCTGAGCGTGCCGAGCGTGCCATCGGTCCCCAGCGCAGTGCCAGCGCTTGAAACGCTGCCGCTGCTGGTTACCGTGTAGTTGCCGGCGCCCCAGAACTGCGAGGTGGTGAGCGCAGTGCTGACAGTCGTATCGGCCGCAGCGATGGCCGGGACCATGCTGGAGAGCGCAGCCGCGATTGCCAGCGCCAAGGTGCTCTGTTTAGGAAACTGATTGCGTTGAGCCATTGTTTTCGTACCTGAGATAGGCGGTTGAACGGCCAATTCGAGCGGCGCCCCGCCACAGGTGTTGAGGCTCAAGGTCTGCCTGTCGGTTTCCCCCGAGCCTCAACACTGTGCGGTTTGCTTGCGTCGAACGACTTCCCCGTTTCGCAATCCGGTACGTTCCGGCAAATGGCGCTGTTATGTTCTGCGCGCCTCTGCAAGCCACGTTCTTGGATCAGGCAAACCTGCCGGCTGGCTCTGTTCTGACGCGGCACCGGATGCCGCACGCGAGCGTTTGACCGACAGCCCTGAGCCGCTACCGACTCCCCCCGGACTGCTGACACATGTGTGTCGGACCCGATAGTGACGATTTTTTTTGGGCCAGTCTTGACCGTGCGTCTCAGTTTTTGAAAAGTTCCGCGCGGTGTGGAAATGTCGATAAGATCCGTGCGCCATCGCCCGGAACCCTTTGCATGCACCCACGCACTCCCGCGACGCCAACGCGCACCATCACGCACCGAGACCGTGCATGAGCCGGATCATTTTTGCGTGGGAGTTGGGTGAGAACCACGGGCATCTGTGGCGCCTGCTGCCGATTGCCCTGGCGCTGCAAGCGCGTGGCCACGAGGTGGTGTTCGGGCTGAAATCGATGGCCTCGGCCCAGCGCTATCTGGCGCCTCACGGCATTCGCTGGTTTGCCTGCCCAACGCCGACGAACGTCACAACGCTGGGCCGCGAGATTGCGACCTACGCCGACATTCTCGCCACCTATGGCGCCACGCAGCCCGACCTGCTGGGGGGCATGGTGCACGCCTGGCAGCACCTGTATGCCACGCTCCAACCCGATCTGGTCGTGATCGACCACGCGCCGTTTGCGCTCTTGGCCGCCAAGCGCGCAGGCATCGGCACTGTCCAGGTCGGCACCGGCTTTACCATCCCGCCCACGCTCTCTCCGGCACCGTGTTTCCGCCCCTGGGAAGCGAGCAACGCTGAAGCGCACGCGCAAACGCAGGCCGCCGTGGAGCGCAACATCCAAGCGTTGTTCGATTCGCCACAACCGCTCACGACGTTACTCACCGCTGATCACACCCGGCTGTTGACGCTACCGGAGCTGGACCACTACGCCCCGTTGCGGCCGCCTGGCACCACCTTTCTCGGCCCGATACCCGAGCCGGATACAGGCGAACGCGTGCAATGGCAGCAACCCGACAAGCCGCACGTCTTCGTGTATCTGCAAGTGCAGCCCTGGCTGGATACCGTGCTGACAGCGCTGGAAGCCTCCGGCGCCGAAGTGATTGCGGTCATCCCAGACCTCAGCTGGGAGACGGCAAACCGCCACCGCGGCCTGCGGCTCTATCGGCAGCCCGTACGGCTGCTCCCCCTGCTTGCCGGCTGCACGCTGGCCATCACCCACGCGGGCCACGGCACGGCATTGAACTGCTTGCTGGCCGGTGTGCCGATGCTGCTGCTCCCGCAGCACATCGAGCAACTGATGGTCACCGAGCGCGTAGCCGCCATGGGCGCCGGCCTTGGCATCCTGCCGGCGTATGTGGAGACCGGATTCCGCGCGGTGCTCCACGATCTGTTGGGCAACCCCAAATACCGTGACGCGGCGCGCACCATTGCGGCGCGCCACCACAGCGTGCCGCGCGATCGCGCCTTGGAAGAGGTGACAGGATTGATGGAAGATGCGCTGACGCAGCGCCCTTAGGTGCCGCCAAGCGCTGCGCAGTGTTGGTCCCGTGTCTCACCCTTTGTGGGGGAGCGCTGCGTCGCCCGCGATTTATTCGATACAGTCCCAGCGATAAGAAGCGGTACATAAAAGCCGTACCACAAAATACTCACGGGACGGGGACGCTCTTGCATGAAACATTGCCCTCTCACGGCTGACGTTCGCCTGCCGTGTGATGCGCCGCCATGGTGGGCCAATTTCGAGACTCCGCGATGCGCACTGCATTGAACGACGATGCGCTCCACACTGCGCCGCCACTCAGCCGCCTGTTGTTGCCCGAGCAACCGACGCTCGCACCCGGCATCGTGCATAGCGATTTCAGCGTTCAAGGCGACGCACGAAAGGGCTTTCTGGCCTGGCAGGAGCGGATGAGCCCGGTCTACGACATTCGGCCTGCGGGCAAGCAAGCGGAGGATACGTTCGATGCATCACTGTCCCGCTACACGATCGACAACCTGAGCCTCATCGACTTTCTCACCGCGCCAAATCTGGCCGTGCGATCGTTGGGTCGGGTCTCGACCGAGAGCGTTCGCGATGTCACGTTCAGCATCTTTCTTGAAGGGCCGCCGTCGCAGTTTCTGGGCAACAAGCCGCGCACTGAAGCGCAGCCCGTTCCGCGCGTGCCAAGCATCCTCGCGCTGGACATGGACCAGCCCTGCACCATCCGAAGCTTTGAGGGCCGGCTCCTTCTTCTCTTTGTGCCGCGTGCGCTGGTGGAACGGTTCTTTCCTGATGCCGCGTCGCTGCATGGCCGCTGCATTCATGCTGCCACCCCGCTGACGCGCCTGCTGATCGAGCATGTCATCGCGCTCAGGCGGCAAATCGTTGGGCTGAGTAAGGAAGAAGCGCATCAGTCTTTTCTCACGGCAGTGGAGCTGATCCTTGCGGCCTTCGCCCAGCAGGCGGGCTTTGCCGGCAACGCCCGCGCGGCGGTACGCGCTGCCGTCTATGGCAAGGTGCGGCGGCATGTGGAAATGCATCTGCGTGATCCGAATCTGTCGCCTGAAAGCGTGTTGGCATCGCTGCATTTCTCACGCGCCAGCGTCTATCGACTCTTCGAGCATGAAGGCGGCCTGGCCGCGTATATTCGCAATCGCAGGCTGCGGATGGCGGCCGACGAGTTGGTGCGCCTGCCGCACCGGGGCATACAGGACGTTGCCTCGGGATTGGGGTTCAACGATGCGTCGAGCTTTACGCGTGCATTCCGTCGCGCATTCGACATCGCGCCGCGCGAATTGCACGAATACGCACCGTTGCTCCGGCGCGATCACACACAACAAACGCGCTTCATATAAAAGCATCGTCAGTGCCATAAAACGCCTGCAAGGTCACTTTGCGCCCAAGGTGTTGGTCCTGAACCTCACCCTTTGGTGGGGGGCGCCGCGCTGCGCGCGGTTTCTTCGATACAGTCCCAACCATAAAAAGCCGTACATAAAAGCTGCACCATAAAATTCTCACGGGGCGGAACTCTCTTGCATGGAACAGTGCACGCTCACGCCCGACGTTCGCCCGCCGGGTGAATCCTCCATCGTTCACAGCCACTTCGACGTGCGGACGCAAACGCATCAGCAGCCGCTGCTGGCGTGGCGAGAGCGGGTCGGCCACGTCATCGACGTCCTCCCGTCGCGCGCCGATCTTGAGAGGCCGTTTCACGCTGCCATCGATCGCTACAAGGTCGACGATCTGGTGTTCACCGATTGCCGGTCCGATGCGATGGTGCTGGACCGTTCGCTCGCGCGCATCTCGACCGACCCGATCCGCGACTACGCGTTCCACGTGTTTCTGGAAGGTGGTGTCACTGATGTCGCCGTGCGTTCGTCTTCGTCGCGCGGCAGCATGCCGACAGCTGGCAGCATCCTCACACTGCACATGGGCCAGCCTGTGCGCATGCAGCGCAGCGCTTGCCGGGTCGCCACCATCTTTGTGCCGGGCGCACTGGTCGGAGAGATCTTTCCCGACCCCGAAGCCATCCACGGCCGCTTGATCGCGAACACGACGCCGCTCACGCAGCTGATCGTCGAGAACGTGAAGGCACTCAGTCAGAACATTGCAGACATGAGCGCACACGCGGCGGGCAATGCCATTCGCGCGAGCACGCAACTCATGGTCTCTGCGTTCGGCAAGCAAGCCCAACTGAGCGGCAATGCGCGCGCGGCGGCACGGGCTGCCATGTTCGGTCGCGTGCGGCGCTACATTCAAGCCCATCTGCGTCAGGAAGACCTGTCGCCAGAGAGCGTGCTGCAGGCGCTACAACTGCCTCGCCAGACGTTGTATCGCCTGTTTCAGCACGAGGGCGGCCTGGGTGCCTACATCCGCCACCTGCGTCTGCGCGAGGCGGCAAGCGAACTGGTCCGGCACCCCAACCTGACCGTGACAGACATCGCGTTCGGGCTTGGCTTCAAGAGCTCGTCCGATTTCACGCGCGCGTTCCGTCGTGCATACGACATGGCACCCCAAGACTTCCGGGCGCTGTCCGGCAAAACGTCTTACGCGCGGCCGAAGGTTTCGCGCAACGAGCCGATTGCAATCAGCACATAAGCAGCGGTTTCAGGCCGCAGCGCGGCGCTCCTTGAACGCGAGCACGGCAACGAAGCTCACCAGGCATGCGGGCGCCACATACCAGGCAGCGGATACCGGGTCACCCGTCCACTTGATCAGCCCGGTGATGATGAATTGCGCGGTGCCGCCAAACAGCGTGATGCCCAGGGCATGCGAGATCGCAAAGCCGCTGGCACGCACCCGCGCCGGAAACGCTTCAAGAACAAGCAACGCGCCGATGCTGGTGCCAAGCGCCAGCAAGACGCTGATCACCGCAGAGCCGAGCAGGACGGCCCGCGGGCTCTGTGCATGCGTCATCATCGCGAAGACCGGGTACGCCAGGACCGCCGTCGTGCCCGATGTGATGAGCACCATTGGCTTGCGGCGTGGTAACCGGTCTGCCAGCAGGCCCGACAGCGGCGACACCACCACCAACAGCAACGTCGATAACGTCGACGACATGAACCCGATGATGGCGGGCATGTGCAACACCCGCGTCACGTAGCTCGGCATATACGTAATGACTGCGTAGACCGGTACCGTGCTCCAGATTTTCGACAATGTGGCCAACGCCAGCGTGCCGCCGTGCTCCCGGCACAGTTCGACAAACGGTATGGCAGTGCCGCGATTGGACGCAGCAGGAACGGGACTATCGACAAGCCGACGACGCAGGTACAGACCAGCGGGCACGATCGACAACCCGATCAGAAAAGGGATGCGCCAACCCCACTGGGTCAGGCTTGCCGGCGACATCGTGCTCGTGAGCAGTGTGCCGAGCAACGCGCCAAGCAACGCGGCCGCAGCCTGACTGGCGTATTGCCAACTGACCAGAATTCCGCTTTGTGATGGTGGCGCAGTTTCCATCGCGAACGTCACGGCCGTCCCCACCTCACCGCCGGCGGCAAAGCCTTGCAGCAACCGCCCGACGATGATGATGAACGGTGCCGCCGCGCCAATCACCGCGAACGGCGGACATACGGCAATCGCGGCCGTCCCGATGGCAGTCAGCCAGATGGTGATCGTCATGGCGGCTCGGCGGCTGACCCGGTCGGCGTAAGCGCCGATCACCATGGCGCCGAGCGGTCGCATGAAGAAGCCGACGCCAAAGGTACCGACTGCCAGCAACAGCGACGTCATCGGATCCGTGGCCGGAAAGAACTGGTCTCCGATCATCACAGCGAAGTAGCTGAACACCGTGAAGTCGAACAGCTCAAGACACGTGACTAGCGACGTCGCAATGACGACCTTGAGCATCTCGCGGTGGGAGTTAGCGTGTGCGGCGCGCAAATCGCGTGTCATGGGTGGAAGGCCCCATCCGTATTGTTGTTCTCGATTCGGCTCGCGCGAGAAGTCTTGCTGTGGTCGCTGTATCCGAAACTAGCCAGTACCTTACACGCCGCCACTGCAGGCGCAAAGTATCAGTTCTCTGGCGCGGTCGAGGTATCGCTGCTCAACGTCCAAAGCCACTGGACAAGCCGGTATTCGGACCTCATCGAGCGCTTCAAGCGTTTATTCGCCAATCGCCGCAACACCACGTGCATACGGCCTCAAGACCCGGCGCCCGCAAGATGTCAGTTAGGCGGCCGCATGCCGGCGGGCGGACGTCTGCCTGAAAATGCCGAACTCGGGCGTTTTTGGCTGGCGCATGGATCGCCAAGGGTCGAGCTCGAACCTCTGCGGGCGACATTCGAGCCTCAAACAGCCGCGTTCGTCAGTCTGAGCTCGAAACTTTCGACCTCTGAGAATCGATGGCGGCCCTCCGACGGTGGAGCGTCAGCCTCCGCCTGGCAACTTCGGATGTTTGACGGCGAAGCACGGGCCTCGGAGAGCCGATGGGTCGGATGTTTTTGGGCCGCATTCGGGCCTCTGAGCCCCGCGCGCCGCAGTCTGGCGGCGGAGCGTCGACCTCACACTGCCGAAATCGAATGTTTGAGATCGACACACGCACCGAAAACTGCGGCGCTCGGCAATCTGCTGGGAATACGCGCGGGGCATAGCGCCAGATGTGCCTCACCAAGGTTCGATCGCCGCAAGCATTGCACTGGCATGCGCCGTGCGCGCTCGCGCTTTGGAGCATGTCTGGCGGGCGAGTACGGCGGCGCTTCGTTGTAAGTCGACCCCGTTCGATCACGGGGCCAGATCGGCGGGCGTGTCGACATCGCGCAGGATGCCCGCGTCATCTGCGTCAATGCGGGTGAGCTTGGCGGGATCGATCAGCCGCCGCGCGCCCTCGTCGCCGTCAAGCGATGTCAGCCCTGCGAAGAAGTCGGCGCCGAAGCCAATAGGGTGACCCCGCTGCCCGGCGTGAAAGGGCGCAACGCAAGCGTGCGAGTCAAGTGCGTTGGCGACTTGAGTGATGGTCTCGGGTGCAATCCAGGGCATGTCGGCCAGGGCGATGATCCACCCGCCGGCTTGCGGGCGCGCGGCCACACCGGCTGCCAGGCTGGCGCCCATGCCACGAGCGGCATCGGCACACCGCAGGACTTCGCAGCCTGCTTCGCCCAAGAGCGCGGCCAACTGTTCGACCTGCGCGCCGTGCGTAGCAGCGGCGGGCACCACGGCCACCACGTCACCCAATGCCTGCTTCAGATGGCGCGCGGCCTGGACCGCCACGGGGGTGCCGTCGGGCAGCGGGGCAAGCAGCTTGTTGGCCACGCCCGCCGCATCAAACCGGCTGCCGCGGCCTGCGGCCAGCAACACGCCAACAACAGGCCGCTGCTGCATCAGACCACCTCGGTCTTGAGCGTGACTTCCACGTTGTTACGCGTGGCGTTCGAATACGGGCACACCTGGTGCGCCTGGGCCACCAGTTTCTCGGCATCGGCTTGCGACAGACCGCTGATCCGTGCGGTCAGGCCCACCTTCAGACCGAAACCGCCTTCCTCCCGCGTACCGATACCCACATCGCAATGGATCTCGATGTTGCTCGGATTGAGCTTGAGCATGCTCTTGGCAACGAAGTCGCACGCCGAGCCAAAGCAGGCGGCATAGCCGGCGGCAAACAGGTCTTCGGGTGTGGTGGTGTTGGGCTTGCCGGGGCCGCCCATGGCCTTGGGCACCGACAAGTCGTGCGAAACCTGGCCGTCTTCGGTCTGCGTGTGGCCGTTGCGGCCGCCTGTGGCCTTGGCGTGGGCGGTGTACAGGATATTCAATGCCATGACATGCTCCTCCGGAGGGTGAACAACGCAATCGCGGACGCAAGAATCAGTCCGCAAAACTCAATGGATAGGGCTGCAAAAACAAGAAAGCCGGCACACATGACTGCATGCCGGCTTCGATCACATCACGCGACGATGACACTCACACCGTATCGAACGGCAGCTTGCGCTGACGCTTGCCGGTCAGGGTGAACAACGCGTTGGCTACCGCCGGTGCAATCGGCGGCGTGCCGGGCTCGCCCAGGCCGGTCGGGTTGTCTTCCGACGGCACGAAGAACACGTTCACCGGCGGCGCGTCCGGCATGCGCACGGGCGGGAAATCAGTGAAGTTGCTGTTCTTGGTGGCACCGTTTTCGATGTCGATGGCAAAGCCCGGTTGAATCATCGCCAGACCGAACACGCACGCACCCTGGATCTGCGCTTCCGCGCCCATCGGGTTGACGACACGGTTGGCATGCACGCCGGCCGTGACGCGATGCACGCGCGGCTTGCCCTGGTCGACCGACACCTCCACCACATACGCCACCACCGATTCGAACGACGCATGCACCGCCACGCCCCAGGCCTGGCCCTTGGGCAGCTTGCGCTTGCCGTAGCCGGACTTGTCGACGGCGAGTTGCAGCGCCGCACGATGGCGTTCGTGTTCTTTACCGGTGAAGCGCGCCAGACGGAAGGCCACGGGGTCTTGCTTGGCGGCATGCGCCACCTCGTCGACCATCGTTTCCATCACGTAGGCCGTATGCGTGTGGCCCACGGAACGCCACCACAGCACCGGCACGTTCACGTCCGGATGGTGCACCGTCAGCTGCATCGGGAAGCCGTAGTCGTTTTCGACCACGCCCTCGACCATGGTCTCGTCCACACCGTTCTTGACCATGAAGGCCTCGAACGGCGTGCCCTTGAGGATCGACTGACCGACGATCACGTGGTCCCAGCCGACGACCTTGCCGCTGTTGTCCACGCCCACGTTGACGCGGTGTAGATGCATCGGGCGGTAGTAGCCACCGCGGATGTCGTCTTCGCGGCTCCAGATCACCTTGACGGGACCGTTGTGCCCGGCCGCCGCATAGGCCTTCGCCACGTTGGCCGCTTCCACTACGTAATCCGACGTGGTGATCGCGCGCCGGCCAAAACCGCCGCCCGCCATCATGGTGTTCAGCTCGATCTTCTCGGGCGATACGCCGAGCACCTTGGCGATGGCGCCCTGGTCGATGGTCTGGAACTGGGAGCCAACCCACACCTTTGCACCCGTGGTCTTGCCGCCGTCTTTCTGCAGATCGATCGTGCAGTTCAGCGGCTCCATTGGAGCGTGCGCCAGGTAAGGAAACTCGTAGTCGGCCTGAATGCGCGTGGCGGCAGATTGGATGGCGCTCATGTCGGCAGCCTTGGCCACCGTGCCGGGTTGGCCGGCGAGCTTCTTGTATTCCGCCATCAGTGCGGGCGTGGACACCGTCGAGCCGGCGTCTTCCCACGTGACTTGCAGCGCATCGCGGCCCTGCTTGGCGGGCCAGTACCCGTCTGCAATGACGGCCACGCCTGTGCCGCCACGATCGGTCGGGATCTGCAGCACATCGACCACGCCCTTCACCGACTTGGCCGCGGCCACGTCGTACTTGGCCACCTTGCCGCCAAAGCGCGGCGGGCGGGCCAGCACGGCCACCTTCATGTTGGGCAGGCGCGTGTCGAGGCCAAACTTGAGCGAGCTGTCGAGCTTCGCACGTGCATCCAGACGTGGCGTCGGCTTGCCGACAATGCGGAACTGCGATGGGTTCTTCAGCGTGACCTGCGCGGGCACGGGCAGCGCCATCGCCGCCTGGGCCAGTTCGCCATACGTGGCGTGGTGGCTGCCCGACGTGACCACGCCATTGGCCGTGCGGCATGTCGACGGATCGACCTTCCAGCGTTCAGCCGCCGCCGAGATCAACATCGCACGGGCACGCGCGCCCAACTCGCGGTATTGCTGGAACGAGTGGTTCAGCGCGGTCGAACCGCCCGTCATCTGGATACCGAAGCCCGGGTCCTTGTACGGATCGCCGGCTGGCGCCAACATGCCGCGCACGTTGCGCCAGTCCACGTCGAGTTCTTCAGCCAGCGCCATCGGCAAAGCCGTGTGCACGCCCTGACCGAACTCAAGCCGGTTGACCGCCACCGTGACAGTGTTGTCCGGCGCAATGATGATGAACGCCTGCGGCGGCGAAGGCGGCTTGGCCTTGGCGTCCTGCGCGCCAGCCAGCATCGGCGCCACACCCAGCGCCAGGCCGCTGCCGGCCAGCGTCGTGAGTTTCAGAAAGCTGCGGCGATCAAACGTTGCCGACCCGGCATCCGCAGACGCCGGTTGATGTTGCGCGCCGCCACCGGCCAGCGCTTCAAGATTTCGAATACGCATCGTGAATTCTCCGGTGGGGCTCAGGCCAGCGATTTTGCTGCATCGTGAATGGCCGCGCGAATGCGTTGGTACGTCGCGCAGCGGCACAGGTTGCCGGCCATTGCGCTGTCGATATCGGCGTCGGTCGGCTTCTTCTTGGTGCGCAGCAAACCCACCGCGCTCATCATCTGGCCGCTCTGGCAGTAGCCGCATTGCGCCACATCGTGCTTGACCCAGGCATCGAGCACGGCCTTGCCGACCTTGTCATCGGCGATGTGTTCAGACGTGGTGATCTGCTGGCCGGCCACCGCAGAGATCGGCAGCACGCAACTGCGCGTGGGCTGACCGTTCAGGTGCACCGTGCAGGCGCCGCACGAAGCGACACCGCAACCGAATTTCGTGCCAGTCAGACCGAGGTTGTCGCGCAGCGCCCAGAGCAGCGGCGTCGACGGGTCAGCATCAACTTCCACTGGTTTGCCGTTGATGTTCAACGTGACCATTGGGGGATTCTCCTTGTGGGGCGTGAGGGAGTCTTGCCGTTATAGACCCTTTGATATAGCGGGCTGGCGGCATGGACGGGGTGTATTAAAGCAGGTTCGGATGGGTTCTGCTGGCGCCCACGTCACATGGCTTCTGGCGGGCAGCACACGTTTTCGTCGGCTCTGGATCCGGCGTTTCATCTGCCCCAAAAAACCGTCCGGAATCCGCCCCGTCAACTTGACAACACCCCGCCTTCCCCATCACTATCGGCGAATGCACTTCCAGCAGACCACCCTCCCAACCGCTCCTGCCCGCACCCTCTCGTGCGTGCGCGGTCTGCTATCCGCTTCTCTACTACGCGTGTAAGCGCGTAGATCTCTCTTTCCCCCTCGTTCCGGTATTTGACCGGTCCGTCCCTAACCGGCGACGGGCCTTGTGTGTGGCGCAGCCTGTGCGCCGAATCGTTGGAGCCTCTCATGCCTGCCTCGATCCCGCTTTCGCTACGACTACCGATCGGTTGCCAGACCACGCGCCCGTGGCTGTCTGGCCGCCACATCCCAAACCCGATTCCGGCCACCCCGGACGCTGCCCGCGCGGCCGTCCCCGTTGTACGAAACCGATCTCGATCTCACAGGACGCACACACCATGTTGAAGAACCCCGGCACCAAATACCGCCCCTTCCCCGCCATCGCCCTCGCCGATCGCACCTGGCCCAACAAGACCATCACCCGTGCACCCATCTGGATGAGCACGGATTTGCGCGATGGCAACCAGGCCCTGTTCGAGCCCATGAACGCCGAGCGCAAGATGCGCATGTTCAAGATGCTCGTGCAGATCGGCTTCAAGGAAATCGAAGCCGCTTTCCCCGCTGCCTCCCAAACCGATTTTGATTTTGTGCGCGAGCTGATCGAGGGTGGACACATCCCCGACGGCGTGGCCATCGAAGTGCTCACGCAAGCGCGCGAAGACCTCATCCGCCGCACGATGGAATCGCTGCGGGGCGCCAAGCGCGCCATCATCCACGTCTACAACGCAACCGCGCCGGTGTTCCGCCGCACGGTGTTCAACACTGACCGCGAGGGCGTCAAGCGCATTGCCGTGCAAAGCGCCAAGCTGATCCGCGAGATTGCGGAAACGATGCCCGAGACGCAGTGGACGTACCAATACAGCCCGGAAGTGTTCAGCGGCACCGAACTGGATTTCGCGCTGGAGGTTTGCAATGCGGTGACCGAAGTATGGGAGCCGACGCCCGAGCACAAGATCATCTTCAACCTGCCGGCCACGGTGGAGATGGCCACGCCAAACATCTACGCCGACCAGATCGAATGGATGCACCGCAACCTGGCGCGTCGCGATTCGATCATCCTGTCCGTGCATCCGCACAATGACCGCGGCACGGCCGTGGCCGCGGCTGAACTGGCCGTGATGGCCGGTGCGGACCGCGTGGAAGGTTGCCTGTTCGGCAATGGCGAGCGCACCGGCAACGTGGATCTCGTCACGCTTGCGTTGAACCTGTACTCGCAGGGCGTGGATCCGGAGCTGGATTTCTCGCACATCAATGACGTGGCACGGACCTGCGAAGACTGCACGCAACTGCCGGTGCATCCGCGTCACCCGTACGTGGGCGACCTGGTGTTCACGGCGTTCTCCGGCTCGCACCAAGACGCAATCAAGAAAGGCTTTGCGGTGCAGAAGCCCGATGCGTTGTGGGAAATGCCCTACCTGCCGATTGACCCGGCCGACGTGGGCCGCACGTATGACTCGATCATTCGCGTGAACAGCCAGTCGGGCAAAGGCGGCATCGCCTATCTGCTGGAATCCGGCTATGGCGTTGCCATGCCGCGCCGACTGCAGGTGGAATTCAGCAGCACCGTGCAACAACTGACCGATGAAAGCGGCCGCGAAGCCACGGGCGCCGACATCTGGGCACTGTTCCAGCAGACCTATCTGCGCGGCGACGGCGCGATCGGCTACGTATCGCACCGCCTGACCGAGCGCGACGACGGCAGCCAGCATATCCGCCTGGTGGTCAACATCGCTGACCGCGAGCACATCTGCGAAGGCACCGGCAACGGGCCGCTGGATGCGCTGGTCCATGCGCTGTCGCACGTGCTGACGGCACCCCTGTCGATCCATCACTACGAGGAACGTGCGCTGGGCCAGGGCGCCAATGCCGATGCCATCGCGTTTGCAGAAATGGCCGCGTCGGGCGTGGCGGGCAGCGTATTCGGCGTGGGCGTGGATGCCAACCTGACAACGGCATCGATTCGCGCCGTGGTGGGGGGCGTGAATCGCCTGATCGCACGCGCCGGTAACGGCATGCTGCGCAGCGGCAAAAGCGAGGCGCAAGCGGTGTAACGCACAAGTCGGGCTCACGCTGTGGAGCGCGAGTTGCTAAATTGGAGAGATGAGTCTCGGGCCCTGCCCGGGCTCATCCCTTCCCAAGCGCGCCAGCGTGCACATCCACTGCCACAGGAGAACCGACATGACCACTCGTCCGACCGCGAAAGAGAATGCCAAGCGATTTGCCAGTGTGATCCAGGCGCTGCAGGCATGCGAGGCCGCTTGCACTCATTGCGCGACGGAATGCAGCAAGAATGGCCACGCCGAAGCCATGGCCCGCTGCATCAGCGTGTGCACGGATTGCGCGGAATACTGCGCCCTCACGCGCAAATTCCTGGAGCGCAACAGTGAATTCGCAGAACTGCTTCTGGAAGACTGCGCCGAGATCTGCTCCCAATGCGCCGAAGAATGCGATCATCACGGCCAAGGCCATTGCAGCGCCTGTGCAACTGCCTGCCGTGCCTGCCTGGACGCCTGCCTGAAAGTCGCTGGCGTTGAAGCGGTCACCGCGGAGCCGACTGTTTTCTGATTCTTTTTTCAACGCGTATGAAAATTGGCGAACTCGCCCAGCGCACGGGCATCAGCATCGAGACCATCCGCTTCTACGAAGCGCAGGGCCTGTTGCCCCCGCCGGCGCGCGCCGCCAACAACTACCGCGTCTACACGCCCGAGCATGTCGAGCTGCTAGCCTTCATTGCGAAGTGCCGGTCGCTCGACATGGCGCACACAGAAATCCGCCGCCTGCTCGAATTGCAGGCCAACCCGCAGGCGTCGTGCGAAGAGATCAACAACCTGCTGGACGAACACCTGCGTCACGTTGAAGCGCGCATCGCCGAGCTAACCGATCTCAAGGGCCAGATCGAGGCGATCGGTCAACGCTGCACGACGGCCGCTTCGGTGGCTGAGTGCGGCGTGCTGCAATCGCTGCACGAAGAGCCCGTCGCCGCCAATCATCACGGCCACAGCCATGAACATGGCGAGAGCGAACACGCGCACCGGCATATTCGCGGCGTGCATCGCTGAGCTGTCTTTTCCCACGCCGGGCACGCCACTTTGACGTGCGCTTTGACGTGCGATACTCGCCGCATTTCACGACACGTGGGTGAGGCGGATGAAGACGAAACTGGCTGCAGCAGCACGATTCCAGCATCGACAACGCGTGGCATGCACAGCGCTTGGCGCGATCGCGTCTGCCGTGGCTGTCACAGCGCAGGCAGCGACGCCTTCGCGCATCACCGATGTCACGCTGTATCCGGATAGCGCCACGGTCGTGCGCACGGCCACGGTGGCCGCAGGCGCCCGCAGCGTAGAACTGACCTGCCTGCCGATGTCGTTCGACGCAGGCAGCCTGCGTGTGGAAAGCGACAGCAGCATCCGTGTGGGCGATGTGCGCGTGGAGAGCGTTCCCAGCGAAGGCAGCGGCTGCGCCAGAACGGCGCTGGACACACAAATCCGCACGCTGGAAGACCAACGCGCCGCGCTTGGCGTGCAGATCCAGGCGAATGCGCTGTCAGCCAGCTACCTGAAGGCCGTGAGCGAACGCACGGGCGGCGATGGCCGCGCACCGGCCACCGATTTTTCGACGCTTGGCCGCGCGACCGACGCGCTGGCACGCAACGCGCAAGACGTCTTTACCCGCCAGGAACAACTGAAGAAGCGCGACGCTGAATTAAAGGCGCAGCTCGACGCGCTGCAACGCACGCACGGCTCGGCATCCAGCACGCTGCGCACGGTCCGCATTGCGGTGGCGGCGCCGCGCGGCGGTGAGTTGCGCATCAGCTATCAGACCTCGCGTGCAGGCTGGCGACCGGCCTATCAGGCGAGTGTGGATTCAGTGCGTTCGAATGTCGTTGTCGAGCGGCAGGCCACGCTTGCGCAATCCACCGGCGAAGACTGGCGCGGCGTGCATCTGCGCCTGTCAACGGGCCAGCCCCGCAATACGCCGCGCGGGCCGGAACCGTACGCGTGGCAGTTGGATATTCAGCCACCGCCGCAGGCGATGCCCTACCCCGCCGCACCTGCTGCGGCGATGGCGCCAGCACCCAAGGCCAGATTTAGCCGAAGCGATGAGCAACGTGAGGCGGACGGCGGCCCGCTATTCGAAGTGAACGCCGTTCAGACCGCCTTCGCCACCGAGTTCGATGTGCCAGGCGCTGCCGAACTGCCGTCGGACGCGCAGAAGGTGACCCTCACGCTGGCCAGCGAAACCCTGCCCGCCAAGCTGGCAGCACGCAGCACCCCACGCCTGGATACCTCGGCTTACCTCGTTGCGACGGTGGACCGCCCGGAAGGCATCTGGCCCGCAGGCAACATGCAGTTGCGCCGCGATGGCGCGGTGGTGGGCAGCACGCAGTGGAATCCGGCAGGCGAAGACCAGAAGGTCACGCTGCCCTTCGGCCGTGACGATCTCGTGAACGTCGTAGTGGAAACGCCGAAGACGTTCCAGCGCAGCGTGGGCCTGCTGGACAACCGCAACGAGCGCCAGTTGGCCGCGCTCTACACGGTGCGCAACCGGCACCGTGACGCGATCGACGTGCAGATCCTGGAAGCCACGCCGGTCAGCCAGTCCGACGACATCAAGGTGCGCTCAACCTTCTCGCCGGAACCCGCCAAGCGCAACTGGGAACGCCGCCCCGGCGTGATCGCGTGGGAGCAGACGATCCCGGCCGGCGAAAGCGCACGCTTTTCGGCCGACTACCAGATCACCTACCCGAAAGACGCGCGCATCACCGGCTTGCGCTGATCGCGTTGCCCCGCGCGCGCCGGCAAATCAGGCGCGCGTGCGCATCACGCGCAGGCCGTTGAACACCACCAGCAGGCTCGCGCCCACATCGGCGAAGATCGCCATCCACAACGTGGCGTCGCCCATCACGGCCAGCGCCAAAAATACCGCCTTGATGCCCAGCGCCAGCACAATGTTCTGACGCAGCACGGCCACCGTGCGACGGCTGATGCGGATGAAGCTGGCGAGCTTGCGCGGGTCGTCGTCCATGATGGCCACGTCAGCCGCTTCCAGCGCGGTGGCGGTACCGGCGGCGCCCATGGCGAAACCGATATCGGCCCGCGCAAGTGCCGGAGCATCGTTGATGCCATCGCCCACCATGCCGACGAAGCCGTGCTGTGCGGCAAGCTCGCCCACCACGCGTTGCTTGTCGGCGGGGAGCTGCTCTGCGTGCACCTTGTCGATGCCGACCGTCTTGGCGATGGCCTGTGCGGCGCGGCGGTCGTCGCCGGTGAGCATGACGGGCGTCACGTCCAGCGCGCGCAATGCCGCGATGGCCTCGGCGCTTTCGGCACGCTCGCGGTCACGCACGCCGAACAGCGCCACGACACCGTTCGCATCGCACAGCGTGACGGCGGACATGCCCTCCGCTTGCAGCGACTCAGCAGCGGCGCGCCAGGCGGACGTGTCGAAGCCCCGCTCTGCGACGAGCGCCGCGTTGCCAAGATGCCAACGCACACCGTTGAGCGTGCCCGCCACGCCACGGCCCGGCAGCACCGACAGGTCTTCCACCGCATTCGCATCGACTGCACCGTGCGCCGCAGCGGCCTGCACGATGGCCACGGCAATCGGGTGCGTGGTGTTGGCATCCAGCGCTGCGGCCACTGCCAGCGCATGCAATTGCGTGGTGTCGGTTGCGGCGTTCAGCTCTGCGACGGCGCGGCGTGCGCCGTCGGGCAGCATCACTGCATCCAGCACCGGGCGGCCGGCGGTGAGCGTGCCGGTCTTGTCCAGCGCCAGCGCGCGCAGGCGCCGGCCGCTTTCCAGATACACGCCGCCCTTCACGACGATGCCGCGGCGCGCCGCAGCGGCCAGGCCGCTGACCACCGTGACCGGCGTGGAGATCACCAGCGCGCACGGGCAGGCGATCACCAGCAGCACCAGCGCGCGATACGTCCACGCCAGCCAACCGTCGGCCGTGACCAGCGGGCCGATGACGGCCACCGCGAGCGCCAGCAACATCATCGCGGGCGTGTAGATGGAAGAGAACTTGTCGACAAAGCGCTGTGTGGGCGCGCGCTGCGACTGCGCTTGCTGAATGGCCCCGGCGATACGCGCCAGCGTGCTATCCGCAGCCACCGCCGTGGCCTGCGCTTCGACCACGCCGTCGGTCACGATGGTGCCGGCGAGGATGGTGTCCCCCATGGCTTTTTCCACCGGCAGGCTTTCGCCTGTGACGGGCGATTCGTCCAGCGCGGCGCGACCGCTCACGATGCGCGCGTCGACAGGCACGCGGCTGCCGGTGCGCACACGCAGGCGCGCGCCAACGGCAACGCTGTCGACAGCCACGTCGCGCCAGCCGCCTGCGCCATCGGCCAACTCTGCGGTGTCTGGAGCGATGGCGGTGAGTGCGCGCACGGCATCGCGGGCACGCACCAGCGCGCGCGCTTCAATGGCTTCTGCCACGGCAAACAGGAAGATCACCATGGCGGCTTCGGCCCACTTGCCGATCAGCAGGGCACCGATGACGGCCACCGCCATCAGGAAGTTGATGTTGAACGTGAGCGCGCGCACGGCAATCCAGCCCTTGCGCAGCGTCGGCCCACCCGCCAACGCGATGGAGGCAAGCGCCAGCGCCAGCACAGGCCAAGCGTGATCGCCAAGCGACCAAGCGATGGCCTCCGCCCCGAACGCCGTTACGCCGCCGATACCGAGCAGCCACGTACGGCGCGAAATGCGGGTCGGCTCCGCAGGAGTTGCCGCCAGGCGATCGCGCCGTTCAAGCACCTCGCCATCCATGCCGATGGCACGCAGCGCCTCCAGGAAGGGCGCCACATCGTCAACGGTGTGGTGGATGGTGAGATGACGCTCCAGCAAGTTGAAATCCAGCGCGACAACGCCGTCGGCGCTGCCCAGCTTGGCGCGAATCATGCGCTCTTCAGTCGGGCAATCCATCTGCTCGATGCGCACGACGGTGCGGCCGGTGGCGGCTGCGCGCGCTTCGGCATCTAAGGGCGCCGCGGCTTCGGGCGCTTGGCCGTGATCATGATCGTGGTGGTCGTGATCGTGATGATCGTGGCCATGATCATGCGCATGTTGGGCGGCGTCCCTTACGACCGGTTGTGCATGACCGCAGCAACCGCCACAGCCGGACGCTTCCGGCTTGGCGTGGTCGTGGACAGGCAAGGTGGAGGCGAGATCGGGTTTCATGCCTCCATTCAAAACCCTGAAGAAGCTTCAGGGTCAAGCCCCGCCTTCCCGTGACGTCAGATGAGGTCTTTCATCCACTTGGTGACGATGGCACGGGCTTCCGGCCAATCGCCCAGGCCGGATTCGGCATTGATATGGCCGCGCGCGCCCAGGTCGACGGGCTCCGCACCCCACGCTTCGGCTTGGCTGTGGCTCCAGGCTGCGTTACTGAACGGGTCGTCGGTGCTGAAGACGAGCACAGCGGGAAACGGCAAACGCTGCTGCGGAATGGGCCGGAAGTCGGCCAGCTCTGGCGGCATGTCGGCGCGATCGAGTTGGGGCGGTGCAACCAGCAAGGCCCCGCGCACTCGCACGGCGCGAGCGGAAGTGGCCGCCCAATGTGCCGTCAGCACGCAGCCCAGGCTGTGCGCCACCAGAACGACATCGCCAGGCGCCGCGCTGACTTCAGCTTCCAGCGCGGCCACCCAATCCGCACGCTTGGGGGCAAACCAGTCGCGCTGTTCAACACGGCGATCACCATGCAGGCGTTCCCAGCACGATTGCCAATGCTCGGGGCCGGAGTTCTGCCAGCCGGGCAGGATCAGGACGGTCGGGGTAGCGCTCACGGGGGCTCCGGCGTTGGGTGGTTGGATTGGGATGCGAGACATTCTGCCGGGATTTGGCAGGCGGCGTCGGCACCACTCATCGGCGAATCCGCACAATCGATCCAAATATTCTGTTTCACAGGCAGATCCCCAACTTCTACAGTCGCTCCTAAATCCCGCCAACAGGGATTCCGAATCCTAGGGTCCATCGACCCCTCACTCGGAGGAGACCATGCTCGCACTGCTCGGGCTGCTGACCATCGTTGCGCTGTTTGTCGTCATCCTGACCAAACGCATGTCGCCGTTGGTCGCGCTCATCGCCATTCCCGTCATCGCCGCGCTTGTGGGCGGCTTCGGACTCAACACCAGCAAGTTCATCATCGGCGGCATCAAAGACGTCGCGCCCGTGGCGGGGATGTTCATCTTCGCCATCCTGTACTTCGGCATCGTGACCGATGCCGGCATGCTGGACCCGATCATCGACCGCATCCTGCGCACCGTGGGCAGCCGCCCGCCGCGCATCGTGGTGGGCTCGGCGCTGCTGGCCCTGCTGATTCACCTGGATGGCTCAGGCGCGGTAGCGTTTCTGATCACCATTCCCGCCATGCTGCCGCTGTACGACCGGCTCGGCATGGACCGCCGCATCCTCGCGTGCGTGACGTCGATGGCGTGCGGCGTGAACTTCCTGCCGTGGACCGGGCCGATGATCCGCGCTTCCGCGTCACTGCATATGCCCGTCACGGACATCTTCAACCCGCTGATCCCGGTGCAGATTGCGGGGCTCATCTTCGTGTTTGCCTGCGCATGGCTGCTGGGCAAGCGTGAAGAAAAACGCCTGGGCCTCGCCAACCACGCTGGTGGCGCGCAAGTCGTCGCGCGCCCGCTGTCAGATGCAGAACAGGCGCTGCGCCGCCCGCGCAATTTCTGGATCAACCTCATCCTCACCGTCGTGGTGATGGGCGTGATGGTGAGCGGCAAGGTCGACCCGGTGGTGATGTTCATGCTGGGCGTGGTCGCCGCGCTGCTGATCAACTACCCGAACGTCGATCAGCAACGCCAGCGCGTGGACGCCCACGCCAAGGCCGCCCTGATGATGGCGAGCATTCTGCTGGCGGCGGGCGTATTCACCGGCATCATGAGCAAGTCCGGCATGCTCACGGCAATGGCCAAGACGGCGGTCGATTTCATTCCGCCCGGCATGGCGCACCACATTCCGGTGGTGCTGGGCGTGCTGTCGATGCCGCTGTCGCTGCTGTTCGATCCCGATTCGTTCTACTTCGGTGTGCTGCCCGTCGTGGCAGAAGCATCAAAGATGCTGGGGGTTGCGCCGGTGCATGTGGCACAGGCCGCCGTGCTCGGCCAGATGACCACCGGCTTCCCGGTCAGCCCGCTCACACCGGCGACCTTTCTCGTGGTCGGCCTGTGCGGTATCGAGTTGGCAGACCACCAGAAATTCTCGATCCCCTTCCTGTTCGGTGCCTCGCTGCTGATGACCGCAGTGGCCGTGGTGCTGGGCGTGCTTCCGTGGTGATGGCATGAAGACCGCGTTGAAAACATTCCGCATCGGCGGCGGCGCCGGTTATTCGGGCGACCGCATCGAACCGGCGTTGGAACTGGCCGAGCACGGCAACATCGACGTGCTGATGTTCGAATGCCTGGCCGAGCGCACCATCGCGCTCGCGCAGCAGGTGCGCCGCAAAGACCCATCGCATGGCTACGACCCGCTGCTCGAAGCGCGCATGCGCGCCGTGCTGCCGGCATGCGCGGCACGCGGCATCCGCATCGTCACCAACATGGGCGCGGCCAACCCGCAGGCGGCTGCCGAGCGCACGCGCGACATCGCACGCGAGCTGGGCCTCAAGCTGCGCGTGGCGGCCATCACCGGCGACGATGTATTCGATCTGCTGCAGGCCCGCGGCCAGGACTTCACGCTGATGGATGGCGGCGCGACAGTCGCATCGCTGCAGGCACGCATGGTGTCGGCCAATGCGTACCTCGGCGCGCAAGGCATTGTCGATGCGCTGGCGCAAGGCGCGGACGTCGTCATCACCGGGCGCGTGGCCGATCCGGCGCTCGCGCTCGGGCCGCTCATTCATGCGTTTGGATGGCGCATGGACGATTGGCATCGCCTGGGCTGCGGCACGCTTGCGGGGCATCTGCTCGAATGCGCGGGGCAAATCACGGGCGGCTACTTTGCCGACCCCGGCATCAAGGACGTACCCGATCTCGCACGTCTGGGCTTCCCCATTGGCGAAGTCGGGGAAGACGGCTCGGTGCTCATCACCAAAGTCGCCGCGGCCGGCGGGCTCGTCACCGAAGCTACGTGCAAGGAGCAGTTGCTGTACGAAATTCATGACCCGGCGCGCTACCTGACGCCTGACGTGGTGGCGGACTTCTCCAACGTGCGCATGCACGGCAGCGGCAAAGACCGCGTCGTCATCGAAGGGGCCACCGGCACCCCGCGCACGGGCCAGTTGAAGGTTTCGATCGGCTATCTCGACAGCTATATCGGCGAGGGCCAGATCAGCTATGCCGGCCCAAACGCGGTGGCCCGCGGCAAGCTGGCGCTCGACATCGTGCGCGAGCGGTTGGCGCTCACCGGCGTGCAGATGACGGAGACGCGCTTCGAGCTGATCGGCGTGGATGCACTGCATGGCGCTGCCCTTTCCCGCACCGATGCCGAACCGTACGAAGTGCGCGTGCGCGTGGCCGCGCGCACCGAGTCGATGGCCGAAGCCGTGCGCATCGGCAACGAAGTGGAAACCCTGCTGACGTGCGGCCCGTCCGGCGGCGGAGGCGCGACCAAGAGCGCGCGCGAGATCATCGCCGTCGCATCGACGTTGATTCCCGCTGAACTCGCCCCGCACGCCGTGCACATTCTGGAGAGCTGACATGCCCCGCACCCTCCGCGACCTCGCCCACACCCGCGCCGGCGACAAGGGCGACATCTCGTGCATCTCCGTCATCGCGCTTCGTCCGGAATGCGCGGAAGAATTTGCCTTGCTTGAGCAGCACGTGACGGCCGAGCGCGTGCGCGCGCATTTCGCTGAACTCGTCCGCGGCGATGTCGAGCGCTACGTGCTGCCGCAGCTTAGCGCGCTCAACTTCGTGCTCCAGGGCGCCCTGGCCGGCGGCGTGACGCGATCCCTGGCGCTGGATGCGCATGGCAAGTCGCTCGCAAGCGCGCTGCTCACGCTGGAGATTCCAGGCTAAGCTGGCACACCACGCCCGGCATCGCCATGAACCTCTCCGTCAAGCAGCTCCGCGCCTTTGCCGCGCTGCGCGAGCACAAGAACTTCACGCAGGCGGCACAGACGTGCCACTTGTCGCAATCGGCCTTCAGCGCGCTGATCCAGAACCTGGAGGCCGATGCCGGCGTGCGCCTGTTCGACCGCAATACGCGCCATGTTGAACTGACCCCCGAGGGCGAAGCCTTTGCCGAATCGGCGCTGCGCCTGCTGGCCGATTTCGAGGCGACGTTCTCGGAGTTGCGCGATCGCGCCGCGGCACGCACCGGGCGCGTGACGGTGGCCGCCTTGCCGTCGATCGCGGCGGGCATTCTGCCGGGCGTGCTGGCCGCGTTCTCTGCCCAGCATCCGGGCATTCAACTGGCGCTGCACGATCAACTCTCGGACCCGTGCATCGACATGGTCCGGCGCGGCGCGGCGGACTTCGCCATCGCGGCCATGGGCGCCGACATGGCGGGTCTGGCCGCCCAACCGTTCTGCACCGACGATTTCCACCTCGTCTGTCACCAGGATCACCCGCTCGCGCGCAAGCAGGCGCTGGCCGTGGGCGACCTCGTCGATACGCCGTTCATCCACCTCGCGCGCAACACGAGCATCCGGCAATACCTCGATGCGGCGCTGCACCCGACCAAGCTGCGCAGCGGCATGGAAGTCGAACACCTGGCCACCGCGGCCGCGCTGGTGGCGGCCAACCTGGGCATCACCGTCATTCCCGCGCTGGCGCTGTTCCAGTTCCGGTTGCCGGAGCTGGTAGTGCGGCCGCTGCCGCTGCCTGGGCTCGTGCGCACGCTGTATGTCATCCGGCGCGACGGGCGCAGCCTGTCGGTGGCGGCGCAAGGGCTGCTCGACTTGCTGCTGGCGCACCCCGCGCGCACGACGGCGCCCGTTTGATGCGGCGCAACCCGGGCACATCCGGGTGCAGCATCGCCCACCTGCGCTGCTACAGTGAGGCATTCACATTCCGATTCTGCGGAGCGCCCCATGCATCAACGCATTCTTGCCGCTTTTGACGGCACTCATGAAGCCCACCTGGCGGTGGAGGAAGCCGCCGCCCTGGCCCGCGCCTTCAACGGCCGGGTCCGGGTCGTCTGGGCGATCGGATCGCCGGCCATGCCGGAGTCGCGCGAAATCTACAGCGTCGACAAATTGCGCGAAGAGGCACACCGCACGGCCAGCGCATCGCTGGTCGAATTGCAGCGCCTGTTCGACGCTGACGGCACCGCTGCTGAAACCGGTGTGCTGATGCTCGACTCCACCGACGACGACATCGGCCACGCGCTCGAGCACGAGGCCGAGCGTTGGCAGGCCGACACCATCGTGGTGGGCTCGCACGGCAAGCACGGGCTCGCGCGCCTTCTGCTGGGCAGCGTGGCCGAGCGCACGGCACGCCTGTCGCACCGCACCGTCATCGTGGTGCGTGCCCAGCACCCGGACCACGCTGCCGGCTGATCCTGTCTGAAGTCGAATAGCCCCACTATGCAACTTGTTGCATAGAAAAACACGGCTGTGCTATGTTGCATCCCACGTTGATGCAATCCGTTGCACTTTCTGCTCAGGAGCCAGCATGCCGCAGCCGATTCCCCAGACATTGAACGCCCCCGCGCAAGCCACGCTCGAGGCCTGGCATGCCATGCTCGACAGCGGCAACATGGATGATCTCGACCGGCTGTTCGCCGACGACGTGGTCTTCCGCTCACCCGTGGCGCATACGCCTTACCCGGGCCGCACGGCGACCACGCTGGTGCTGCGCACCGTCAACACCGTCTTTGAAGACTTCAAATACCACCGCAGCTTCGCCACCGACGAGGGGCTAAGCGTGGTGCTCGAATTCAGCGCCAACGTGAGCGGCAAGGCCCTCAAGGGCATCGACATGGTGCGCTTCAACGCTGAAGGCAAGATCGTCGAGTTTGAAGTCATGGTCCGCCCGGCCACTGGCTTGCAGGCACTCGGCGCGGCCATGGGCGCCAAGCTAGGCGACAAGATCGGCCTGCTCAAGGCCGGCGCCTGAATACCCATCCCCCCAATTCCGAATTCCATACCAAGACCAACGGAGACTGCCATGTCGCTGCCCCCGATCCTGCAAAACCGCCTGTCCGTGCCCGTGGTGGGCTCGCCGCTGTTCATCATTTCCAACCCCGACCTCGTGATCGCGCAGTGCAAGGCGGGCGTGGTCGGCTCGTTCCCGGCGCTCAATGCGCGGCCGGCCGAGCTGCTGGAAACCTGGCTGCAGCGCATCACCACGGAGCTGGCCGAATACGACGCGCAGCACCCCGACAAGCCGTCGGCACCGTTTGCAGTCAACCAGATCGTGCACAAGTCGAACGACCGCCTGGAGCACGACCTGGAGCTGTGCGTGAAGTACAAGGTGCCCATCGTCATCACCTCGCTGGGCGCACGTGAAGACGTGAACCAGGCGGTGCACAGCTACGGCGGCATCGTGCTCCACGATGTCATCAACAATAAATTTGCCAAGAAGGCGATCGAGAAAGGCGCGGATGGCCTGATCGCCGTGGCGGCGGGCGCGGGCGGCCATGCGGGCACCACCTCGCCGTTTGCGCTGATCCACGAAATTCGCGAATGGTTCGATGGCCCGCTGCTGCTGTCGGGCGCCATCGCCAACGGCAATGCGATCCTGGCGGCATTGGCAGCGGGTGCGGACCTGGCCTACGTCGGATCGGCGTTCATCGCCACCGAAGAAGCCAACGCGATCGAGGGCTACAAGCAAGCGATCGTGGAAAGCACCGCCAGCGATATCGTCTACACGAACCTGTTCACCGGCGTGCACGGCAACTACCTGCGCAAGAGCATCGAAGGCGCCGGCCTGGACCCAGACGCGCTGCCGGAATCAGACCCGAGCAAGATGAACTTCGGCTCGGGCGGTGGCGCCAAGGCCAAGGCATGGAAAGACATCTGGGGTGCCGGCCAGGGCGTGGGCGCGGTCAAGCGCGTGGTGCCGGCAGCGGAACTCGTCAAGCGCTTTGCCGAGGAGTTCGAAGTGGCGCGCCGTCGCCTGAACAACATCGAAGCGCTGCGCGCTCCGGCCGGTAGCAAGGCGACGGCTTGAGTTTTAAGCGGTGACTGAGGCTGGCTCCAGCAACGGCAGCACATCGTCTGCCCACGCGAGCCAGCCTTCTTCGTAAACGATGCCGCGCTGAAGCACTGCGTGCTGCAACTGCTGCGCACGTGTGAGATCAGCCCGCGAAAAATCGCGCTTCTCGATCTCGCGGAAGGTGTTCAGCCGCGTGCGGTGCTGCTCGATCAGGCGCTGCATCTCGTCGGCAAAACCGAGGGGGCCGATCACCGCCTCGGCGCGCAGCTTCACCAGCACTTCCTCCCGGTTGTCCGACGACACGGTCGGCTCCAGCACCCAGCGGGCGAGTTCGGCCTGGCCCGGCGGCAGCACGGTGTACGTCTTCTTGCGGCTGTCTTCCTCTTCTTCCACGCTCACCCAGCCGGCTTCGGCCATGCGGCCAAGCTCACGGTAGATCTGCTGATGCGTGGCGCTCCAGAAATAGCCCATCGACTTGTCAAAGCGTCGGGCAAGCTCGTAGCCCGACGAGGGCTTTTCCAGCAGGGATGTCAGCAATGCGTGTTGGATGGACATGGGCGAGAGATAACGTCAGCTTTGTTTTGCGTCGACCGGGTTGTGAGCACCGCTGGCCCGATCCGACAAATTCGATCTGCGAACTTTACAGAACCCCGATGGGCGAGTCATGCACTGCTTCGCCACCGTTGGTTTGGTGCCGAACGCGCGCGTTCTGCTTGCTCTGTGCACTTGCGAAAGCGCGGCGCCTTACCTTGCAGGCTGCGTGGTCATGAAATCCTGCGCCGCTTTCACCAGCCATGTCCGCAGCGCTTGCAGCGGCGGGTAGTCAGCGCGACTCATGGGCCAGGCGAGGTAGTAACGCTCCGCGCTTTCCATCTCGGGCACATGCGGCAACGCCTGCACCAGGTCGCCCTGCTGCAGCTCGTGAGTGATCAGAAAACGCGGCAGTAACGCCACGCCCAGGCCCGCAACGGCAGCTTGCGCGGCCGTGGCAAATTGGTCGAACAGCATGCCCTGGGGTTCTGCCCCTGTCACCTGATGGCTGGCCAGCCAACGCGGCCAGGCATCGGGGCGGGAGGCCAGGTGCAACAGCGGCGCATGCAGCAGATCGCGCGGCTGCGCAAAGTCGTAGCGGGCCAGCAGCGCCGGGCTGCAAGCAGGCACGACGGTTTCGCTCATCAGCAAGGCCAGGTCCGCCCCCGGCCAATGCGGCGTACCGAAATGGATGGCCGCGTCCACCGCTTCCAGTTGAAAGTCGAACTGCGACAGCCGCGTCGTCAGATTGATGGTGATGCCCGGATGCTGGTCGAAAAACGCGGGCAGGCGCGGTGCCAGCCAACGGGTGCCGAACGTCGGCAGGATGGCCAGATTCAAGCTGCCGCCCTGCGGATTGGCTCGAAACCCGACCGTGGCGCTGGCGATGCGCATCAACGCGCCGCGGATTTCCTCCGCGTACGCCTGGCCCGCCGCGCTCAGCCGTACGGTCTGGCGTTCACGCACGAACAGCTCAGCGCCCAGGCGATCTTCCAGCGCGCGGATCTGGCGGCTGACAGCACTTTGCGTGAGGTGCAGCTCCACGGCGGCGGCCGTGAAGCTCTGGTGGCGTGCGGCGGCCTCGAACGCGCATAGCAGGGACATCGGCGGCAGAAAGCGGCGGGACAGGAACATGGGGCGCAGGAGTTGTGCGGTGCAAAAGTCGCTCAGTCATTCTATTTTGGAATGACCTAAGGCCGGATTATCGTTTGACCGAGCTTCATTCGCCACCCTAGCATCGCTTCACCCTCTGCCAAACCCAGCCCAGTCATGAGCGATTCGCATCAACCTTCGGCCTCCCACTTCATCCACGCCAACGAAATCCGCTCTCGCTTTTCGCGCGCCATGTCCGCCATGTACCGCGAAGAAGTGCCCCAATACGGCACTCTGGTCGAGCTGGTATCCGACATCAACGCTCGCACGCTGGACGCCCAGCCCGCGCTGCGCGCGCAGATGGCGCAGTCGGGCGAACTGGAGCGGCTGGACGTCGAGCGCCACGGCGCCATCCGCGTCGGCACGGCAGCCGAGCTTGCCACGCTGCGCCGGCTGTTTGCCGTCATGGGCATGGAGCCGGTGGGTTACTACGATCTGTCGGTGGCTGGCGTGCCCGTGCATTCGACGGCGTTCCGCCCGGTGGGCGATGCCGCGTTGCTGGCCAATCCGTTTCGCGTGTTCACGTCGCTGCTGCGGCTTGAGCTGATTGCCGACGCCGCACTGCGTGACAAGGCCGCTGCCATCCTGGCGCGCCGCCAGATCTTTACGCCGCGCGTGCTGCAATTGATTGCCCAATGCGAGGCCGACGGCGGCCTGGTCAGCACAGATGCCGACGCCTTTGTGCGCGAGGCGCTGGAGACCTTCCGCTGGCACAGCACCGCCACGGTCGATGCCCAGACGTATCGTGCGCTGCAAGCCGCCCACCGCCTGGTGGCCGACGTGGTGTGCTTCCGCGGCCCCCACATCAACCATCTGACGCCGCGCACGCTCGACATCGACGCCGCGCAGGCCGCCATGCCAACACGTGGCATGGACGCCAAGGACGTGGTGGAAGGTCCGCCGCGCCGCAACTGCCCTATCCTGCTGCGCCAGACCAGCTTCAAGGCGCTGCAGGAGGCTGTGCGCTTTACCGACGATGACGGCGCCCACACGGCGCGCTTTGGCGAAATCGAGCAGCGCGGCGTGGCCCTGACGCGCAAGGGCCGCACGCTATACGACCAACTGCTGGCCGAGGTGCGCAGCATGGGCAATGCCGGCAGTGCGGCGCCCAACTACGGAAGTCGGCTGGCCCAGGCGTTCCGCGCCTTTCCCGACAGCCATGACGCACTGCGTGCACAAGGGCTGGCGTTCTATCGCTATACCCTCACGCCATCCGGCCAGGCACACGCCGACAGCGCAGCGGCGGCCGATGCGTCATTGGATGAACTTTTGGCCAACGGCTGGGTGCAAGCCGATCCCATCACGTATGAGGATTTCTTGCCGGTCAGCGCGGCGGGCATCTTCCAGTCCAACCTGGGCGGCGAAGAGCAGAAGCAGTATCAAGCCCACGCCGCACAGCAAGCGTTTGAGGCTGCGCTGGGCGCACGCGTGCATGACGAAATCGCGTTGTACGAAGCGGCACAGCAGCGCTCGATCGATAAGGTGCGCGCCGTGCTGCGCGGCACGCCCGTCGTGGATGCCGCATGACCGGCCTGCACACACCAGCCGCCATGCCGGGCTTTGCCGCCCCGTTTGCGAACCCCGCCGGCTCGCCCATCCGCGAACTGTTTCCGTACCTCAGCCAGCCGGGAATGATCTCGCTGGCGGGCGGGTATCCGTCGCCCAGTCTGTTCGATGCCGAAGGGCTGGCGCACGCCGCCGCCCATGCCATGGCGAGCGATACGCAAACCCTGCAGTACGGCGCCACGGAAGGACTGCCCGTCCTTCGCACGGCGCTCGCAGCGCTGATGGGCGCGCGGGGCATCCAGGCCAGCGCCGAGCAGATGATGGTGACCACGGGCTCGCAGCAAGCGTTTGACCTGCTGGTGCGGGCGTTGATCGAACCCGGCGATACGGTGCTGGTGGAAGTGCCCGCCTACCCTGCCACGCTGCAAGCCTTGCGCCTGGCGCAAGCCCGCATCGTGCCCGTGCCGATGGACGAACACGGCCTGCAAACCGATGCGCTGGCCGACCTGCTGCACCAGTTGCCCGCCACGCAGCGCCCCAAGCTGCTCTACACCGTGCCGAATTTTTCCAACCCGCGCGGCACGCTGCTGTCTGCACAACGGCGCGAAGCCCTCGTGCAGTTGGCCTGCACCCATGGCTTCTGGGTGGTGGAAGACGATCCCTACGGCGAGCTGCGCTTTGATGCGCCGGAGGGCCACGCCGTTGCCATGCCCGCAACCCTGCGCGCGGAGGGCGACCGGTTGGCAGCGGGCGGCACGAACCCGGTGGTGTATCTCTCCAGCCTGTCCAAGACCGTCGCTCCCGCGCTGCGGATCGGCTGGATGCTGGCCGACAGCAGCCTGCTGCGCCGGTGCGCCATCGCCAAACAGACGGTGGATCTGTGCACGTCGCCGCTGACGCAAATGGTGGCAGCCCGCTATCTGGAAAGCGGCCGCTACCCGGCCACGGTGCAGCGCGCCCGCATCGAGTATCAACGGCGCATGCAGGCCCTGGTGCAAGGCATCGCCACGCAGCTGGATGGCCATGTGCAGTGCGCTGCGCCGGCAGGCGGCATGTTTGTCTGGGCGACGTTCGCGCAGTCGATCGACCCGCAAGCACTCTTTGATGCCGCTGTGTCGCAGCAGGTGCTCTATGTGCCGGGCAAGGCGTTCTACCCAGACAACGCGCAACTCAACACCATGCGCTTGTCGTTTGCCGCGCCCGAGGTGCCGCAAATCGAGCAGGCCGTGCAGCGGCTGGCCGCGGCGGTAACGCTGGCCATGCGGTGACAGCTCCCCTTCAGACAAGACAACCTTCATCGCCATTGCCATGACACCCGACAATCTGATTCCGGCCTTGCGCGACATCGTGGGGCCTGCCCATGTTCTGACCGGCGATGACTGCGCCGAATACGAATCCGACTGGCGCCAGCGCGTGCGCGGCAAGGCGCTGTGCGTGGTGAGGCCGGGCAGCACGGCGGAAGTGGCCGCGGTCGTGCGCGCGTGTTCGCAGGCCGGCGCCTCCATCGTGCCGCAAGGCGGCAATACGGGCCTCGTGGAAGGCTCGGTGCCCGATGCCAGCGGCAAGCAGATCATCGTGAGCCTGCGCCGCATGCAGGCCGTGCGCGCCATCGACGCCGCCAACATGACGATGACGGTGGACGCCGGTTGCGTACTCCAGTCGCTGCAGGACGTGGCAAGCGAGGCGGGCATGCTGTTCCCGTTGAGCCTGGGCGCGGAAGGCAGTTGCACAATCGGCGGCAACCTGGCAACCAACGCAGGCGGCACGCAAGTGCTGCGCTATGGCAATGCGCGCGAGCTGTGCCTGGGGCTGGAAGTCGTGCTGGCCGAGGGGCAAATCTGGGAGAGCCTGCAAGGCCTGCGCAAGGACAACACCGGCTATGACCTGCGCAATCTGTTCATCGGCAGCGAAGGCACGCTGGGCATCATCACGGCGGCCACGCTGCGCCTGTATCCGCAACCGGCCGCGCAGTTGACGGCATGGGCAGCCGTACCTTCACTGCAAGCAGCCACGGCGTTGCTGGCCTTGTCGCACCGGCATCTGTCTGCCGCGCTCACAGGCTTTGAGGTCATGAGCCAGGAAGGGCTGAAGCTGGTCGACACGCACTATCCGCATCTGCGCGTGCCGATGTGGCGCGAAACGATGTGGTGCGTCTTGCTGGAAGCCTCCGACAGCGAATCGGAGGCGCACGCCCGGGCACAGTTTGAACACCTGCTGGAAACCGCCATGGAAGACGGCATCGTGACCGACGCGATCATCGCCGAGAACATCCGGCAGGCGCACGACCTGTGGCACATCCGCGAGAGCATCACCCTGGCCCAGGCGGCCGAAGGGCCCAACATCAAACACGATGTCTCGGTGCCGATCTCGCGCATCCCCGACTTTGTGGCGCAGACCGATGCACATCTGCAGGCCCTGGCGCCGGGCCTGCGGCTCATCAACTTCGGGCACCTGGGCGACGGAAACCTGCACTACAACGTGCAGCCTCCGGCGGGGGCAGATGCCGCGGCGTTCGTTGCCGCGCATGAGGCTGCGATTGGCGATGCGGTGTATCAGTCCGTCCACCGGTTTGGCGGCTCGATCTCAGCCGAGCATGGCATCGGCTCGCTCAAGCGCGATCACCTTCCGCACTACAAGGCGCCGGTGGCGCTGCAATTGATGCAGACCATCAAGCAGGCGCTCGACCCGCAACGTCTGCTGAACCCGGGTCGCGTGCTCGCATGATCGCCCGGTCAGATCAGATGGCGCGATAGGCGTCGCTCACGGCCATTGATTGCATGGGCCGGCGCAGCGTCGGATCAAACGGATTGATCTGCGTGGTCAGCCGATTGGCCTCGCGCAGCAGCATGTCGTAGACGATGGGCAGGCGCTCGGCGCTCAGGCGGTTGGCGAGCGTCCCCACAGAGAGCGCGGCGACGACGTTGCCATTACGATCGAACACCGGCACGGCAATGCCGGCCATACCTTCGAGCAGCCCGTCCGTCTTGGCGCTGTAGCCGAGCTCGCGCGCCTTTCTGACCTCGGAGCGCAGATAGACCTCGTCGTACACGCTGTAGTGCCGGATGCGCGGCAGGTTGTAGCGCAGCACCTCCTCCTGCTCGGCATCGGGCAGGTGCGCCAGGATCACCAGCGCGCCCTGGCCCACACCGAGTTCAATCCGGCCGCCCACATCACCCGTGAAGGTGCGGATCGGATATTGGCCTTCCACGCGATCTAGGCACACCGCATCAAAGCCCGAGCGCACCAGCAGCAGGACCGTGTCGCCCAGGCTGGCGTTCAGCCGCAGCAAGGCTGGCCGCGCGACCGAGCGCAAGTCGTTTACCGCGCCGGCCTGGGCCGCCAGGCAGAACAGGTCCAGGCTCAGCCGGTACAGCTTGTTCTGCTGATCCTGCTCGACCATGCCTTCTTGCGTCAGCCCCTGCAGCAGGCGGTGCGTGGTGGCGGGCGTCATTCCCAGGGTCTTTGCCAGGTAGGTGACGCGCACACCTTGGTGCTGCTGCTCCGCCATGGTGCGCAGGATCTGGAAGGTGCGGTGCATGGCGCTGCGCTGATGCGCATCGTCTTCGGAATCTACTGACATAAAGCTGGAATGGACTGAATTCGGTTGATCGATTGTATTCCGTTCAGTGGAATAAATATGAGAAATATTCCAACTACAGCGTATACACCTAGGCTGGAACGATGTTTTGGCACAGGTGTTGCAATAGCATAGCCATATTGTTCAAACAGAAGCGTCTGGCGACGCCCCCAAGTCGCAAAGGATGACCGATGAGTTTTCTGCGCCTCAACCATGTCTCCAAGCAGTACGGCGACCTGCGGGTCGTTCAGGACTTCAACCTGAACGTGCACAAGGGCGAGTTCGTCTCGCTGCTGGGCCCGTCGGGCTGCGGCAAGACCACGACCCTGCAGATGATTGCGGGCTTCGCGGAGGTGACCGAAGGCTCGATCGAGCTGGACGGCAAGGACATCACCCGTGCCAAGGCCAACGCGCGCGGCCTGGGGATCGTGTTCCAGACCTACGCGCTGTTCCCGCACATGACGGTGCGCGAGAACGTGGAATTCGGGCTGGAGATGCGCAAGTGCCCCGCAGCAGAGCGCCGCGAGCGCGCCATGCAAACGCTGGCGCTCGTGCATCTGGACAAGCACGTCGATCGCTATCCGCGCGAACTCTCGGGCGGCCAGCGCCAGCGCGTGGCCCTGGCGCGGGCGCTGGTCATCAAGCCGCCAGTGCTGCTGCTGGACGAGCCGCTGTCGAACCTGGACGCCAAGCTGCGCGAAGAGATGCAGTTCGAGCTGCGCGAGATCCAGCGCAAGGTCGGCACGACCACCATCATGGTCACCCACGATCAGGCCGAAGCCATGTCGATCAGCGATCGCGTGGTCGTCATGGAAGCGGGCCGCATCACCCAGGTGGATACACCGCTGGCGGTGTATGAGCATCCGCGCAATGCGTTCATCTCCACCTTTGTCGGCAAGGCCAATCTGCTGCATGCCGCGGTGGTGTCGGGCGCCGATGGCGCACTTCGCGCATCGGTCGGTTCCGTGCAACTGGCGCTGCCGCCGGGCACGCCGGCGGGCAGCAAGGTCGTGCTGGCGCTGCGCCCCGAAAAGATGACATGCACCGCCAACGGCACCGGCCGCTGCGAAGGCCGCGTGACCGAACGCTTCTTCCTCGGCAACCAGTGGATGTACACCGTCGACACGCCGCTCGGCGCAATGCTGGTATCCGCCGTCAACGATGGCGATGCCCCGCGCGAAGTGGGCCAGACCGTCGGCGTGGATTGGCAGGACCGCTATGTCCGCGTGATTGGTACCGAGGGGAACGCAGCATGAGCCGCAGACCGACCTGGGTGCCATGGAGCATGACCGGCCCGGCGCTGGCGCTCTTTGCCGTAATGCTGTTCGTGCCGCTCGCGCTGAGCGTGATCCTGTCGTTCAACGCGTTCGATGCCGACAAGGGCCCCATCGCGGGCACTTTCACGTTCGTGCACTACCTGCACGTGGTGCAAGACCCGTACTACTACGAGATCTTCTGGCGCACGCTGCGCGTCTCGGCACTTGTGACGCTGGTGTGCATCCTGATCGGCGCGCCCGAAGCCTACATCCTGAGCCGGATGCGCAAACCCTGGCGCTCGATTTTTCTGCTCGTCATTCTGGCGCCGCTGCTGATCTCGGTCGTGGTGCGCGCCTTCGGCTGGAGCATGCTGCTCGGGCCCGAAGGCCTGATCAACGCCGCGTTCAAGGCCGTTGGCATCGGCTCGGTCAAGCTGCTGTACAACGAGACGGCCGTCGTGATTGCGCTGGTGCACGTGATGCTGCCGTTCATGGTGATCCCAGTGTGGACCTCGCTGCAAAAGCTCGACCCTTGGGTGGAAAACGCCGCGCTGTCATTGTCCGCATCGCACTTCACCACCCTGCGCCGCGTGGTGCTGCCACAGGTCATGCCGGGCATTCTGTCGGGCAGCCTGATCGTGTTCGGCCTGGCGGCCAGCTCATTCGCCATTCCGGGGCTGCTGGGCGGGCGCCGCGTGAAGATGGTCGCCACGCTCATCTACGACGAATACCTGAACGAACTGAATTGGCCGCTGGGTGCAGCCATCGCGTTGATTCTGCTGGCGGCCAACCTCGTCATCATGCTGGGCTGGAACCGCATGATCGAAGGCCGTTACAAGAAGACGCTGGGCTGAAGGAGCGCACATGCAAAAGAACGGACCGCTCGCGCTCATCTTCAACGCGCTCGTCATCACCTTCATGCTGGCACCGCTGGTGATCGTCTGTATCGTCGCCTTCACGCCTGAAGAAACGCTCACGCTGCCGACCCATCATTTCTCGCTGCGCTGGTTCGATCAGGTGCTGCATCACCCCGACTTCGTGCAATCGTTCTGGAACAGCCTCTGGCTGGGCCTGGCGGCGGCCACGCTGTCGACCGCGCTGGCAGTGCCGGCCGCCATGGCCATCGTCCGCTACCGCGCGCCGGGGCTGCAGTATCTGCAAGGCGTGTTTCTGTCGCCGCTGATCATTCCGCACCTGGTGCTGGGCGTGGCGCTGCTGCGCATGTTTTCGCTGGTGGGCGGGCAAGGCAGCTTCGGCTGGCTGATCTTCGCGCACGCATTGATCGTCACGCCGTACACCATGCGACTGGTGATGGCTGCGCTGGTGGGCTTTGACCACTCGGTCGAGCACGCCGCTTATTCGCTGGGTGCGAGCAGCTTCACGGTGTTCCGCCGCATGACGCTGCCGATGATCCTGCCGGGCATCACGGGCGGGTGGCTGCTGGCCTTCATCAACAGCTTTGATGAACTGACCATGTCGATCTTCGTGGTGTCGCCCGCCACCGTCACGCTGCCGGTGCGCATGTACATGTACGCCACGGAATCGCTCGACCCGATGATGGCCGCCGTCTCGGCGCTGATCGTCTTCCTCACGCTGGCGCTGATGCTGCTGCTGGACAAGGTCTACGGCCTGGACCGGATTCTGATCGGCAAGCATTGAGACACAGATCACGATGAACGCTCCTGCAAATCCATCTGCCCGCGCGCAGCTCCAGCGCCTCAAAGAGCGCAATCGCCCCGCAGTGGCTTTTGTGCTGGATGGCCAGCCCGCCGAAGCGCTTGCCGGCGACACCATCTTGACGGCCGTGCTCACGCAAACACGCCAGTTGCGCATCGATGAATTCAGCCACCAGCCGCGCGCAGGCTTCTGCCTGATGGGCGCATGCCAGGACTGCTGGGTGCGCCTGGCCGATGGCAAATCGCAGCGCGCCTGCCAGACCATGATCGAACCCGGCATGCACATCTGCACGCAACCCGCCGGCGGCGAGGGAGCCGCGTGATGACGCAACCCGCCCCCACGCTGCAGCGCCAGACGCAGGAGGATCTGCCGCCCGTCATCATCGGTGCCGGGCCGGCAGGTGTGCGCGCGGCGCAAACGCTGCTGGCACACGGCCTCAAGCCCATCGTGCTGGATGAAGCCCCGCGCGCCGGCGGTCAGATCTATCGCCGCCAGCCGGATGGCTTTGCCCGGAGCGCCGCTGATCTGTATGGCACCGAAGCCGCGCGTGCGCAGGCCGTACATGCCGCCTTTGACCAGCTCCAGCCACAGATCGATTACCACCCGCAGACCCTGGTGTGGAATGCCCAGCCCGATCTGCTCGACCTGCTGCATGTGCCGACGCGCGCAGTCAGCAGCCTGCCCTGGCGCGATGTGATCGTCGCTACCGGCGCCACAGACCGTGTGCTGCCGATCCCGGGTTGGACACTGCCGGGCGTCTATACGCTGGGCGGGGCGCAAGTCGCGCTCAAATACCAGGGCTGCGCGATTGGCGATGCCGTTGTGTTTGCAGGCACCGGCCCGCTGCTGTATCTGGTGGCCTGCCAGTACGCCAAGGCCGGGGCAAACGTCGTGGCGGTGCTCGACACCGCCCCGGCCACCGCGCGCTACAAAGCAGCACCGGCCATGCTGGGCCAGCCGGCTGTCATGGCCAAGGGCATGGCGCTGGTGGGCTGGCTCAAGCTGCACGGCATCCCCATGCATCACGATGTGCGTTTGCTGCGCGCGGAGGGCGATGCGGCATTGGAGCAACTCGTCTGGCAAGACAGCGCCGGCCGTGAACAACGCACGGCTTGCTCCGCTGTCGGCATGGGCTACGCACTGCGGCCCGAAACACAGCTCGCCGATCTGCTGGGCTGCGCGTTCGAGTTTTCTGCCCTGCACCGCTGCCACGTGCCGCGCATCGACGCCATGCGGCGCAGCTCCGTCGCGGGCGTCTATCTGGCGGGCGATGGCGCGGGCATCATGGGCGCCGACGCAGCCGAGTACTCCGGCGAATTGGCAGCGCTCGCTCTGTTGCAGGATCGGCAAATCACCGTCGATGCTGATCGCTCGGCCGCGCTGCGCCAGCGCCTGCAGAAGATCGAGCGGTTCCGCCACGCGCTGGAAGTTGCTTTCCCCTTTCCCGATGACTGGGCCGCGCACGCCGGCGACGACTTGGTGGTGTGCCGCTGCGAGAACGTCACCGCAGGCACCCTGCGGCAAACGGCAGCCGAATGCGGCGTGCACGAGCTGAACCGGCTGAAGGCGCTGTGCCGGGTGGGCATGGGCCGCTGCCAGGGCCGGATGTGCGGCGCAGCGGCAGCAGAAATCCTGGCGCACGCGCAGTCCGTTCCGCTGGTGCAGGTGGGCCGGTTGCGCGGTCAGGCACCGATCAAGCCGCTGCCACTGGATGTGACCGAGGCGATCGAACCGGAGAGCCACCATGCGTGAGCAGCTTGCATGCGACGTGGCCATCATCGGCGGCGGCATCATGGGCAGCGCCACCGCGCTGTTCCTGCGGCGGCGCGGGCTGACCGTCACGTTACTCGAGCGCGACCTGTGCGGTTCGCGCTCAAGCGGTGTCAATTTTGGCGGTGTGCGCCGCCAGGGGCGCTCCATTGAGCAATTGCCGCTGGCCCAGCGTTCGCACCAGATCTGGGGGCGTCTGACCGAGCTGATCGGCACCGAGGCCGAATACGAGCGCAGCGGACACTTCAAGATCGCCCGTAGCGTGACCGACATGGAATCGCTGGCCAGCTATGCAGCACGCAGCGAGGGCTTTGGCCTCGGGCTGCAGCTCATCGAAGGCCGGGCTGCACTGCAAAAGGTCTTTCCGATGGGCGGCGACCAGGTCGTCGGCGGCTCGCTGTGCCCGGAAGACGGACAGGCCAACCCGCGCCTGCTGTCGCCCGCATTTGCGCGCGCGGCGCAGGCAGCAGGCGCCGATGTGCGCGAGCACGCGCCGGTGCAATCGGTCGAGCATGACGGCGCGCGCTTCGTCGTCCATGCACGGCAGCATGACCGCGATCTGGAAGTCAAAGCCTCCGCGCTGGTCAACTGCGCCGGGGCCTGGGCGGCCCAGTTTGCGGCGCAATGGGGCGAGCCCGTACCGATGTTCACCATCCCGCCCACCATGGGCGTGACCGAGCCGCTGCCGTTCTTCCTGCCCTGGAGCCTGGGCGTGGAAGGCGGCGGCATCTATTGCCGCCAGGTGCGGCGCGGCAATGTGGTATTCGGCGGCGGGCGCGGCTACGTGTTGGACGACGAGCGCGCGCGCTCGTCGCACGTGGCGATCCTGCGCCAGCTACCGCAGTTGGCTGCCCTGCTACCGCAACTTACGGGCGCCCACATCATCCGCACGTGGAGCGGCACGGAAGGCAACCTGCCTGACGACCAGCCCGTGATTGGGCCAAGCGCCCGTCGCCCCGGCCTGTTCCACGCCTTCGGCTTTGCCGGCGCCGGTTTCCAGCTCGGGCCCGGCGTGGGCGATGTCATGGCCGAGCTGATTGCCGAAGGCCGCACCACCACGCCAATCGAACCCTTTTCCATCCAACGCTTTCTGCCACCCGCAGCTTGATGCACTTGATGCCCCAGGAGATCACCATGCTTGTGAAACACGCGAAAACATCGTTCACGTCCATCATTGCAGCGGCTGCCGGAACCGCGCTGTTCGCCGCCGGCGCCGCCCACGCCGACACCAAGACGCTGTACATCGGCATGAACGGCGGCAACATGGAACGCACCTACACGCAGTTCGTGTTCCCGCCGTTCGAGAAGGCCAACAACGTCAAGGTCGTCGTCGTGCCCGGCACCTCGACCGACATCCTCGCCAAGGCCCAGGCGACCAAAGGCAAGGCGCAGATGCACGTGATGACGCTGGACGACGGCGTCATGTTCCGCGCCATCGGCATGGGGCTGTGCGAAAAGCTCAAGCCTTCGGCCAACCTGTCGGCCGTTCCCGCCATTGCGCACCTCAAGGGTGACTACGCGGTGGGCCTGTCGATGGGGCTGACGGGCCTCGCATACAGCACCAAGATCTTTGCCGACAAGGGCTGGGCGCCGCCCACCTCGTGGGGCGATCTGGCTGACCCGAAATACAAGGGCAAGGTGGTCGTGCAATCCATGCCGGCTTCGTCGTTCGGGCTGGATGCCTTCCTGATGTTCAACCGGCTCAAGGGCGGCACGGAAAAGAACGTCGACCCGGCCTTCAAGGCATGGCCCACCACCATCGGCCCGAACGTGGTCGAGTACATCCCGAACTCGTCGAAGGTGGTGGAAATGATGCAGTCCGGCGATGCCGCGCTGTTCCCGTACACGCTCACGCAGGTGGAGCTGATGAAGTCCAAGGGCATCCCGATGGAATTCGTCGCACCTAAGGAAGGCGCCGTCGTTCTGTTGACAGCGCAGTGCGTGCTGGCCAACAACCCCGATGCCGAGCTGGCGCAGAAGCTGGCGGACTACCTGATCAGCCCCGCGGCCCAGGCGCTCGCCATGGAAAACGGCTCCTACAATCCAGTCAACCCCAAGGCGTCGCTCAAGGGCAAGGCGGCGGACGAGCAGAACAAGATGAACAACATCCTGAAGACGGCCGTTGCCCTGGACTGGGATGTGATCAACGCCGAGCGCCCGGAGTGGAGCAAGCGCTGGAACCGCACCGTCGAGCGTTGAGTTGAGCGCCGCTGCACCGCAACAGTTTTTTGATTGAACACGAGAGAACAGCAAGGATTCGCGCCATGTCAGATTCACGAACACGATTGCAGACCGTACTGAAGGCCCTCGGCCTAGACCTGAAGGCCTACGAAGGGTCGGACTGGACGAGCCGCGCCCCGCGCGATGGCGCGGTACTGGCGACCGTGAAATCGCATACCGCCAGCGAGGCCGAGGCTGCCATCCAAGGCGCGCATCAGGCGTATCTGGCATGGCGTACCGTGCCGGCACCCGTGCGCGGAGAACTGGTGCGCCGCCTGGGCGAGGTCCTGCGCACGCACAAGGCAGCGCTTGGCGAACTAGTCTCGCTGGAGGCAGGCAAGATCACCTCCGAGGGCCTGGGCGAAGTGCAGGAGATGATCGACATCTGCGACTTTGCCGTCGGTCTGTCGCGGCAACTGCATGGCCTGACCATCGCCAGCGAGCGGCCTGGTCACCGCATGATGGAAACCTGGCATCCGACGGGCGTGGTGGGCATCATCTCGGCGTTCAACTTTCCGGTGGCGGTGTGGTCGTGGAACGCTGCGCTGGCCCTGGTGTGCGGCAACGCCATCGTGTGGAAGCCGTCGGAGAAAACGCCGCTCACCGCCATTGCTTGTCAGCACCTGATGCAGCAGGTTGTCGACGCGTTCAATGCGGAAAAGCCGGGCGCGATTCCTGCCGGGCTGAGCCAACTGCTGATCGGCGGACGCGATGTGGGCGAAGCGCTCGTGGCCAGCCACCTTGTGCCGGTCGTCAGCGCCACGGGCTCGACGCGCATGGGCCGCCAGGTGGGCGTGAAAGTGGCGGAGCGCTTTGGCCGGTCGATCTTGGAGCTGGGCGGCAACAACGCAATGATCGTCACGCCTTCGGCGGATCTGGAACTGGCGGCACGCGCCATCACCTTTGCCGCCGTTGGCACGGCGGGCCAACGCTGTACGTCGCTGCGACGCCTGATCGTGCACCGCTCGGTGGCCGATACGCTGCTCGCCCGTCTGGAAAAGATCTACCAAAGCATTGCCATAGGCGACCCGCTGGCCGATGGCACGCTGGTCGGCCCGTTGATCGACCAGGCGGCCTTCGACGGCATGCAACAGGCACTGGCGCAAGCCCGCGCTGAAGGCGGCGAAGTGTTGGGCGGCGAGCGCGTGCGCGAAGACCTGGGCACCGACGCCTGGTACGTGCGCCCCGCGCTGGTCAAGATGCCGAAGCCGACGAAGGTGATGGAAAGCGAGACCTTCGCGCCGATCCTCTATGTCGTGACGTATGACGGCGACACCGAGCAGGCCATCGCCATCCAGAACGGCGTGCCGCAGGGTCTGTCGTCCGCCATCTTCACGGCAAACCTGAGCGATGCGGAGCGTTTCATGTCGTCGGCGGGCAGCGACTGCGGCATCGCCAACGTCAACATCGGCACATCGGGCGCCGAGATCGGCGGCGCATTCGGCGGGGAAAAGGAAACCGGCGGCGGGCGGGAATCCGGCTCGGACGCATGGAAGGGTTACATGCGCCGCGCCACCAATACCGTCAACTACAGCGGTGCGCTGCCTCTGGCACAAGGCGTCCGGTTCAACGTTTGATCAGCGCTTGTGCGACGTGATGATCAGGCGGCGGCGCGCAATGCTCCGCCGCCTTGATGGTCAACACGCGCTCAACGCGCCGCGCCACCCACATCCGTGATCGCGCTATAGACAAGCGTGCGCAATTGCCGGCGCACGGGGTAAGCAGACGACGGCAGGACCTGCGTCAGGAACAGGCCGATGAGGTCTTCCTGCGGGTCCACCCAGAAGAAGGTGCCGGCCGCGCCGCCCCAGAAGAAATCGCCCGTGCTGCCGGGAATCAACGTGGCCGCCTGCGAGATCGTGGTCGCGAAACCCAGCCCGAAACCCACGCCGTCATACGCTGCCTCGCTAAACATGGAAGGCGACGACAGGCTCGACATGTCGCGCCCGCCCGGCAGATGGTTGGCCGTCATCAGCGCCAGCGTTTTCGGCCCCAGCAGGCGCACGCCATCCAACTCGCCGCCCTGCAACAGCATGCGTGAAAAGCGGAGGTAATCCGCCGCGGTGGAAACCAAACCACCGCCACCGGAAATGAAGCTGGGCGGTTTCAGGTACGGGCTCGCGCGCGGATCGTCCTGCAAGACCGGCCCACGATCGGACACGGCCTTCGAACCCATCGCCCCCACGGCGTAGCACGCACAGAAGCGCGACGCCTTCTCTTCTGGCACATGAAACGCCGTATCGACCATGCCCAGCGGGTCGAAAATCCGTTCCTTCAGGAACGTCTCGAACGGGATGCCGCTGATCTTGCCGACCAGGTAGCCGAGCACATCGGTGGAAACGGAGTAGTTCCACGCCTCGCCCGGCGAGAACTCCAGCGGCACGCCGGCCAGCTTTTCGATCATCTCGTCGAGCGTGCCATCGGTGGCGATATCGCCCAGCTTCAGCCGGCGGTACGCCGCGTCGACATTCGTGTTCTGGTGAAAGCCATAAGTCAGCCCGGAGGTGTGGCGCAGCAGGTCGACCATGCGCATGGGGCGCGTGACCGGGCGCGACTGGAAGCCCTCCATGAAGCCGCCGGCGTGCACGCCCAGGTTCGCCCACGCGGGGATGAATTTGCTGACCGGATCGTCCAGCGCGACCTTGCATTCCTCCACCAGCATCATGAACGCCACCGACGTGATGGGCTTGGTCATCGAGTAGATGCGGAAGATGGAATCTTCAGCCAGTGGCACCTGGCGCTCGCGGTCGGCCAGGCCCAGCACGGAGTTCAAGGCCAGTTCGCCGCGCCGCCATACCTGGACGAGCGCGCCGGGCAGCTTGCCCGTCGCAATGTAAGCGTCATCGATGAAGCGCTCGACCCGTGCGAGCCGATCGCGGGACATCCCCTGCGTTTGCGTGCCTTGCCTGTCCATGCCGTCTCCTTACATTGATGCCCGCGCCGGGCGCAGGCTTGCCAGACTCCGATCCGGTCTGCGCGGTATTCCGACGCGCGCAGACCCGCCCAGCGACACTGTACAGCGCTGATCCGTTACCCGCGACAATGCCCGGCCCGCGCCTATGCTTCAATGCAGTTCGACCGCAACCCCGTACCAACATGAAGCGCTTCGACGACCTGTATCTCTTCACGCGCGTGGTGGAAGCCGGTGGCTTTTCCGCTGCCGAGCGTGCCACGGGCATCCCCAAGTCACGTCTGAGCCGGCGCATTGCCGAGCTGGAGGTGCAGCTCGGCACGCGGCTGCTGCAACGCTCAAGCCATCGCGTATCGGTCACGCCCGTGGGCGAAGCGGTGTACCGGCACGCGCGCGACATGGCTGATGCGTCGGCGGCCATTGAAGCGCTGGCCGGCGCAGCACGCAGCGAACCGGCCGGCGTGCTGCGCGTCGGCACGTCGCCTTTGCTGGCAGAAACGCTGGTGGCCGGCTGGCTGGCCGAATTTGCCGATGCGCATCCGAAGCTGCGCATCGAGCTGGACTTGTCCAACACCTACGTCGACCTGATCGAGCAGCGCATTGACGTGGCGATCCGCGCGGCCACGGGGCCGCTGCCCTCACGCGATGTGGTGGCGCGGCATCTGGTGGTCTCGCCGCGCGTGCTGGTGGCCAGCCCCGCATTGATTGCCCGTGTGGGTGAGCCCGACACGCCCGCCGCGCTGAAAATTTCCCGTGCCTGGGGCAAGGCTCGCTCGCCCGAAGCCGCGATTGGATATTGCAGGATGCACGCGGCCATCGGCTAGCGCTGCCGATTCGCCCTCGCTTTGCCAGCGATAACATCATCGCCCTGCGCGAAGCCGCCATCGCGGGGCTTGGCCTGGCCATCCTGCCGCAGCATTGCTGCCATGCGGCGCTTGGCAGTGGCCACCTGCGCACGGTGTTGCCGGGCTGGACACCCGAGCCGGCCGACCTGCACGCACTCTATCCATCGCGTGCAGGCGTGCCGCCTTCGGTGAAGGCGCTGGTGGCGTTCCTGCGCGAGCGCTTTGCCGCGGAAGCCACCATGCAACCGTTGACCTGAACCCGCGCGTTACTTCACCACGCGGCCAAGGAAGTCGAGCATGTGGGCACCAATTTCCGCATGGTGCGTCTCCAGCGCAAAGTGGCCGCTGTCGACAAAGTGGATCTCCGCATCGGGCAGGTCGCGCTTGAAGGCCTCCGCGCCGGGCGGAATGAAAATGGTGTCATTGCGCCCCCACACCGCCAGCAGCGGCGGGCGATGCGCGCGAAAGTACGCGTGCAGCGCCGGATACAGCGCCACGTTGCTCGCGTAATCCAGGAACAGATCCATCTGGATGTCGAGCTGGCCCGGGCGGCTCAGAAAATACTGGTCGAGCAGGTAGCCATCCGGTGCCACGCGCGTCGGGTCCGGCACGCCATTCAGGTATTGCCACTGGGTCATCTCATCTGAAACGATCGCATGCAACTCACGGCGATGCGCTTCGTCCGGATTGTCCCAATAGGCCTTGACTGGCGCCCACGGCCCCTCGCCCAGGCCTTCCTCATAGCCGTTGCCGTTTTGCGTGACGATGGCGCTGATGCGCTCCGGATGCGCCATCGCCAGACGCCAGCCGACCGGCGCGCCGTAGTCGAACACGTAGATTGCGTAACGCGACAGGCCGATCGCTTGCGTAAAGCCGTCGACCACGCGCGCCAGGTTGTCGAACGTGTAACGGAAGCCGCTCGGCACCTGCGTCAAGCCAAAGCCGGGAAAGTCCGGCGCCACCACGTGATAGCGCTCCGCCAACTGGGGGATCAGGTTGCGGAACATATGCGACGCGCTGGGAAAACCGTGCAGCAACAGCACGGTGGGCGCATCGGCTGGGCCAGCCTCCCGATAGAACACGCGCACACCTTCGACATCCACCGTGCGGTGGCGCACAGCGCTTGGGGCATACGCATCGACAGCCAGATCAACGGTTCGGGCAGGGGCGTTCATGGCAAAGCTCCGGATGGGTTTCGGGAAACAGCAGTGAAACCATCGTAACCTTTATAATTACTATTTACAAGTTACATGAAATTTTCCCATCGTTCGCATACCGATTTGTGATGTCAAACAAAACGGGCACGCCGTCTGGCGTGCCCGCGCGGGAAACGATGCAGCCGAAAAACTCAGGTGAGCCGCTCGAGCGCCTGGGCGGCAATGCGCCGCGTGATGGCTTCGGCCGAGTCTTCCGTGGCCAACTGGCCGGCCTGGCCCGACCACAGGTTGATGAAATCACCTGAGCCGGTCGGCTCCGTCTTGGCGCGCAGCGGCGCCAATGCACCACCAGCCGTGGGGAAGGCCGGGGCAAACGCGCTCATCGGGCCAATCTCACGCATCAGCCGGTTGACGATGCCACGCGCCGGGCGGCCGGTGAACAGGTTGGTGAGCGCGGTGTCGGCGTCCGTTGCCTGCTTGAGCGCCGCGCGATGAATGGCCGATGTCTTGGCCTCCGGCGACAACATATAGGCCGTGCCGATCTGCACCGCCGATGCCCCCAGCGCCAACGCCGCCACCACACCGCGCGCATCGCCAATGCCACCCGCCGCAATGATGGGCACCTTCACCGCATCCGCTATCTGCGGCACCAGCGCAAAGGTGCCGACCTGCGATTCGATCGTCTTGGCGAGGAACATGCCGCGATGGCCGCCCGCTTCGTTGCCCATGGCGATGATGGCGTCTACGCCGCGCGCTTCCAGCCAGCGCGCCTCTTCCACCGTGGTGGCGGCGGAGATGACCTTCGCCCCCGTGGCCTTCACGCGGGCCTGCAATTCCGGCGAGGGCAGGCCGAAGTGGAAACTCACCACCTCCGGCTTCAGTTCTTCCACCAGCGCGCAAGTCGCTTCATCGAATGGCGCACGGTTGACGGCCGGCGCTTGCGCGTTCAAGTCGATACCAAACTCGGCGTAGTACGGCGCCAGATGGGCGCGCCATTTGGCATCGCGCTCGGGATCTGACTGTGGCGGCGTGTGGCAGAAGAAGTTCAGGTTGATGGGTCCACGCACGGCCGCCCGAAACTGCTCGACCTGCTGGCGAATCTGCTCGACGCTGAGCATCGCGCACGGCAGCGAACCGAGGCCACCGCCGCGCGCCACGGCAATCGCCAGTTCCGCGCCAGCCACGCCGGCCATCGGCCCCAGCACGATGGGCACTTCGATATTGAACAACTCCAGCACGCGTGCGTCAGGCCATGCGCTCATGATCATCTCCGGCAAGAAACTTGGACGACACATGGTAATGCGGCGGGCTTTTCACCGGATTGACCCGTTGAAACGTGCATGCAACAAGTAACTGGAATAGAGCGTTAAATTGGTTACAATTACCTCACCATCTTTCTCGTAGACCGCCATGTCCTCACCTGCCGCCGCCCCCGCCGATGCGCCCCTGCTGATCGCCGACGACCCGGTCCTGGACATGCTCAACACCGTGGCCAACGTCAACGGCCAGCCGCACGATTTCTGGCAGAACGACGTCGATGTCTCCGATTGGCTGGTGCGCGCGGGCTGGCTCGCTGAGCCGGTGGCTGGCCGCTACCCGCCTGGCGTGCTGCTGGCCGTGGCGCGACACCTACGCGAGGTGATTCGCACCTTGGTGGAAGCACGCAAAGCGGGCCGTGCGGCCAGCGCCGATGCGCTCAACGTGTTCCTGCGGCAAGCGCCGAGCCATCCCGTGCTGGTATGGGAAGACGGCACCCCGCGCGTCGAACGCCTGCGCCCCGCCGATTCAGTCGAGCAGTGTCTGGCACCGCTGGCCGAAGCCGCCGCGCACCTGCTCGCCGAAGGCGATTTCCAGCTCGTGCGCGTGTGCGAACACCCGGAATGCACGCTTTGGTTTTACGACCGTACAAAGTCGCATAAGCGCCGCTGGTGCAGCATGGCAGTCTGCGGCAACCGCCACAAAGTGGCCGAATATCGCAAGCGCCAGCAGGGCTGACCGCAGCGTCGCTCGTTCCAACGCTGGAACGCCGCGTCGCGGCCAGACGGGCTGCGCATCAGATGGCGGGTTCGTAATCTGTTCTCCCGAAACTTTCACCGCCTCAGGAGAGCAGCATGTCTCAAACTCAATCCACACCCGCACAACGCCTCGCAGGTCGCACGGCTATCGTCACGGGAGGCTCTCGCGGCATTGGCGCGGCCGTTGCGCGTCGACTGGCCGCCGACGGCGCACGCGTGGCCGTGGTCTATCGCAGCAACGCCGCAGAAGCCGACGCCGTGATCAACGCCATCCGCAGCACCGGCGCACAAGCCATTGCCGTGCAGGCCGACGTAAGCGACGCACCGTCCGTCGATGCAATGGTGAGCACCGTGCGCGAGGCCTTCGGCGCCATCGACATCCTTGTCAACAACGCAGGCATCCTGGAAAACCGACCGGTGGGCAGCATCGATCTCGCATCGTTCGACGCGCAGTTTCGCACCAATGCCTTCTCGACAATTCTCGTGACGCAGGCGGTGCTGCCGCATGTGCCGACACGCGGCGGGCATATCGTGAACGTGTCGTCGAGCCTGGTGTACCGGCCCCGCGCAGGGCTGGCGGTGTATGCGGCAAGCAAGGCCGCCGTCAGCGCCCTCACCCACGCGTTTGCGGTCGAACTGGGCGCGCGCAACATCACCGTCAACGCCGTGGCACCCGCGCTCACGCGCACCGACATGACCGCCCCGATTCCCGATGAGGTGAAAGCACGCATGCGCGAATCGACCCCGATGGGCCGCCTGGCCGAACCAGACGACATCGCCGACGCCATCGCCTTCCTGGCCTCCGACGACGCCCGCTGGATCACCGGCCGCACGCTAATGACCGACGGCGGATTCATCTAACAACCCGCCTCTCCCACGGGCGCTGGGCCGAAACGCCAGCCCAGATACACAGAGGGTGTGGCCGTACCCTGCCCTAGATGGCGCCTTGGATTTTTGTCGCGGGGAGGAAAAAGAGGGGAGGCTGTCTGAGCGCAGCGAGTTTGCCTCCCCTCCCTCCCCGTGACACAAATCCAAGGGGAAGTCGCCATCTCGGGCGCGCCTTTCTTTGCTTACCTTTCTTTGGCAAGACAAAGAAAGTAAGTCGGCCCCGCCAGGGGCCGAAACCCAACAAGGAACCAATACCAACAAGCCGCGCCCGAAGAAAAACACGAGCGCAGCGTCCAACAATTTACTCAGCCAACTGCTTCACAAGCCGATAAAGAAACTCCCGCCCGTCATACAACCGCGTAATCTCGATACGCTCATCCAGACCATGCGTGCGCAAGTCAGCCGGCTCGGTAAACAGCCCCGACACGCCATACATCGGAATACCTGCATTGCGCATGAACCGGCTGTCGGTTGCGCCCGTGCTCATCGCCGGAATCACCGGCACATTCCACATCTGCTGCGTCAGCGCCTCCACCGTCTTCACCAGGTCGCCATTGAGCGGCGACGCGGGGCTTGCGAGCGGCTTGTTGACGTAGCGCACGCTGATCTTCTCGTTGCCGATCACCTGCTTCAACTGACGATCGATATCGGCCGGATCATCGTGCGGCAGGATGCGGCAATTGACGGTGGCCTTGGCCGATTGCGGCAGCGCATTCTCGGCATGGCCGGCATTGACCATCGTGGCCACGCAGGTGGTGCGCAACTGCGCGTTGTAGAACGGAATGGCCGAAAGCCGATCCATCGCAGCCTGGTCCGGCTTGCCGGTGCCGACCGAACGCATGTCGTCCGCCAGTTGCCCCGTGGCCAGCGGCGCGCTGCGTGCGAAGTAAGTCTGCGTCACGTCGGCCAGCTTGACGGGAAACTGATACGCGCCCAACCGATCCAGCGCGGCTGACAACGCATAGATCGGATTCGTCTTGGTCGGCACCGAGCTGTGGCCGCCCACGTCACGCACTTCCAGCTCGTACGTCGTGTACATCTTTTCGGCCACCTGAATGCGGTGAAGCACCGGCTTGCCGTTGCGCAGCTCGCCACCACCGCCTTCGTTGATGCCGAACTCCGCCTTTACCAGCTCGGGCTTGTTGTTGACGATCCAGTACGCGCCGTTGGTCGGCACATCGCCGCGCTCCTCGTCTGTGGTCAACGCCAGGATGATGTCGCGCGATGGCCTGAAGCCTTCCTGCTTAAGCTGCCCCAGCACCGACACGAAGGCCGAAGCCATCGCCTTGTCGTCAATCGCGCCACGCGCGGTGAAATAGCCGTCAGTCTCTTGCAGCGTGAAGGGGTCGGTCTTCCAGTCTTCGCGCTTGGCTTCCACCACGTCAATGTGGGCAAGCAACAGCATCGGCTTCTTGGCGCCGCTGCCCTTGAAGCGCAGCATCAGGTTGCCCTTTTTCGGGAAGGGCTCAAGCACCTGCATGTCGGCAGCGGTAAAACCTGCATCGCGCAGGCGCTTTTCCATCGCATGCGCGGCCTTGGTGGTGTCACCCGCCGAATGCGTCGTGTTGATCTCCACCAGCTCTTTGTAGATGTCGTGATAGCGCTGCTGCTCGGGCGTGAGCGTGGTGGGCGCGGGTTTGCTGGCGGGGATGGTCTGGGCGAAGGTGCCGGCGCTGCATGCCAACACAGCTGCAGACACCAAGGCGCGAACGGGAACATGACGACACTGGAAACGCACGACACCTCCGAATAATCGTTATGTGAACCGGCTCATGGCTCGTATCGAGCGGCTCGGGGGGGGGGGGCGTAGCAAAACCATGAGCGGTTTCTGAGTGCACCGCATAAAACAAAACGGGGCCGACCCGAAGGCCGACCCCGCAGTGTAGCGCCACGGCAGCCATTTCGCTGCTAGGGCAACCTATCAGGAAGCATGCTTTACATCGCCACGCGAAACACCGCCACAGCGCGGCGCAGCTCGTCCGCCTGTTCTTCCAGTGCCTGCGCAGCGGCCGCGGCCTGCTCGACCAGCGCGGCGTTCTGCTGCGTCACGTCGTCCATCTGCGTGACGGCTTCGTTGATCTGCTCGATGCCGGTGCTTTGCTCAGCCGAGCCCGCGCTGATCTCGCCCATGATGTCGGTCACGCGCTTCACGGCCACAACGATTTCTTCCATCGTCTTGCCTGCACGCGCCACCAACGTCGAGCCCGATTCCACACGCGTGGCGGAATCCTCGATCAACGATTTGATCTCCTTGGCGGCAGCCGCGCTGCGCTGCGCCAGCGTGCGCACTTCACCGGCCACCACCGCAAAACCGCGGCCCTGTTCGCCGGCACGCGCGGCTTCCACTGCAGCGTTGAGCGCCAGGATGTTGGTCTGGAACGCAATGCCTTCGATCACGGCGATGATGTCGGTGATCTTGCGCGACGATTCGCTGATCTCGCCCATGGTGGTCACCACGTCTTGCACCACGGCGCCGCCCTGCACGGCAATCTCGGAGGCGCTTACCGCCAGCGTGCTGGCCTGACGCGCGTTGTCGGCGTTCTGCTTCACGATGCTCGTGAGCTCTTCCATGCTTGATGCGGTTTCTTCGAGCGAGCTGGCCTGTTCTTCGGTGCGCTGCGACAGATTGGTGTTGCCCGCTGCAATCTGCTGGGTGGCCGATGCGATCGACTCGCTGCCGCGACGCACCGTCACCACGGTCTCCTTCAGCTTGGCTTGCATCTGCTGCAGGCCTTCCATCAGCAAGCCCATCTCGTCACGCGATTGGATGCGTACGTTGGTGGTCAGGTTGCCGCCCGAGATCTCATGGAAGTGCACCAGCATCTCTGCGAGCGGGCGCGAGATCGCGCGCGACAGCACCAGGTAGCAGGCGGCAGCCAGCGCGATGCCCACGGCGATCACGATGATGAACGCCCACACCAGACCGTCGAAGAACGACTGCGCCCTGCTGTAAGCCGACGCGGCAATCTCTGCTTGAATGGCGTTCAGACGATCGGCCTTGATGGCGTACGGGACGAACAGCTCGTACAGCTTGTCGAGCACCAGCGGGCGCGCGGCAGCGTAGTCGTGGCGGTCGAACGCCGCCAGAGTGGGCTTCAGACCATCGTTGAAGAACGCATCGCGCAGGCGCTTGGCCTCGCCAGCGGTCTGCTCTTCCTCGGGCGTTGCAAACGGCAGGGCGCTGTAGGCATTCCAACCGTCATCGCTTGCCTTGACCTGTTCGCGGGCGGCCTTCACCAAGTCGGCGATCTTCGCGTCGTCCGTTTCATAGACGGCCCGATCCAACGCCGTACGGACTTGCACCAGCCTCGAAATGGCCTGACCCAGCGCACGTGTGGATGCGAGCTGATTCGAATAGGTTTCCTTTAGCGCGTTGTTGGAACGCATGTTGCCGTACAACCCCAGGGCGCCGACGCCCGCCAGGAATACAGCCAGAACAAACAGGACCAGCGCCAGCCGGGCCTTGATGGAGAGCGTCTTCATATCTGCCGTGGATTGCTAAGAACAAAACGTCGCGACCCCAGACGGGGCGCCGAATTTAGCGAAACTAACGACAGGTACTCAGCGTTCTTTAATCAATATGTCCGGGTTTGCACTGAATATACGGCGCGTACCGCACTTAGTTAAACGCGCTTCATACGCGGCGCGTCCATGCGTTCAACGGGTGAAACATTCGCTGCTTTCACGCTCATTGCCCGGCGTGTGGCAAATCCATCGACGCCAGCACATCCTTGATGTGCTGCGCGGCCTGCTGGGCATTCTGCGCGGCGGGCACGGGCGGCTGTTGATCGGTCGACAGGTTGCGCACGTGGTCATCAATGCTGATGCCGGTGCCAAGTGGCGCGAGCATCGCCGCCGATTCGTGCATGGCCCATTGGAAGTCATTGAGCGGCGCGTTGCGGGCGGCCTGCAAACCAGCGGGGTTCGCTGCCATGGCGCGGGCGGCGACTGGGTCGCGGTTGTCGTCCGGCGCACTCAATTCCAAGACCTGCCCCAGGTCGGGTGCGCTGGCATCGCGGGCAGTGAGCGGCGTCCGGATGTTGTAGCGCATGCGCAGCGTCTTGATGATCGCGGTGTGGTCGTACGGCTGCGCCACGGTCGAGCGGAAGATGGTGCCTTTGGGAATCCACGGTGACACCACCACCGCCGGCACGCGCACGCCCAGCCGGTCGAACGCGAAAAGCTGCCCGGGTTGCGGCGGGCTGGGCGGCACCACGGCGGGCGGCGGCACGTGGTCGAAACAGCCACCGTGCTCGTCGAAGGTGATGACGAGCATGGTCTGGTGCCACTGCGGCGAACTGCGCAGCGCGTTGTACACCTGGGCGACGAGTGCATCGCCGTAGCCGACGTCGTGCGGCGGATGCATATCGTTGGGCCAATCCAGATCGGCAAAGTAGCGGGGCTCGATAAAGCTGTACGAGGGCAGCTTGCCGCTGGACGCATCGTCGAGAAAATCGTCAAACAGGTGGAAGTGGTCCAGATGCAGCCACAGCCGCGTGAGCGTGAGCGACTGCGCGAAGTCGTGGTAATAGACTGCCCAATCGTCGGGCGCCGCGCCGTCGAGCACATTGAACAGCGTCGGCATGAGATACGGAAAGTGCACCGGCGAGTTGTTCGGATAACCGTGCGCGGAACCGGTGTGCACAAAGAACCGGTTGGGCCACGTCTGGCACGGCGCCGAGGCAAACCACGCATCGCACACGGCATAGTTACGCGCCAGCGTGCTGAGTGCAGGCACCTGGTCCGACGTGAAGAAATGCATGATGTCGCGCGGGTCGCCACCGTTCTTGGCGTAGTTGGTGGTGAAACCCTGCATGGTGGGCGTCTGCCCCAGCGGCATCTGCTGGCCGAAGAGCTGCTGGTTGATGTCGGTGAACAGCTCGCCCGGGTCGGGGTTGGGCAGCGTCATCACGTTGGGCGGCGCGGGCGTCGTCCACACGCGGATGGGCTGGCCGCCGCCGTCGGGATTGGTCTCTTCGCCCGACAGGCCGTCGAACTCCGCGCTCTTTGAATACAGCGTGCCGAACAGGTTGTCGAACGACCGGTTCTCCAACATCAGCACAACTACGTGCTCGATTACATCCAGGCCTGGCATGGTGGCCCCCTCGTTTCGTTTTCGTTGCTTCGTCTTGCGGGCCCGCGCGGGGCGGCGCCCTGCGGGTCACTATAGGAAGAAACGAGGGGGATTGGCGTGGCGCGCGCCTACCGACGGTCCGCCGGCAGCACACGCCACGCAATCAGTGCGCTGCCCGCTGTCACCAGCCACACCACGGGCCATGACGACCACGCCAGCACCTGCGGCAGGCACAGCGACGTGAGCCCGAGCGCCGCAAACGCGCCCGTGTTGCCCAGACCCAGCGCCGTGCCAGCACGCTGCGCACCGGCCAAGGTGGCCAGTTCGGTATAGCCCACGCCATGCCACGCCGATACGCAGATGCCGCCCGCCACCACAGCCGCCACCAGCGCGACGCGCATGACCGACAGATCAATCGACAGCGCCGACGTCATCCACGCCACCCCGGCCAGCACGACAAACAGCACGACGCTCAACCGCGCGCAGGTAAGCAGATAGGCGCGGCGATTGCCGTGACGGTCGGTCCAGCGGCCGCTCCACACGCGCATGACGGCCGCCCCGCCCTGCACCGCTGCCATGGTCAGGCTGAGCGTGAGCACATTGGCGTGCGCAAAGTCGCGCAGGAACACCGTGGCAAAAGCGACGACCGCGCCTTGCGGTACGCACAGCAGCCCAATGGCCAAGGCCATGCGCAACAGCGTCGGATCGCGCAGCGGCCCCGTGCCGCCAGGCGCCGCAGTGCGTGCTGCCACATTCACCGTATCCGGCGCGTCATGCACCCACAGCCACGTCAGCGCCGCAGTCAACGCACACGCCACCGCCAGCACGCCATACACGGCGGCAAACCCGGCGTGCGCGGCCAGGCTCGGCAGCACCAGCGCGCCAATGCCGCCGCCCAGCGGAACGGCGGTCTGGCGGATGCTCATGGCAAGCCCCCGCTCGCCTTCGCGAAACCAGCCCATGACGGCGCGCCCGCTTGATCCGTTCACGCTGCCACCCAAGAGGCCGACGCTCAGCATGCCGCCCACCAGCCACGCCAGCGGCGGCGCGTGGCCATGCAGCGGCGCCACGCAACATGCCATCACGAACAGCGCCAGCGCGGTCAGCCCAAGCCCCGTCAGCAGCACCGTGCGGTCGCCCCAGCGGTCGGTCAGCAAACCCCACGGCAACTCGCTGATAGCGATGCCCAGCCCCAACGCGCCCAGTGCCACGCCCAGTTCGGCATTGCCCAGGTGATACGCCGAGCGAATGAACACGGCCGTTGTCGGGATGCCTGAAAACGCGGCCGAAAAGCTCGCATTGGCCGCCACTCCCACGCCCAGCACCTTCCAGCGGTGATGGCGCGACATGGGCGTCGAAGTGGCCGGTAAGCACATCGCGGTTGTCATGATCGTTTCTCCAGAAATGCGTTTGACAGCAGCAGTCTGGCGGAGCAACATCAGGCCTAAATGACGTTAATCCCTCATTTCAAGACATCATGCGCAGAATCGGCTTTTTGGTGTTTCCGGGCTGCAGCCTGCTCGATTTCACTGGCCCGCTGACGGCCTTTGACGTGGCGAACCGGCTCGCGCCGCAGCCGGCATATCGCATCGACGTGCTGTCCGAAAGCGGCACGCTGGTGCAGAGCGCGCCCGGCCTCGTCATGCAGACGCGGGGCCTGGACGATCCGGTCTTCGATACGTTGATCATCTCGGGCGGCAACGGCCCGCGCGAAGACGCGTTCTCGCCCCGGCTGATCGCCTTCGTGCGGGAAGCGGCGGAGCATTCACGGCGCATGACGAGCGTGTGCTCCGGCGCCTTTGCGCTGGCGGCGGCGGGCCTGCTTGATGGCCGCCGCGCAACCACGCACTGGCGCATGGCGGCGCTGCTGCAGCGGCGCTATCCGCGCGTGCAGGTGCAGAGCGACCACATCTTCATCCACGACGGGCCGGTCTGGACGTCGGCCGGCATCTCGTCGGGCATCGACCTGGCGCTGGCGCTCATTGAGGAAGACCTGGGCGTCGACGTGTCTCGCGCCGTGGCCCGCGAGCTGGTGGTCTACCACCGGCGGCCCGGCGGGCAATCGCAGTTCTCGACCTTGCTGGAGCTGGACCCGGCATCGAGCCGCATTGCACGTGCGCTGGGCTATGCGCGCGAACACCTGCATGAAGCGCTGGACGTCGACCGCCTGGCCGAAGTCGCCCACCTGAGCCGCCGGCAGTTCGACCGCGCCTTTGTGGCCGAGACCGGCCAGACGCCGGCCAAGGCCATCGAAAAGCTCCGTGCAGAAATCGCCCGGCCGCGCGTGGAAGCCGGTGATGAATCGCTGGAACAGGTCGCGCGCGCCGTGGGCTTTGCCGATCCGGAACGCATGCGGCGCGCGTTCATCCGCGTGTTCGGGCAGCCGCCGCAATCGGTGCGGCGCTCCGGGCGGTCAGGGCACACACGGCTGGTGGCCTAACACGCCGCGCCAATGCATCCGCTACCCTGGCGCACCTGAAATCCGTAGCCTCGAATTCGCACCGATGTCCGACAATCAAGACCTGCCCCTGCTCTACAGCTATCGCCGCTGCCCCTACGCCATGCGTGCGCGCCTGGCGATGCTGCAGGCCAATCGACGCTTCCAGACGTTTGAGATCGTCATGCGCGACAAGCCTGCCGAACTGCTGGCGCTGTCTCCCAAGGGCACCGTTCCTGTCTTGCATCTGACAGAGGGCGGCGTGCTGGAAGAGAGCCTCGACATCATGCGCTGGGCCTTCGAGGCAAACGACACGGATGGCTGGTGGCGCCGGGCGCAATCCGACGACAACCTCGCCCTGCTGCGCACCAACGACGGCGAGTTCAAACGCCAGCTCGATCGCTACAAATATCCCGACCGCTATCCGCAGGAGGCCACGCCGCGCGAGACGGCCCGTGCCCTGGCAACAGAAACCCTGCTGATACCGCTGGAATCACGCTTGCTGGATCAACGCTATCTTGGCGGCTCGACGCCGTGCGCGACCGATCTGGCGATCCTCCCGTTCGTGCGGCAGTTTGCAGCGGTGGAGCCGGACTGGTTTGCCGTTCAACCTTTGCCGGCAGTGCAGGCCTGGCTTGCCGAGTGGCTCGGCAGCCGCCTGTTCGAGGTCTGCATGACGAAGCAGCCCGTGCAGGCCGTTGCCGTGTTTCCGGAGTATCAGCATCCCAATTGATCGACTGATCCATCGATGGAGGCGTGTGTGCGATGAACGAACCACAAACTGCATCCCCCGACAGCACAGCAGCGCGCGTCGCGTTGTGGCGCGCCTTGCATGTGCACAACGATGCACCGCCGCACGTGCTGGAAGACGAGGTGGGCTTGAAGTTGCTGGCCCCGGAACCCGGCTGGCGAAAACGCGGTGACATGGATCCGCAGTTCACGCGTCCGTTTCGTGCGTCCATCGTGGCGCGTGCACGCTTTATCGAAGACCTCGTCATCGAGCAAGCAGCCCGCGGTTTGAGCCAGTACGTGATTCTCGGGGCGGGGCTGGACAGCTTTGCGCAACGCCGGCCGGATGTGGCGGCAGGCATGACGGTGTTTGAGGTCGATCAGCCGGGCCCGCAGGCCTGGAAGCGCCAACGCCTGGAAGAACTCGGCTTTGGCGTTCCGCAGTGGCTGCGCTTCGTGCCGGTGGATTTTGAGGCGCGCGAATCCTGGCAGGATGCGCTGGTCGCGGCCGGGTTTGATAAGGGCAGGCCGGCCATTGTGGTGTCCACGGGCGTGAGCATGTATCTGTCGAAGGAAGCGAATGCGGCCACGCTGCGGCAGGTGGCGTCGCTTGCGACGGGCTCGATGCTGGCGATGACGTTCCTGCTGCCGCTGGAGATGGCGGACCCGGACGTCCGGCCTGGCCTTGAGATGGCGGAGAAAGGTGCACGCGCGAGCGGCACGCCGTTCATCAGCTTCTTCACGCCGCCCGAAATACTCGCACTGGCCCGCGAAAGCGGCTTTCGCGATGCCCAGCACATTTCAGCAGACATGTTGACGGGGCGCTATTTCTCCGGCCGCGCCGATGGGCTGCGCCCGCCGCGCAATGCCGAAGAGCTGCTCGTGGCGACGGTCTAGCCGTACGCGCGTCTACCGCTCGCGCAGCGGCCCGGGCAACGCCTTCAGGCCAATCCACAACACACCGATGACCACGTTGACGGGCACGCTCAACGCGCTGGGCACGTAGAACAGTACCGACAGGCCCGGCGTGTTGAGCCCCAGCTCCAACACGCCGCCCAGTGCGTAGAAAAGCAACCCGCACCAGAGCCAGCGACGCATATAAGCGAGCAACCAGTGCGCATGCGCCTGGTTGAAACGCCACGCGGCAGACCGTTCAAACAGGTTGCCGCGGCTGGCATCTTTGAACAGCCAGCCGAAGAAGAAGTAGCGGTACAGCAGCGTGCGAAAGGCGAGTTCTTGCATGATGGCTCCCTCGGCCAAACCAGCCTTCAAGCGAGCAAGTTTGGCTCCAAAATCGCGCGGGCGCCATGCCCTCCAGCGCCGGGTTGATCATGAAGCACCCGGCCGTGCCGCCCCGCCTTTCAGCTCGCCAGCTTCTTGAAGGTCTCCAGCACTGCGTCGCCCTTGAACGGCTTGACGATCCAGCCCTTTACCCCGGCGGCCTTGCCACGGTCTTTCATGGCAGGGCTGCTTTCGGTGGTAAGCATGATGACGTTGACCGTCTTGTTGCCTAGCTCGCCGCGCACCTTTTCAACCATGGTCAGGCCGTCCATGTTGGGCATGTTCACATCGCTGATGACGAGTCTGACGCCGGGGTTGGCCTTGATCTTGGCCAGGCCGTCCTTGCCGTCCACGGCGGTGTCCACCGCCAGACCGTGCTTCTTCAGAAAGCCGGCCACCTCATCGCGGACGGTGCTCGAATCGTCGACAACCAGAATCTTGCTCATGACGCTTTCCTCGTTCTCAATCTTTCCAATCAAAACAATTCCAACTCACCGCCGGATTCCACTTCGTCGCTCACATCGGCCACGAAGTCCAGCGGGGCATGGGCACACACGCACACGGTGGCATCCACGCGCACCGTGTCGTTGATGGTGACCGCGTAGGCGGCCACGTAACCGGGCTTGAGCACGTCCAGATACGGCAGGCAGCGTGCGCTCACCACATAAGGCGTGGACATGCCAAGGTCGGGAAACACCTGCAGCAGCTCCTGGTTCAGCGCGCCGCAGCACAGGTTGCCGATTTCCAGGCGCGCTTCTTCAAAAGAACGCCCCGTGCCTTCACCAGTGAAGTAGGCGCGCGTGGCGTCGGAGTCATCAAAGCGCAACACCAGCAGCAGGCGGAAGGCGATGGACGAGATGGTGAGGATCAAGGCCTCCTCACCGCTGAGTGCGTCGCCTTCGGCAGCGGTGCCGATATGGCAGGTGTCTTCCGGCCGCCGCGCAAGCCGCGTGCGAGCGGCCTTGCGGAAAATACGATCGAAACTCTCTTGTGCGTTGCTGCGGATCACGTCAAACCTGCCTAGTGAAGCTGGTGTTGAAACTGGCTCGCCAGCGCCTCGACGCTCGACAGCGACGCTGTGATCATCTTGCCGCCCGCCTGGATGTCCTGGAACGTGGCGGTTGTAGTCAGATCGTTCAGGTGCAGGCTGTTGCGGTAGCTCTTCGACAGTTCTTCCGAACGCGCAGCCAACGCGCGCACTTCGCTGGCCACCACGGCAAAACCCCGGCCCGCCGTGCCCGCACGCGCCGCCTCGATGGATGCATTGAGCGAGACGATCACGACATGCCGCACGATGGATTGCAGCTCCTGGTTCTTCGCGTGCATATCGTGGTTCTGCTCCATGAGCGAGATCATCTGCTCATGCCAGCGCTCGAACGTCAGTGCCAGGCCGCGCAGGCGCGCCGCTTCTTCGGCAATCTTCGCGGCGCGGCTCGCCCACTGTTCCTTCGCGGCCGTGGCCGACTGCAGTTCGGTACGCAGTTGCTCGATGACTTCCAGCTGATCGGCAGCGGCATCACGCATCTGGGCAACGGTGGTTTCCAGCGCGGCAACTTCGCGCCCGCCCGTTTCCACCAGCGCGGCGTGCCTCGCAAGATCAGCCGACAGATCGGCGACACGGCGATCGGCCTCGCCCAAGGTGCGCGCCATCGCATTCACTTTCCGCTGGCGGATCAGCCACATCAGCACGCCGGCGACCAAGCCTCCAGTCATCACGGCCAGAACAATCGCCCCCATCACGATGCTTCCTTATCCAGATCCATGCGCGCTGCCCGTTGCGCGCCGAGCGCAGCGTTCACGCTGTCGACCGCGAGCCGTTCAGGCAGGCACACCACCGTCTGGAACTGGCGAAACGCGGCGCCCTTGTTGTCGTCGGTAAAGCGCAGTTCGATGCGGCCATGCTCGCGCTTGAGGAACTCCAGCACGGCGTCCATGCCGACCCCGCGTCCGGACACTTCTGTCACCTTGTCGGCGGTCGAGAAGCCCGGGCGGAAGATGCACTGCGCGATATCTTCGTCGGTCGCGTGTTGGTCTGCGCCGATCCAGCCGCGCTCCATGGCGATACTGCGGATGCGGTCGAGCGCAAGACCCCGGCCGTCGTCGCACAGCGTGATCTGGAGCATGCCCTGGTCAACGCCCACGTCGATGTCGATCGTGCCGGCAGACGGCTTGCCGTGCGCCAGGCGTTCGGCGGCGGGTTCGATGCCGTGGTCGATGGAGTTGCGCAGCAGGTGCATGAACACGTTCTGCAGGATGCCGCGCGCCTCGCTGCGCACGCGGTAGCCGTTGTCGTCGATGCGCACGGCCACAGGCTCCTTGCCCAGTTCTTGCGCCAGCGACGGCAGCGATTGCAACGCGCCGGACAACAGCGCGTCCACCGTCTCGCTGCCCAAGAGGCGCAGCTGCTCATAAATGGAATCGCGCATCGCAACCAGTTCGTGCAGGCTGCCTGGATTGGCTGACTCCAGCAGGCGCAGGCTTTCCTGAATGCGTGCCATCACATCGGGGGCGACTTGCGTGGCATGGCCTGACACTGCATCGCCCTTGCGGCCCAGCTTCACCTCGTTGATGCGGGCGTAGTTTTCGATGGCCTCGCGCACACGCGTCAGCTCTTCCATCAGCCAGTCCTGATCCCACGTGTGTTCGGTGTCCGGTTCGCGCAGCGCGTGGTAGGTCTGCTCGGTCTCGTGCACCACGTTGGTCAGATGCTGCAGGTTGTACGTGCGCGCATTGCCTTTGATGGTGTGCATGTTGCGGAACAGCGCCGCAATGGCCGCGCTGTCCGCCTGCGAATACTGACGGATGATCCGCTCGTTCTCGTGCACAAAGGTCGTGGAGCTGTCGATGAAGTGCTGGAACTTCTCCTGGCTCACCGCCAGGATCTCGCCAATCATCTCCAGGTTGCGGCGCTGCTCGCTGGCCTCGGCGGCCAACTTGCGCAGCTCGGTCACGTCGCGCACGCACAGCATCAGGCGCAGGATCGTGTCGCTCTCGTCGGTAATGGCCGACCACGACAAATCGAGCGTCTTCACGCGTCCGTCCGGCATGCGCTTTTCCACCTCGCTTACAAGCAGATGCTGGTTGAACGCGAAGTTGATGATGTCCTGCCCCAGGCATGCATCGACCGCCGCTTCCACCTGCGACAGCGCATCGGCGCCAAGGCTGGTATCGGCAAAGATCAGCTCCATCAACTTGCAGCCGGCAATCTCCTGCGTCTCGAAAATCGATTCGAGGTAGATCGAGTATTCCTCGTGCACCACGCCGCCATCGACCACGGTCAGGATGCCCTGCTGCATGTTCTGCAGCATCGCCTGGATGTCGGCCGTCTTCTGCTTGAGCAGCGCGGCGTTCTCCTGGATCTTCTCGATCATCTGGTTGAACGCGACGACCGAGTGGCCGATCTCGTCCATGCGGCCCACAGGCACACGGCGCGTGAAATCCTGGCTGGTGGCGATCTCGCTCATCTCGGCCTGCATGCGCGTGAGCGGGCGGGTGATCTGGCGATACAGCAGCATGCCGACAACGGTCAGCAGCACGATGGCCACGCCGCTCACCACGCCAATGGTGGTGGCTGTGCTCGCAAGCTTGCCGTTCAGGCCGGCAATGGCTTCGTCCTTCTCACGGTTTTTCTCGATGCGCAGCGTCTCGACAATCTTTTCCAGCACATCGCGGTAGCTGGCCACGTTGGCAAACAAGAAGGCCTGTGCCAGTTCATCCTTGCCCGCGAGCTTCATGTCGGTGGTCTGCTGGATGGCCTCGACGTAGCTGTCCACGCTTTCCTTGGCCTGCGCAACCAGGCCTTCCTGCGCGTGGCTGTTGGCGCGCTTGGCTTGCACGTCCAACGCAGCGCGCAGCGCCGCTTCCTTGGCTTTCAAGTCTTCCCTGGCCTGCGCGACGATGTTGCCGTCAGGGGCATACACCAGCACCATCGTCGCAAGCTGGACATCCTTGACGAGCGATACGAGGTCAGCCGATGCCAGCGCGCTCGGCACCACGCCCTCCGTCACCTGGCGGACTTCTGCCGCGCTGCCGCGGGTCTGGTAGACCGCGTATCCGCCGATGGCCGCCAGCGCGGCAAACATCAGCACCACCAGCAATGTAATGCGATGACGAATGGTCATTTGAAATTCTCTCAATTCAGTCACCCCCTGAAAGGGGGGATTCCTCAATATGTTTTCCTGAACATCGGAGGCGCAATTATTAAAGTCGAAAGATGACCAATCGATGACCGTCGCATCAACCATCTGGACATTGCGGTATTGAATTTCCGTGCGCAGGCATTGCGCCGCATACCCGCGCTGCACTTGGATTCCCGGCGAAATCGTTTGACATCCCCACTCAAGTAGGGGAATTGCACGAAATCGCTAAAGTTATTTTTCTCATCGCCGTTAACTCAGCGCCGTCTTATTTTCTTTTTTATTTCTCGCATTATTTTTTCGCCTCGATTCCAAAAGCAGAAAAAGGCGTTTCTCAGTGTCCCGGCGCTGAGCCTGATGGCGTATCTCGCCCACCGTTGCCAAGTGGCTACCGGCCCATGTTCCTGCCAGAATGGTTTGCTTGGGCCCACCACGGAGGCAGACACATGAAGAAGAGCACGCAGGACACCGCCGCACCCGCGTCCGAACTGATCGACGCGCGCATTGCAGAGCTGGACGACTGGCGCGGCGAGATACTCGCCCGCCTGCGCGCCATCGTCCGGGCGGCCGACCCCGACGTGGTGGAGGAATGGAAATGGAGCGTGCCCGTGTGGTCGCACCATGGTCTGATCTGCACTGGCGAGGCCTACAAGCAGACCGTCAAGATGACGTTTGCCAAGGGCGCCTCCGTGCCTGACCCTTCCGGCCTGTTCAATTCCAGCCTTGACGGCAACACCCGCCGCGCCATCGATTTCCGTGAGGGCGACAAGGTGAACGAGAAAGCGTTGAAGGCGCTCATCCAGGCGGCCATTGCCGTGAACAAGGCCGGCGCCAAGCGTTGAAGAACGCGCAAGCTCGCGCGGGTCGGGCCGGAGCCGTTAACATACGGCCCGCCTGATCAACCAACGGAGCTACCGCAGTGATTCAACCGACCAGTGTATTCAAGGACAACCTCGCCCAGCTGCCCGCCATTGACGGCATCGAACGCATCGATCTGGTCAACGGCCAGGGCGCCGTAGTGGCTGATATCGAAAACAAGCCCGGCAAGCAAGGTTCGGTGGCGGTGTATCACTACCTGCAGCAGACGTTCGGGCAGCTCGACGCCAAGGCCGCCGAGCACGGCCTAGCCGTGTTTGCCGAACACACCATCGACGCACGCAACCGCCCCGGCGCCCACCCGAATGTGGACCGCCTGCTGGCCATCGCGGCGGGTGAGCCGGCCCTGCGCATCAACGTCGTAAAGGCTGGATGACGCGTCGCTGATGCACGCCGCAAGTAGCGAGTGAACCACCTGTTCTCTCGCTGCACTGCACACAGCGGCATCTGAAAAGCCGTGCGCGGCGCACGCTGATTGCCAGCCATGGGCACGCGGCGTAGCATGAGGCAGCCCTTCTTCGGGAGCCGCCTCATGCCTGACCAGCACGAAGACAAGGTCCGCCAGCATATGGCGGATGCAGTGGCCCTGGCGCGCGAACGTGCGCCCGATATTGCCGACCTGTTCGAGCCGTTCCTGCGGCACTACTACGGCCTGGCAGACCCCGAAGACGTGATCTCGCGCAGCGTTGCCGACCTCTACGGCGCGGCGATGGCGCACTGGCAACTGGGTCAGAAATTCGTGTCGGGGCAACCGCGCGTTCGGGTCTACAACCCGAGCCTCGAACAGCATGGCTGGTACTGCGGTCACACCGTCGTTGAAATCGTCAACGACGACATGCCGTTCCTGTTCGACTCCGTGACCATGGAGATCAACCGGCAAGGGCTGGCCCTGCATTCCGCCTTCCACCCCGTCTACCGCGTACAGCGCGACGGCGCAGGCATGCGCGTGGCGGTCTCAGCCGGCGGCGGCGTACAGCGCCCGGCGGCTCTTGCGGGCGACATGCCCGACACACCCGCCGATGCGGACAGGGAAACCCACGGCGTTGCCCGCTTCGAATCAACCATCCACATCGAAGTCGATCGGTTCTCCGAGCCCGAACGCCTGCAGGCTTTGCACGACGGCCTGATGCGAGTGCTGGGCGACGTGCGTGCCACGGTGGAAGACTGGAAGCCGATGCAAACGGCCGCCCAGGCCGCCATCGACGCACTGGCCGTACGCGCCGCACACCCCGCCACCGGTGACGTGGAACGCGCCGAGATTGCCGAAACGCAGGCCTTTCTCACCTGGATGCTTGAGCGGCATTTCACCTTCCTTGGTTATCGTGATTACGAACTGATCACGCAAGACGATGGCCATTACCTGCGCGGCATACCGGGCACCGGCCTGGGCGTGCTGCGGGAAGCGCTGCGCGACACCTCCACGCCGGACACGACGCGCCTGGCACCGGGCGCGGCCAAGTTCATCGACGCGCCCGAGCCCATCTTCCTCACCAAGGCCAATTCGCGGGCGACCGTGCACCGCCCCGGGTATCTCGACTACGTCGGCATCAAGCTGTTCGACGCCGAAGGCCGCGTCTGTGGGCAGCGGCGTTTCCTCGGGATGTACACGTCGAACGTCTACATGGTGCCGGCCGAAGACATTCCGCTGGTGCGCCGCAAGGTGGCCGACGTGATCCGGCGCACGGGCTTCCTTCCTGACGGGCATCTGGCCAAGACGCTGGTCACCATCCTGGAGCAATACCCGCGCGACGAGCTGTTCCAGATGGATGCCGAAGCGCTGCACGACATCGCACTCGGCATCCTGCGGCTGCAAGAGCGCCAGCGCACGCGCCTGTTCGTGCGCCGTGATCCGTTTGACCGTTTCGTGTCGTGCCTCGTGTTCGTGCCGCGCGAAAAGTTCAACACCGACCTGCGCGTGCGCATCCAGAGCCTGCTGCAGGCGGCGTATCACGGCACCGCCGTGGAGTTCACGCCGCAGCTGTCGGAATCAATGCTCGCGCGCATCCATATCACCGTGCGCACGCAGCCGGGCAACGTGCCCGAAGTGGACGTTGCCGAACTCGAAGACCGCATCGTTCAGGCCGCCCGGCGCTGGCAGGACGACCTGGCCGACGCCCTGCTCGAACGCGGCGGCGAGGAGCACGGCAACCGCCTGCTGCGCCGCTATGCGGTCGCGTTTCCAGCGGGTTTTCGCGAGGACTACGCCGCGCGCCTTGCCGTGCGCGACATCGAACTGATGGAGCCGCTGCTCGCCGGCAATGCGGCGGACAAGGTGCTGACCATGCAGCTTTACCGGCCGCTCGAAGCGCCGCCCGGTGCGCTGCGTTTCAAGATCTACCGCGCCGGCCAGCCGACATCGCTGTCGCACAGCCTGCCGATGCTTGAACACCTGGGCGTGCGCGTCAACGAAGAGCGCCCCTACTGCATCGAACCCGCCGATGCCGTCCCCATCTGGATGCACGACTTCGGCATGGAGACCATCGACGGCAGTGAAGTCGATCTGGACGAAGCCCGCGCGCGCTTTGAAGACGCCTTCGCGCGCATCTGGTGCGGCGATCTGGAAAACGACGATCTCAACCGCCTCGTGCTGCAGGCCGGCCTGACTTGGCGCGAGGTGCGCATCCTGCGTGCGTATGCGCGCTACATCCGCCAGATCGGTTCGACCTTCAGCAATACGTATATGGAAAGCGCGCTGAACGGCAATCCGTCGATTGCGCGGGCGCTGGTGCGGCTGTTCCTGGTGCGATTCGACCCCGCCCTTGCCGAGGCCGAGCGTTCGCGCGCGAGCGAAACGCTGCGCAAGCAGATCGACGAGGCGCTCGAAGACGTGCCCAACCTGGATGAAGACCGCATCCTGCGACAGTTCCTGGGCGTGGTGGAAGCCACGCTACGCACGAACTATTTCCAGAGCCTGCCGGACGCCGGGCAGGGTCAGCCCAAGCCCTATCTGTCGTTCAAGTTCGACCCGGCGCGCGTGCCCGGCTTGCCAGAGCCCAAGCCGATGTTCGAAATATGGGTGTATTCGCCGCGCGTGGAAGGTGTGCACCTGCGCGGAGGCAAGGTTGCGCGGGGGGGCTTGCGCTGGTCTGACCGGCGCGAGGATTTCCGTACCGAGGTGCTGGGCCTGGTCAAGGCGCAGATGGTCAAGAACACGGTCATCGTGCCGGTCGGCTCCAAGGGTGGCTTTGTCGTCAAGCAACCACCGCCGGCCAGCGATCGCGACGCGTATCTGGCCGAAGGCGTGGCGTGCTACCAGACCTTCCTGCGCGGGCTGCTCGACCTGACCGACAACTACGTCGACGGCCGCGTCGTGCCGCCGCGCGATGTCGTGCGCTATGACGAAGACGATCCCTATCTGGTCGTCGCCGCCGATAAGGGCACGGCCACGTTCTCCGACTACGCCAACGCCATCTCGGCCGAGTACGGCTTCTGGCTCGGTGACGCCTTCGCTTCCGGCGGTTCGGTGGGCTACGACCACAAGAAAATGGCCATCACCGCGCGTGGCGCATGGGAATCGGTCAAGCGGCACTTTAGCGAGATGGGTGTCGATACGCAAACGCAGGATTTCACCGTCATGGGCGTGGGCGACATGTCGGGCGATGTGTTCGGCAACGGCATGCTGCTCTCGCGCCATATCCGCCTGCTCGCAGCGTTCGACCATCGGCACATCTTTCTCGACCCGTCGCCCGATGCGGCCACGAGCTTTGCAGAGCGCGAGCGCCTGTTCAACCTGCCGCGTTCAAGCTGGGCCGATTACGACCGGGCGCTGATCAGCCTTGGCGGCGGTGTATTCCCGCGCACGGTCAAGTCGATCGCGCTCACGCCGGAGGTGCGCGCCATGCTGGATGTGACGGCCACCGAGATGGCACCGAACGACCTGCTGCACGCCATCCTAAAGGCGCCTGCTGATCTGCTCTACAACGGCGGCATCGGCACCTACATCAAGGCCAGCACCGAAACGCATGCCCAGGTGGGCGACCGGGCCAACGACGGCCTGCGCGTGAACGGCGCCGAGCTGCGCTGCAAGGTCGTGGCAGAAGGCGGCAACCTGGGCTGCACGCAGCTCGGCCGCATCGAGTACGCGCAGCATGGCGGGCGCATCAACACCGATGCCATCGACAACTCCGCAGGTGTGGATTGCTCCGACCACGAGGTCAACATCAAGATCCTGCTGGGGCTGGTCGTGGCCGACGGCGAGATGACGCTCAAGCAGCGCAACACGCTGCTGGCCGAGATGACCGACGAGGTGGGCGAACTGGTGCTGCGCGACAACTACTTCCAGACGCAGGCGCTGTCGCTGGCGCGCACGCGCGCGGCGCTGTGGCTCGACCCCGAGGCGCGGCTGATGCGTTATCTGGAACGTGGCGGGCGCCTGAACCGCGCGATCGAATTCCTGCCCGCCGATGAAGACATCGACGCCCGCCGGGCAAGCGGCGGCGGCCTCACCACGCCCGAGCGCGCAGTGCTGATGGCCTACAGCAAGATGTGGCTGTACGACGTGCTGCTGGGCGGCGACCTGCCCGACCAGCCTTTCGTGGCCGATGGTCTGCCAGACTATTTTCCGAGGCCGCTGCACACGCGTTGCGCGACCTCGATCCCCCGGCACACGCTGCGTCGCGAGATTCTGGCGACGATGCACGCCAACGCGCTCGTCAACCGAGCGGGTGTGACCTTCGTGCACCGGATGGCCGAAGAAACCGGCGCAGAGCCGCTTGCCGTGGTGTGGGCAAGCCTCGTTGCACGCGCGGTCTACCGGCTCGACGCGCTCTGGCAACAGGTCGATGCCCTGGATGCCCAGGTGCCGCACGAAACGCAAACTGCCCTGTTCACGGCGCTCGCGCAGTTGCATGAGCGCGCGACGCTGTGGTTCCTGCGGCGACGCGTGGGGGATGTGCCGACCACGGTCGAGCACTTCCGGTCTGCGGTCGATGCGCTCGCACCCGAGATTGACGCGCTGCAACCGGAGGAATCTGCGCGAGCCGCCGCACAGCAGCGGCAGGTCTTGACCGAAGCCGGTGTGCCAGAGGCACTGGCCCGCGTGGCAACTGGCGTGCCGGCGCGCGTGTCGTTGCTCGACATTGCGGAGGTCGCTACGGCAGGCGGCTGCGATGCGCGGCTCGCCGCACGCGTGTACTTTGCCCTCGACCAGCCACTGGGTTACGGGTGGCTGCAAGGCGGCATTCTCGGCCTGCCGACACAAACGCATTGGCAGATGCTGGCGCGTGCAACGCTGCTCGAAGAACTGGGGCAACTGCGGCGTCGGCTCACGCAATCGGTGTTGCAAAATGCGGCCCCTGGCGCGAGCGCCGAAGCCCTCATCGACACATGGCGCGGCACGCGACAGGAAGCGCTGGCGCGCTACAACCGCGTGATTGCCGATCAGGTCGCTGCGGGCTCGGCCGATCTGGCGATGCTGTCGGTGGGCCTCAACGCACTGGCGGAGGTCGACGCTTGATCAACGTCGCTATCTGGCACGCGCCAGTGCGGCGTTAACGCGCACTGGCGGCGTGTCGTGCGAGAACGGCGGCTGCACGACGAAGGCATCCACCACACCGGGCTGGAAGAACATGCAGTACGTCGATCCGCCGTACTGGAAGTAGCCGAGCTCCTCGCCCTTGCAAACATGCTGGCCCGGCGTCACGTCGACCATGCACGACGACACCTCCGCCATGCCGATGAACACGCAACCCACGGTGCCCACGGCCGGATCGTCGCAATCAATGGTGATGACCGCGCGTGCGGCCATGGCTGCGCTGTAGCCTTGTGAATCGTTCAGCCCTTCGGGGTCGGCGCCTTCCGATTCCACGCACGAGTAGTACGTGCCGTCTACGTGGAAGGTATCGACGATGGTGCCTGCGACGGGCGCATGCCAGCGGTGATAGTTGTAGGCACTCAGGAAAGCCTGGTAAACGCTGCCGCCTGCAAACCGCTCCGCGAGGTGAGCCTTGCCCGGTCCGAAGACGTCGCGCAATGAATACGGCTGCGCCTTGATCCAGAACGCGTCTTCGTAGCGCGCATCGCGGCTGATGTTGTAGGGCGCGGCCTCGCACGCGCTGACGATCAACTTGTCGTCGTCCTCGCCCGCGACCGGCCGCATGCCGGCACGAAATCGACGCGTGAAAAAGTCGTTCCACGAGGTAAAGCCCCAGTACGGCTGCGACGGATCGCACAAAAACTGCTCCATGCCGATACGCCGTGTCGCTTCGGGGCTGAACCAGCCGTCGGGCTCGCGCGTGTTCAGATAGGCACGCGAATGCGGACCGATGAGGAACGCGCTCCAGCCATTGAGCACCGCCTCGAGCGCATCGTTGAAGCGCCGGTCACGGAACAGCGCGTAGCCGGATGGCATGCACATCGGCCAATCGAGCAGTGCATTGAGCGGACAGATCACCAGCGCCTTCTCGCTGAAGCGCGGCGCGCACGTAACGATGTGGTCAATGGCGAGCAGCAGTTCTGCGCTGTCCTTGTAGCCGAGTTCGTATCCGCGCTCCTTCGCTTCGTCGATAGCGCGTGCAAGGTGCATACGCGATGCGGGCTCGCTATCGATCAGGTTGGCAAGCGCGCGCACGGCGGCCACGGACGGCGTCTTTGACGGACGAGACAGCGCTTGCGCAACCAGCTCGGTGCGGAACGCCGCCAGTTGCGCCTCGCCTTCCGGCAACCAGTTGCCGAGCCGGCGCCGCCGGTCCAATGGAACATTCGATGCAGCTTCCAAAGTGGTCTCCTCATCAATGCCGGACACCAAGCAACGGGCGTTCCACATGGGCGCAGTGGCATTCGGGTTGCTTTGCCGTTGTTGTTCTCATCTGCCTGCCCATGAAGAAACCTCCTCCCGCTTCCCCGCCCGCCAGCGACGAGACCGACCCCGACCAACAGCCGGATTCGCTCGCCGCGTGCCGCCGCTGCGATCTCTGGCGGCACGCCACGCAAGCCGTACCCGGCGAGGGCAAGCGGCGCGCTCGCATCATGCTTGTTGGCGAGCAGCCCGGTGACGGCGAAGACCTGGCCGGCAAGCCGTTTGTGGGTCCTGCAGGGAAGCTGCTCGACCGTGCGCTGGAAGACGCCGGCATCCCGCGGGACGAGGTGTTCATTACCAACGCGGTGAAGCACTTCAAATGGGAACTGCGCGGCAAGCGTCGCCTGCACAAAACGCCGGGGCAGCGCGAGGTGCAAGCCTGCATGTACTGGCTGGAGCGCGAGCTGCAGCAGGAAGCGCCGGCGGTGGTGGTGGCGTTGGGTGCGACCGCGTTGAAGGCGTTGCTCGACGATGCACATGCGCGCCTGCAAGAGCATTTCAACAAGCCGGTGCGCCATGAAGGCCGTACGGTGTTGGCGACATGGCATCCGTCATACGCACTGCGCGCCCCAGAGCCGGCGGCGCGTGAGAGCGCGTATCTCGACATCGTGACCGCACTCAAACATGCGCGGCGGCTTGCTGCCGGCAAGTAGCTGCACGGGCGCGTGAGTTGCGTCCGTGGAACCGACACTGACACTTCACCGGAGCCGATGATGATTTGCACCCAATATGCCGCACGCACGTTCTGCGCAGTGGCGGCAATGTTTGTTGCCCTGGGCAGCGGCACCGCATTCGCACAAGCAACAGGCGCACAGTCCGGCAGCAGCGATAACGCACCCGCCGCCCATGCAAACAGCACCACCGCGACGGGCACCAAAAGCCGCACCGATCGCCCCACCGGGCGTGACGCGACGCGCAACCGCACTCGCACCGACAGCGCCAACCCTTCCGGCGAATACGTGCCGCGAACCGGTTCCACTTCGCATCAGGACAAAAACGGCAACGTGGTCAAGGACAAATCAACTGGCGGCAGCCCGCAGGGTCGCGAGCGCCCGCCCGCGACCCCGCCGAACATTCCGGCCACGCACCCTTGAAGCGACACGTACCGACTCGTGCACATTCAGGAGCACCCCATGAACAATGAAAATCCCATCCCCGGCACGCCTCCTGCGCCCGTCGCGCCCGGCGACGAAGCGGCGCCGGGGGCGCCCAGCAGCGGCGAGGCGGTCTGCCCGGTGTGCAACGGCACGGGTCAGCGCGACGATGGCAGCCCCTGCCCCATGTGTGAGGGCAGCGGCAAGATCATTCAGGGGATTGGTGGGGGCTGATGGTCCCCGCCTTCTGCGCTTGCCGCCGGGCGGGGACGTAACGGTCGGGCGACCGTATCCATCTGGATGACGCCCAATTCTCTGGTGTTGCCATATGCGCCCAGTCGGGCACTCAGGTCGGCGCACGCCCGATCAACGATGCTCCATCTCTTCGTGAACGTCGTGTGCATGCTCGCGCGCCTCGTGCTCGCGGTGCCTCAGGGCTTCGCGGTCACGTTTGATATCGCGATGCTCGGCGCGGAGTTCACGGTGCTCTTCGTGGCGCTCCGTCTGCCGCTCATGCTCCATGCGCTCGGCACGTTCATGGTCCGGGTCTTCCGGACGTGGCGGGGGCATGGGCTGCGCCAGGGCAGCAGTACCGGCAATGGCAAGCACCGCGGCAAGCAGGGTGTGTTTGGTTTTCATAGGGTGGCTCCTCTTGAATTGTCATGAGTGCCTACCCACCGACGCTCGTGCGTCAGAATTTCGGGATAGGCCTCTGCAGTTCAGCAAGAAGCCCGCCCCTTGGCCCGCAGGCGAGCGCACAAGCTACGCAGGGGCCACGAGCAGAGTGTTTCTGTTTGTATCGATCGCAGGGCACGTCACACGCCTTCCTGGACGTAGCGCCCAGGTAGCGACTGGTTGCACTGCAATGAGGAAGAACCGCCTAGTGAGACACAGCCATCAAACGGCGGCCGCTGGTGCGGACGTGTCCGGAAGCCTTGAGCAGGATGTAGCCCTGGAGGGTTACCCGGGCATAGCTGTGGTCGGGGCCACGGCGCTCCAGCGTAACGAGCTGTCGCTCGATGAGCGCTTCGACATCGGCGCGATCCAGATCGTCGGATTCAGCGCCGTCGTTGACGAGAAGCAGAACGGCAAATTCATGGGGACTCAGCACAGTTGTCTCCAGCTTGTCTATTGGTCACGGCATGCGACGCGTGACTGGGGTGGGCTTGGTTTTCACTGACACCATGAGCACTGCAAGAGCCGCCAAGAACACCGGGAGAGAGCAACTGGACTTGCAGGAGAAGCCAGCATAGGCACCCTCGCAGCGGCATTCAAGAGGGCAATTCCGTCATCCTTCCCGGTGGCGCTGCGGCCGCATGGGTGATGACGGTGCATCAACCGTTTGCCGTGCTGTATAGCGCACCGGCGGCAACGATTGCGCATCACCGAAAAGTCCGTCCTCCTCCGTTTGCGCTAAATCAATTGCCCAAAAGAACGCGCCCCGGTGACTCGCATCACCGGGGCGCTGAGTGCTGCGCTGGGGCGGGCGAGCTTACACGTCGTCGGCGACGATGTTGGCGCGTCGGCCGAAGCCATGCAGCGGGTCAATGCGTTCGACGCGTTGGAGTCGCGCGTAAGGATCATCCAGTTGTGCATGCGCACCAAATGCATGCAGCGCACGATGGCGTTCCGTGGCTCGGTCCGCTGCGTGCACTGCAGCACGGCCATGCACCACGGCGGTCACGCTGCCGTAATGGCGGGCCATGCCGGGCCGCATTGCGTACGTCTGGGCCGGCGATTGGGGCGATTCCGGCTCGACCCAATCGTTACGGCCCAGACGCCCGCGATAGCCAAAGCGATGGAAGCCCGAGGCCTCGGCCGTCACCGCCTCCACGGCCTTCACCACGTCGCGCGGTTGTTGTGCAGGTGCATCAACGCGCGCCAGCGAAGGCTCTTCCCGATCGAGGTTCTTCAGCACGATCGCCTCGCTGACGAGGTGGGCGCCCAGTACCGGCTCTTCCGGGTCGTATTCCGGGCTGCGGGTGAACGGCGTGGGCGGGGTGGCGGTGCCGGCGGGTGCGGGTCGGCCCGCCCACTCCTGCCAAGAGCGCACGTGGGTGATATCGCCGTCATCGTCGTGATCGACCACCAGCAGGCGCGTGTTGCGCGGACGCTGCCACGCGGGCTGCTGCCCGTGCAACGCCCCGCGCGAGGCGCGAGCGGAGGCCCCGGCGGATGGAGCCGGCATTGCCGGCGCACGCACGAGCTTGCGGCGAATGGCACGGTCCAGCCGCGACAGGATCATCCACACCACGAGCACCCCGCCCATGCCGGCGATGATGTTGCCGTACATGCGCAGTTGCTCGAATGGCAGGCCGCTGGGGCCCACGCTGCTGATGGAGTAGCCCACGTACAGGCCCAGCAGACCCCAGATCGAGATCACGAGCACCGGACGGAAGATGCGGAACCACAGCACATGGTGCAAGGTCCCGACGACACCCTTGTCCGAGAACGACTGTCGGATCGAGTTTCGCGAAACATCAATGACGAGCATGGTCATGGCGAATTCCCCTGTTGTTGTTGGATGCCCCGGTCGGGGCTCGTCCAGCGGGCACGGGCACGCGTACGCTGGAAGGCGACGGCTGGAAAGCCGACCACCGTGGTGACAAGGTTCAGGATCCAGAACGCAACCGGATACCAGACGGTGTCGATGAAGTAGCGCAGGATGTTGTCGTCATAGCGGCGATCGATAAAGCAGCCGATCAGCAACTGCAGCACGCAGGTGATGAAGAGCAGCGTGCCGTGCCAGCGCGGGAAGGCTTCCATGCGCCATTCCGGCGGCAGGGTGATGAAGAAGCCGAGCACCGACCACGTAATGACGATCAGCATGTTGTACGCCCACACAACCGACAGTGCGTATTCGAAGAAGATCGGCCACATCATCGATTGCCGCAGGCTCACCATGGCCGGCGCGTACTTGATCAACGCCTGAATGCCGCCCTTGGCCCAGCGCAGGCGCTGCTTGTACAGGCCGCGGAACGTCTCGGGCATCAGGATCCACGACAGCGCACGCGGCTCGTAGCGGATCATCCAGCCGCCCACCTGCAGCTTCCAGCTGATGTCGATGTCCTCGGTGAGCATGTCATTGCTCCAGTATCCGACATCCTCAATGGCGTGCTTGCGGAACATCACGACCACGCCCGACACCGTCAGCAGCCGGCCATAGACCTGCTGCGTGCGCTTGATGAGCCCCACGATCGACGAGAACTCGCCCACCTGCATGCGCCCCAGCAAGGTCGAGCGCGTGCGGATGCGCGGGTTGCCCGTCACCGCGCCAATGGTCGGGTTCTCCATCAGGTGGCGGATCATCCAGGCAATTGCATCCACGTCCAGGATCGAATCACCATCAATGCACATCAGGTACTCGGCGTCGGTCACCTGCGCGGCGGTGGTGAGGCCAATTGCCTTGCCCTGGTTCGACGACTGGTGGATCACCACCAGCTGCGGGTATTCCGCTGCCAGTTCGTTCAGGCGGTCACCGGTGCGGTCAGAACTGCCGTCGTTCACGGCGATGATGTCGTAGTTCGGATACCGCATGCGTGCGAGGTGGCTGATCACCTCGCGCACATTGGCCTCTTCGTTGTAGCAAGGCACGATGATCGACACCTTGGGATAGCTCTTCACCCCCAGGAGTGCCAGCGGATGCCGTACGTTCTGCGTGCCGCGTTCGAGCAGAAAGTAGTGCAGCAGCCCGCCGATCATCCAGAAATACGACATGAAGAACGGGTAGTAGAAGACAAAGCCGGAGATCCAGCGCTTGGCGGTGAGTGCGTCCACCATCTCAGCCTCCCGCCTTGTTGGTGTGGGACGGCGCGGCCGCTTCCGTCGTCGCGGGCTTCTTGTCTGCCGCCGCATTCGGCGGCTGGCTCTGCGGCGCAGCGCTGCTGTCGAGCTTCTCAACGCTGGCCTTATTGCCACCGGGCGGCTTGCGAGTCTCGATGTACGTCTTGAGCGACATCACATCGCGCAGCACCTCGGTATCGGGCCGGCCTGCAATGAAGTCGTCCGGGTAATAGCCGTAGTTGAGGGCACCTGCCGAGCGCAGCGCGCGCATCTGATCACGCAGTTCGGTCGTGGGGATCGGCTTGTCCTGATTGCGCCAGTCCACCGCCTGCAGCTCGAAGATGGTCTTCTTCAGGCCATCCTTGTGCTTGGCCACGGCGGCGGTCAGCTTCTTCATCCAATCCTTCGGGTCCTTGGCTTCTTCCATGTACGGCATGGCTTCGAGCGCCACGTAGTCGTACGCCTCCAGGAAGTCGTCATAGTTCTGCGCCGTCCAGGCCTCGGCCTTCGGATCAAGCACCGGGCCCGAAAAGATGTTGCGCGCGGTCAGCATGTCGCGGCCGTTCTGATAGCCCTGCGCCACCGCAATCAGCTCTTTCGAGAACGAGATCAGCGCAGCAGTCTTGGCCTTCGACCACTTCTGCATCAGCTCGGGCGACTGGCGGATCTTGTTGATATCGCCGGGCAGGCCCATGGCCTCGTAAGCCTTGAGCGCGGCGGGGCTGGCATCTTCGTAGTCGTCGAGCACGCCGTCGTCGTGGAACAGCACGCCGTCGATGATCGCGTTCTTGGCCAGGTCCTCATAGATGTCGCGGATCATCTGACGCGCCTGCGGATCGAACGGCGACAGGCGCGGCGGCTTGACCGTGCCCGGCTTCTGCGGCGCACCCGGCAGCGACTGCACCAGGTGCGTGGCCGCGGGATTGTTGGCCGGCAACTTGTACGACAGCATCGGCAGCCAGGCGTATACCTCCACCTTTGCACGCGTCTTCAACTGCCACGACACGCGCGAGAACAGGTCCGCACGCATCGGCATGTGGCGGTTCGGGAAGTACACGGCATCCACTGCGCCGTTGCCCTTCGGATCGGCGAAGGCCTGCAGATACACCACACGCGGCGCGAGATCCTTGATGCGGTCGATGAGCTTGCCGAGGTTGGCTTCCTGCTGCTTCGGGTCTGGGTCGTAGATGTAATCCATGTCGACCTGAACCACGCGCTGCACGGGGTTGATCTCACCGTGGTGCGTCACAGGCTCACGCAGCGAGCGCTCCAGATCACCGGTGTCGGTGTCGTAGCCCATCAGGCTGCGGCGGATGGCGGTGAGCGGCACGTCCGGCGTGTTCGGGCCGGGCTCCAGCGTCAGCATGTACTTCAGGCCCACGTTGGCGGCTTCCTGGTCGAGCATCTGGTTGTGGGCACCATACGGCCACACCACCGTCTGCACCTTGGTGCCAGTGTTCTTCTGGATCAGGTCGATGCTGCGCTGCAGGTCCTCCCGCACGCGCTTGCGGTATTCGTCATCGGTTTCATAGCGGCCCAGATTGCGCAGATATTCGTGCGTGGTCGCCGCCGGCATCTCGTTGCCTTGTGGATTGCCCAGCGCGCCGTGGTGCATGTCTGCCGTGTGCGTGGCGAACTCTGCCAGGCCCGAGGTCTGCATCTCGCGGATCTGGTTCCAGTTCATGAAGAAGTCACGCGGCACGATCTGCTTGTCCGACAGCTTGATCTTTGCTCCCGGGGGTGCGTTGGTCCACTCCGTCACCAGACCGAACACGGCGGGAAACCGGAACTGCTTGAGCAGCGGGAAGACCTTCGTGTAGTGGCTTTCATAGCCGTCATCGAACGTCAGCAGGATCGGGCGCTTGGGCAGCGGCTTGCCGCCATGGCGCGCTGCGTCGATCTGCGCGAGCGTGACGGGGTGGTAGCCGTTGGCCTGGATCCAGCTGAACATGTTCGTCAGCATCTTGGTATCGACGGCAAACCCATCGGGCAGCTTTTCGAAACTGGCACGCAGGTTGTCGCGGATGTCGTGAAAGCACAGCACGCGGAACGTCTTGCCGTCGTCCGGATCGGGCTTGGGCAGGAAGTCCACCTGAACGGCGGCGGCAGGTCGAACGGCGGCAAGGAAAGCCAACGTCAGGACCAGCGCCAGTCGCGGTGCCATCCAGGCGAAGAATCGTCGCAATGACGGTTGTCGGAGAGCTTGCATGGGCATCACAGCGGAATGTTGAGGTTCAGGTACAGGAACTTGCGGTTCTCAGGCTGGCCGTCGTAGCTATGGCGACCAAAGCCGATGCCGTAAGACACCTGCGTCTTGCGATTGATTTGCCACACGTGCTCCAGCCGCGCTTCGTACATCGGGCTGCTGCCGAACGACTGCTGGTTGTACATGCCGCCTGTCAGGTACACGCGCTGCGTGAACGACTTGTCGGCGTAGCGCCAGGGCGTCCACGACCAGATGGCCGTGGCTTGGCCGCTGTAGTCGCGCGATGGGCTGAAGTAGTTCAGGCCCGTCATCGTGTTGCGGCTGGTATCGGCCCCGAACAACACGCCGATGGTGTGCCGCGGCGAGGTGAACACCTGCTGGTAAAAGTTCGCTGCCACGCGCTGGCGCAGGTTGTCGTCGGTGTAGCGCGACACGCCGTACGTGAGCGATGCGTAGCGCGTTTCGTCCCAGGTGTAGCGAACGTTGCCGCTGACGCTCTTGCCGGTCACGCCCACCTGGTACGCCTTGTAGGGCACTTCCAGGTCATCGTTGGTGACCATGCCCGACACCTTCCAGTGGTCGCTCGGGATCCACGTGGCATCCAGGGTGCCGCCGGTCTTGCCAGCCGCGCCGACGGATTGGTGCACCTCGCCGTTCACCTCGACGCCGGTGTCGAACCACTGCAGGCCCGCGCCGTTGCGCACGCGGCTTTCCGATGCGCCGTCAAACTGCGCACGGCCCGCAAAATTGTGGAAGAACAGCCGATAGTGGTCTGCAAACGGGCCGCTGTAGGCCTTGGTGTCGATACCGTACTCGTTGTTGGCGAACGCCGAATTGCCCTTGTCCGCCGTCGATTGGATGATGAGCTGCGGGCTCTGATAGACGTCCAGATCCTTGCGCAGCGCATGCACTGAGCCGTTCTCCGGAAAGCGTTCGTCCAGCCCGTTGGCGACGTTCTTGGCGGTCTTCAGATCGTCCACCGCCAGCGACGCGCGGCCATAGCCTGCTACCACGCTCAGGTCATCCGGGTGCTCGGCAAGCGCCGTCTTGTACATGTCGCGTGAGCGATACGGCTCGGTCTGCACCATCGCGCCGTCGGCACGTGCGCTGACGAGCGATGCGGCGAACGGCGCTTCGTGCCGCCACTTGTCCAGCTCGGCAATGCCCTGGTGCGTGCGACCCGTCAGGATCAGGTACTGCGCCTCCAGACGCTTGATGCGCGAGTAATCGGGATTGGGCGTACCGGCTTCGGGCGCCAGTCGCACGTACTCCGGGTTGTCGGCCTTCATCTTGTCGAGCAGCGCGCGAGCCTCTTCAAAGCGGCCGGTGTCGAGCATGGCGTAGAACAGGCCTTCCTGAACGTCGCCGGTTTCGATCTCGCCGGGGCCCGCATCCTTGAGCGCGCGGGCGTAAGCATCGGCGGCCTTGTCGGGCGTATCGAGATACGCATAGGCATCCCCTGCGGCCACACGTGTGTAGGCCGGCACCTTGCCCGTCTGCGACATGGCTTCGTAGCGCTTGACGGCGTCTTTCATCCGCCCGCGCGAAGCGAGCGCCACCACTTCGTCCGCCACGATCTGCTGGCGGAACTCTGCGTTTTCCGGCGTATCGGGCACCTTCTTGAGCAGCGCCTCGATTTCAGCCACAGCCTGATCGATGATGACGAAGCGCTCCGGCCCGTTGATGACCTTCAACTGCTGACGCCCCCAGCGGATGCGCTGCGCGGCGGCGGCATGGTCAACGTGCCACGATTCGCTTTCCTTGAACCAGTCCGGATGCTGGCGCAGGTTTTCTTGCGCGAGCGTGGCGGCGCCCTCGCGCGACTCCCGCATGACCTCGTCGTGAAACGCCTGACGGTCGGTAGGCATCGCGCCTACGGGCGCGTTGTCGGGCGCATTGCCGGCGGCGTGGGTGGCCGCTGCATTGGCGGCTTCCGGCGACACCTGCAGCGGTTCGAGCGCGCCGGGCCCTTGAGCACTTGGGCCTGAAGGCATGGCCGGCGCCTGTGCAGCCGTATCCGGTGCAGGAGCGCCCGGCGGCAGGATCACCGTGGGCGACGGCAGTGTAGGCGGAGGCGCCGGGGGCGCTGCTTCAACAGCAGGCATCGGCGACGTGGCGGCCGGCGCGGTGGCTGCGGGCGATGTCGTGACGGACGAATCTGCAGGCGGCACCGCCTGTTGCGCAACGAGCAGCGTGTTGGCCGGAGACGCCGGCACGTCATCACCGCCGGCGATGACGGTCGTGGATGCAAACGTGGCCGGGCCCTTGGCGGCGGCGGCGGTCAGTTGCGAATCGATCAAGCGGCGCGTGGCCGCGTTGGAAGCATCGTCGGTCGCGGCGTGCGCGATCATCGGCACCGTGCCGACCACCACAACGGTGGCGGCGGCAATAGCGCAGCGGCGGGGATGCCATGCCGCGGCCGCGCTGGTGCGCTCGGCCGGCAGGCTCCAGGAGAGTGGCTCGTGGGTTGTCATTGTTGTCATGTCCAGTGGGCGGCGCGTGCGGGCGCACGCCATCCGCGTTGCACGAAGAGCTGACCGGGCTGAGTCAGCCGAGGCGGGCCGTACCGTTGGCGGCGCGCACCGGGGCGCGCATCGGCTTGGCAGGCGTCACGCCCCCAAAGGCTCGCGTCATGGCAGCCCAGCGCGATTCGGCGCCCAGTTCAGCGCCCGATGCGGTCACCGACGTGGTGGTCCGGTCGGACGCCCCCGGCTGGGGGGATGAAGACGCCATCACCGCGTCTCGGGCCGGTGCACTGGCCTGGAGCGGGTGCGTTGTGCGTGCAGCGGTCTGCACGAACACGTCTGCGTCTTGCGCATCTCCAGCCACCTGGACCGATGTCTGCGCAGATGCCGCGCCGGTGGTGGCGGCAGCCCCGCCCTGCAGTTCCAGTGGAATCCCCAGGCGCATGGCGGCGTACACCGCTTCGCTCTTGTTGCGCACGTTCAGGCGTCGATACAGCGTGCACGCGTGCGTTTTGACGGTGGCTTCCGAAATGCCCAGCAGGCGGCCGACACCCTTGACGGAATGGCCGCGCGACAGCAGTACCAGCACTTCGTACTGCCGCAGAGACACATTCAGCCGCTGCGCCGCTTCCGACGCATCCAGCGAGAGCATCGGCATGGCGGCATTGGCCGCACGCGGTATCAGGGCCGGATACGACTGGCCGCCGGCCAGCACGAGCCGCAGCGTGGCCAGCAAGACTTCCGGCGATTGCGATTTGGCGCAGTAGGCGTCTACACCGCACGTCATCGCGACGTGCGCTTCTTCAGCAGAGAGGCTGGCGGCCAGCAGCACCACGCGGCTGGCCTCGCTGGCGGCGATCGCCTCGCGCAATTGGGCAGCGAATTCACCGGCGTTGACCGGGCCGTCGGCCTCGTCCAGCCCGATGACGAGCAGATCGGCTCGCTCATCGAACGCGTGCAGTTCGCCAGGGATGCCCGCAGGCAATGCCGGGGCGACGACCTCCAGGCCGAGGGTGGGATGCGCGAGCAACTGCGCAAGTCCGGCCCGTAGCAACGGATGATTCTCCAGCAGGACTGCTTTCATGGTTTCCTCGTTTTCTTGTGAAGCGATTCCGGTCAGGCGCGCACAAGCCAGCCGCTGCGGGCGAGCACGCATATGACCGTCGAAACCCCGGGACCGTCCGAGAGAAAGCGCCCTGCCGCCAGCTATGCGCCGGCTCTGGAGAAGCGAAGTGCGAATGCCGTGTGGACCGTGGGGCCGTGGGGACCAATCCGGTTCCGGATTCGCTTTATTGGAAAAACCTGTTCTGCAGGTGGCGGAACTGCCTTGCACATGCAGAGTGACCGCACGACATAGAGCAAGCATCGGGCCACCTCCGTGCAGCGCAACATCTGCTTACACTTGCGGCACAAACGATGACGAGAAGAAGGCGGGCAAAACCCGCTGTGGCAAAGGATTGGCGGGCCGCGATATCGGTTGGTGCGATGCCGCAAATTCACTTCATTTCTGTAACGATTCAGTTACGAATTCGCGACGTGTGACGACCGACCCGATCATGCCGCCGGTTGTCCACTGAACGTTTTTACAACCTGTTTTAAAACTTACCGAGCGAGCGCGGCAGGCGCCACATTGCCGGCATGGCCGGCAACGGATAGATGACCGATGCGCCCCTTCAGGGCTTATGGCGCATGGCAAAAAGGAAGAGGCTGTCGATGGCGCCCACCATGAAGATGATGCCCGCAGCCATATGCAGCATCCAGGCGCCGTCAGCAAACGGCAGTTGAATCGACGTGTGCGGAATGACCCCCACCGCGCCCGCCGCCACCGACATGCGCGGTACCGGCATCCACCATGTGCGCTTGGCGGGCTGCGGATCGTCGCGATGACGCGGCGCGGGGTCGGGCGTCGAAGAAGACATGCGGCAGGGACGAGAAGTGATGGCCATGCTGCATTGTTGAACACAACCGATCGAAGCGAAACACAAAACAGCGCCCTGCAATGCCCGCAATTCCCCTAACTGAAGCTGCCTAGGCTGGATGTGCAGCCAGGTGGGCAAGGTTCTGCAGCATGTCGGTCGTCATCTCCGCCACACCGTATTCGGGCTTCCAGCCCCAGTCGCGCCGGGCGACCGAATCGTCGATGGAGTTCGGCCAGCTGGCCGCAATCGCCTGGCGGAAATCCGGCGCATACGCCACCTCGAACGACGGACGATGCCGGCGGATCTCGGCCGCCAGCTGCTCCGGCGTAAAGCTCACGCCTGCCAGGTTGTAGCTGCCGCGCTGGGTGATGCGCTCGGCCGGGGCCTCCATCAACTCGATGGTGGCGCGCACGGCGTCTGGCATGTACATCATGGGAAGCGCCTCGTCGTGATCAAGGAAGCACGTATAGCGCTCACCCTTCACGGCCGAATGGAAGATGTCGATGGCGTAGTCGGTCGTGCCGCCGCCCGGTGCGGTCTTGTACGAGATCAGGCCCGGATAGCGCAGGCTGCGCACATCTACGCCGTGGTGCTCGAAATACCAGCGGCACCAGCCCTCGCCCGCCAGCTTGGAAATGCCGTAGACGGTCTTGGGCTCCATGATCGTGCTCTGCGGCGTGTTGTCCGCAGGCGTGGTGGGCCCGAACGCGGCAATCGAGCTGGGCCAGAAGATGCGCTCAAGCTGATGATTGCGCGCGGCTTCCAGCACGTTCAGCAAGCCATTCATATTGAGCGCCCAGCCCCATGTCGGCGATTGCTCTGCCGCGGCCGACAGCGCCGCCGCCAGGTGATAAATCTGCGTGATGCCGTGGCGCTCGATGATCTCGCGCAACTGGCCGCGATCGGTCACATCCAGCGTTTCGTGACGGATCTGCGGGTGGCGGCCACGGGGCACCATGTCGCTGGTCACGACGTTGCCAGTGCCGTAGCGCTCGGCCAGCGCAGCGGCCAGCTCCGTCCCCAATTGCCCGTTGGCGCCGATGATGAGGATGCGCGGCGCCGATCCAACATTCGCGCTGGTGCCCGTGCTCATCAGATGATCCCCAGTTCCTTGCCGGCGGTTTCAAAAGCCTTGAGCGCCGCGTCGAGTTGCGCGCGCTCGTGCACGGCGCTGATCTGCACGCGGATGCGCGCCTGCCCCTTGGGCACCACCGGATAAAAGAAGCCAACCACGTAAACGCCCAACTCCAGCAGGCGCTTGGACAATGCCTGCGCCTTCTGTGCGTCGTACACCATGATCGGCACGATGGGATGGTCGCCCGGCTTGATATCGAAGCCCAGTTCGACGATCTTGCGGCGGAAATACAGCGCGCTGTCTTCGAGCTTGTCGCGCAGCGCGGTGTCGGCCTCCAGCAGATCGAGCACCTTGATGGTGGCCCCGACAATGGACGGCGCCACCGTGTTCGAGAACAGATACGGCCGCGAGCGCTGGCGCAGCAGCGCCACCACTTCCTTGCGCGCGCTCGTGAAGCCGCCCGACGCTCCGCCCAGGCCCTTGCCCAGCGTGCCGGTGATGATGTCGATCTTGCCGAACACGCCGCGGTGTTCGTGTGAGCCGCGCCCCCGCTTGCCGAGGAAGCCCGTGGCATGGCATTCGTCAATGCCCAGCAGCGCACCGAACTCATCGCAGATGGCACGGATTTCATCCAGCCGCGCGACGGTGCCGTCCATCGAGAACACGCCGTCGGTAAACACAAGCTTGAAGCGCGCGCCCGCCGCATCGGCCGCCTGCAATTGCGCGCGCAGATCCTCCAGATCGTTGTGCTTGTAGCGATAGCGCTGCGCCTTGCACAGGCGGATGCCATCAATGATGGACGCGTGATTCAGCTCGTCGCTGATGACGGCATCTTCGGCGCCGAGCAGCGTTTCGAACAAACCGCCGTTGGCATCGAACGCCGAGCCGTAGAGGATCGTGTCTTCCGTGCCGAGAAACTTCGCCAGCCGCGCTTCCAGCGTCTTGTGCAGGTCTTGCGTGCCGCAGATGAAGCGCACCGAGCTCAGGCCGAAGCCATGCGTGTCGAGCGCCTCGTGCGCAGCCTTCAGCACCTCCGGGTGCGACGACAAGCCCAGGTAGTTGTTGGCGCAGAGGTTGATGACCTCCTTGCCGTCAGCCGTGCGGATCACCGCGCCCTGCGGCGAGGTGATGATGCGCTCGGTCTTGTAAAGACCGGCTTCCTCGATCGCCTGCAGTTCGCGGCGGATGTGCGCGTAGAAGGCGTCGGTGGAAGCATTGGCTTGCGTTGTCCCCATGGTGCTGCTCCTGTAGACTGCGTTGATCGATAAATCGAACATGTTCGATATATCGAATAATTCGTTCAATTTACAAGATACCAACCGATGGCACAAGCCCCCGCCACCGATGTCCTCGCCGATGGCCCGCCCGCCGTTGGTGCCAAGCTGCAAGCCCTGCGCCAGGCGCGCAAGCTGTCGCTCGATGAACTGTCGCGGCGCGCAGGCGTGTCCAAATCCATGCTCTCGCAGGTCGAGCGCAATCTGGCCAACCCGACCGTCGCGGTGCTGTGGCGCCTGGCCACCGCGCTCGGCGTAGGGCTGGCAGATTTTCTGTCGCCCGAAGGCGCGGCCGATGCGGCGCCCGCGGTGACGGTCATCCCCGCTCACTCCATCCCAGTCATCAAAAGCCCGGATGGCAAGTGCGAATTGAAGATTCTTGGCCCTGTGGACCTGGCGGCGCGCTTTGAATGGTATGAACTGGCGATCCAGCCCGGCGGCGTGCTGGCGTCAGAGCCGCACGAGCTGGGCTCGAAGGAGCACATCTCCGTGCTCAGCGGCACGGTGACTGTGCAATCCGGCCCGAGTGAGAAGAAGGTGCGGCACGGAGAATCGGCACGCTACCCGGGGGATGTGCAGCACGCCATTTCAAACGCCGGCAAGACGGTGGCGACGGCGTTGCTGGTGGTGGAGTACGCGCAGTAGTCGCTGCAGATTGACGCTGCCTAGGCTGCCTGCAATTGAGGCGCCCGCCACACGCGCGGCAGCAGCACCCCGAGCATCAGCCCGCGCAAGGCCATGAACCCCAGCATCGACAACCACAGCCCGTGGTTGCCCCACAGCGGCTGCAGCGTGACCGACAAGCCCCAGAACGCGGCAGCCGCCACGGCCATCGTCACCAGCAGTTCACGTGTGCGCGTTGCGCCGATGAACACGCCGTCAAACTGGAAGCCCCATACCGACACGATCGGCAGCAGCGCTGCCCACACCAGATAGTGGCGCGCGGCTTCGCGCACGGCGGGCTGATCGGTCAGCACGCTGATGATGCCGGCGCCCGCCAGCGCGTACACAGCGGCAAAAAGCCCTGCCCCCAGTACCGACCAGAACGTCGACACGCGAATCGCCATGCGCAGCGCGGCGCGGTCCCGCGCGCCCATGGCGGCGCCCACCAGCGCTTCGGCCGCGTGTGCGAAGCCGTCCAGCCCGTAGGCCATGAAGGTCAGGAAATTGAGCAGCAGCGCGTTGGCCGCCAGCACCACATCGCCCTGCCTGGCGCCCGCGTGGGCAAACCAGCCGAAGGCGGCCAGGAGGCACAGCGTGCGCAGGAAGATGTCGGTGTTCAGGCCCATCAGGCGGCGCCAGGCGTCGCGGGCGAGCAGTTCGGTGCGCGTAAGCGGCGGCAAACCCATCGGCCTTTGCAGCCAGAGCAGCAGCATGCCGAGCCCAAACCCGGCAATGTCAGCCAGCGCCGTTGCCGCGCCAATACCGCCCACGCCCATGCCGGCCCCCAGCACCAGGGTCAGCACTGCCACCATGTTGACGGTGTTGATGAAGACCTGCAGCAGCAAAGCACGCCGCACCTGCTGGCGCCCGAGCAGCGTGCCGAGCACGACGTAGTTGGCCAGCGCAAAGGGCGCCGACCAGATGCGCGTCTGGCAATACACCTCGGCCATACGGGTGACGGATTCGCTCGCACCGAGCAGCGCCAGCGTGATGCGGATCGCCGGCACCTGCAGCACCAGCAATGCCGCTCCAATGGCAAAGGCCAGCAGCAGCGCGCGCACCACGCTCGCGCGCAATGCCTGCGTGTCGCCCGCGCCGTGGGCCTGCGGCACCAGCCCCGTGGTGCCCATGCGCAGGAAGCCAAAGCCCCAGAACACAAAGTTGAAGAAGACCCCGCCCAGCGCCACGCCGCCAATGTATTCGGGCCCCGGCAGATGCCCGGCCACGGCGGTATCCACCGCCGAGAGGATCGGCTGCGTCAGGTTGGCCAGCACAATGGGAAACGCCAGCGTCAGCACGCGCCTGTGCCACTGCGTAGGTGACGCAGGTGCAACCGAAGTGGCGAAAGAGGACTCCATGGGGAGAAAAAACTGCGAGGAACGATGAAAAAGGCGGTGCAACCGCTCACGATTTCGCTATCATTGCGCCCCATTGCGGGCTCCGGAAATCGGGCGGCAAGTGCGGCACCCCGCACAACGTCGCCGATGACTATACGCGAATCCCCCCGGAAGGCAGACACCGTGTTTTGCCTTTCATCGCGGCCGGACGGGTGCGGTTGATGCTACGCATCATCCGGCACACGCATGTCCTAGGCTGGTGACACCCACCACATGGGACGGCGGGCGACGCCCAAACAGCGTCGCCTCGGTAGAACTAAGCGGACTGGTAAGCAACCGCGATGCCCTGTCGAACTTCCGACTCGCCGGGGCGGAGACTCCTCTTGGAAAAAAACGTACAACGCAATCTGGGCGCCTGGGCATTGATGCTGACCGGGCTGGGCTCGATCATCGGCTCCGGCTGGCTGTTCGGCGCTGGCCACGCTGCAAAGGTGGCGGGCCCCGCTGCCATCTTCACCTGGATCATCGGCGCCGTCGTCATCCTGGCCATTGCCCTGACGTATTCCGAACTGGGCGCGATGTTCCCGGAATCGGGCGGCATGGTGCGCTATGCCCGCTACTCGCATGGCTCGCTGGTGGGCTTCGTGGCGGCCTGGGCCAACTGGATCGCCATCGTCACCGTCATCCCCATCGAGGCTGAGGCATCCATCCAGTACATGAGCAGTTGGCCGTGGCCCTGGGCGCAGTCGCTGTTCCAGCACGGTGAGCTCACGCCGCCTGGGCTGGTGCTGTCCGCGGTGCTCGTCGTCGTGTACTTCCTGCTGAACTACTGGGGCGTGAAGGTGTTTGCCAAGGCGAACAACGCCATCACGATCTTCAAGTTCATCATTCCGGCCGCAACTGCGGTGGCGCTGGTTGGAGCGGGCTTCCACCCGGGCAACTTTGGCACGGGCACCGGCGCGAATGTGGCAGGTCAAGGGTTCGCCCCGTACGGCTGGTCCGCAGTGCTGACCGCCATTGCCACCAGCGGCATCGTGTTTGCGTTCAACGGTTTCCAGAGCCCGATCAACCTCGCGGGCGAGGCGCGCAATCCGGGCCGCAACGTGCCCATCGCGGTGATCGGTTCGATCCTGCTGGCTGCGGTGATCTACGTGGCGCTGCAGGTGGCCTTCCTGGGTGCAGTGCCGCCTGAGTCGCTCGTCAATGGCTGGCACGGCATTGATTACCACTCGCCGTTCGCCCAACTGGCGATTGCGCTGAACCTGAACTGGCTGGCCGTCGTGCTGTACATCGACGCCTTCGTCAGCCCGTCGGGCACCGGCAGCACGTACATGGCCACCACCACGCGCATGATCTACGCGATGGAGCGCAACAACACCATGCCGGCCATCTTCGGCCGCGTGCACCCGCTGTTTGGCGTGTCGCGTCCGGCCATGTGGTTCAACCTGGCGGTGTCGTTCATCTTCCTGTTCTTCTTCCGTGGCTGGGGCGCGCTGGCTGCCGTCATCTCGGTGGCCACCGTCATCTCGTATCTGACGGGGCCGATCAGCGTGATGTCGCTGCGCCGCACGTCGCCGCAACTGCATCGCCCGCTGCGTCTGCCGGGGCTCTCGCTCGTCGCGCCGTTCGCGTTTGTGTGCGCGTCGCTCATCCTGTACTGGGCCAAGTGGCCGCTGACGGGCGAGATCATCGTGCTGATGCTGGTGGCGCTGCCCGTGTACTTCTACTACCAGGCCAAGGCCGGCTGGCCCGACTTCAAGACGGAACTCAAGGGCGCGTGGTGGATGATCGCCTACCTGCCGACCATCGCCGCGCTGTCGTACTGCGGCAGCACGGAGTTCGGCGGCCACGGCTACATCCCCTACGGTTGGGACATGGGCATCGTGGCGGTGCTCTCGCTGTTCTTCTACCACTGGGGCGTGGCCAGCGGCTGGCACACGCGCTATCTGGATGAAGTCGAACACGTGCATGACGACGTGCCAGCGCACGACACCAAGCGTGCGCCGCGCGCCGTGCCGCAACGCGCCTGACACCGCTGCTGCTCGCAAGAAAAAAACGCCCGACCGGTTCTGCCGGCGGGCGTTTTTTCTTGCCTGCGCGCTGCCGGGATCTGCTCAGCTGTGTGCGCTAGACTGCGCCGCAACCCACCGGACTTTGCGTACAACCCAACGCCATTTCATTTGCCCATGACTCGACTCCTCGGCCTGCTCCTGATCGCGCTGTCCCTGAGCGCTTGCAGCAAGAAAGAAGAATCCGGCCCCAGCGGCGGCCTATCGCCCACGATGACGGCTGCCGCGCCGGCGCCCGCCGAAAGCGCCAAGATGGCCGATCGCGCCGAGCAGCGCTTTCTCGCCTACGAGCACCGCGTCTCATTGGAAGTCGATCCGCCGCAACTGGAGCGCCTGTACCGCGAGCTGCAGGACACCTGCGTGAATGAGGTCACATGGCACTGCACGGTCATGGACGCCAGCATCCAGCTCGAACGCGACCAGCGCGGCGGCACCGCGCACCTGAACCTGCGCGCCAGCCCCGAAGGGGTCCGAGCCATGCGCAAACGCCTGACCGATAGCGGTGGCGTTGTCAGCCAGGGCACCCACGTGGACGACCTCGGCCAGCCGATTGCCGAAGTCGGCAAGCGCTTGGAGATGCTGAAGAATTACCGCGCAAGCCTGCTCGACCTGCAGCGCAAGGCGACCAAGGTGGAAGACCTGATCCTGATCGCAGAAAAGCTGTCGGAAACGCAATCGGAACTGGAGGCCGCCACTGGCCAGAACACGCACCTCATGGACCGCGTCAACCGCGAGGTGCTGTCGATCGACCTGAGCACGCGGCAGACGGCAGCGCGCAGCCTATGGGCGCCCGTCGGCAATGCCTTACGCGAGTTCCTGCCCTCACTGGTACGCGCCAGTGCGAGCGTGATTGAAGCGGTGGCCTACCTGTTGCCCTGGGGGATCGCGCTGTCGGTATTGGTGGCGCTGTTCATCAAGCTGCGGCGCAAATGGCGCCAGCGCAAAACGGCCCAATGAGCCATCGCGCTGGGCGCTAGACCGTGGCCGGCTGACGCTGCGGCTCGGCCGCCACCACGGGCGCACCCTGCACACGCTCCACCGCCTCGAACAGGGCGCGGATGTTTGCCGCGCCAAATCCGCGTGCGCCCTGACGCTCGATCAGTTCGAAAAAGAACACTGGCTCCGCCGTGCGCGACGGCGCCAGAAATGACTGCAACAACAGGCCATCGGCATCGCGGTCGGCCATGATGCCAAGCGCCAAGGCAGCGTCGCGCGGGACGGGGCAGTGCCCGATCCGCGCCAGCATGGCGTCGAACACTTCGGGCATGGAGCCCGCAAAGTTCACCTCGTGGCGTTTGAGCGCAAGGCTATGCGCCAACAGTGCAGGCACACGCAGCGCCAGGTGCTGGATGCCCGCACCGCCGTGCACATCGACAAAGCGGTGCAGTTGCGTCGTCTGGCTGGTCGGTGTGGGCGCAGAGAGCACGAGCTTCACGCTGCCGCTGGCGTTCTGCAGCACCGTGTTGATCATGCCGAGACTGCGCGTCTGGATGTGCTCGGTTTGCGTGACATGCAGGCCAAAGCCCGCTTCGTAACGCGCGACTGTTGCGTCCATCGTGTGGCAAGGCAGGCACAGCGCGAGGTGGTCAAGCCCCTGCGCTCCATCGAAGGCAGCATCGCCGGCAGCAGGGTCGCGCTCAACAAACGTGTGCGTGACATGACCGATACCGCCCACGCGTGCCATGCGCACAGGGCGCTCCCCGTGCGGCGTGGGCAGAACGCCCCAGTGCGGCGGTGCCAGATCGGCCGCGCCGGCACGCACTGCCCGGCGATGCGCGACAACAACATCCTCGACCCCGAACATCACGTCATTGACGACGATTTCGTCGGCACGCGCCCGAACGCCGCGGCTCATTGGCTCGAACCGCAACCACGCATGGCTGCCCACCCGTTCCACATCGCTCGCAGGCACCTGCAAGGTGCGCAGAAAATCGCGGGACCAACTCGGGCCGCTGACCGATACCGACGCCACCGACGCTAGTGTCATGACCGTCTCCTGACGCCGCACGGCGTCGTGTTTGGATGGTTGGGGAAAACGTCTGCCGCTTCAGTATCGAAACCCGGCGGCACCGGACAACTACGGGCGGGCGTATGCCAATGCGCCCGCTGCCGTTGGCACGCACGGCTTCTCGGGGGCGCGCGCTGCGCGCGGCGGCAAATAGGCGTCCGTCACGGCGGCGGACCATGCATGCGGCCGGCGGACGATACCGTGCCGCGCCAGCCACGCGGCATAGCCCGACATGAGCGAGGCATCGTGCCGGCCCCACACGCCATCGGTCAGCCACGTGGTGGACACGGCGCGCAGCGACCGGGCAATCGTGGTTCGCGGGAAATACGGAATGACGCGCTCGAACAGCGGCAGCGCGCTGGCCGGATCCGCATGGGCCGCGGCAAACCCGCGCGAAGCGGCCATCAGCAAACCGCTGACAGCGCCGGCATTGCACGCCAGCCAGCGGGCGTCCGCTGCCAGCAGGTAGCTGTGATAGGCCGGCGCGCCAATCTCATCGATCGGCCAGACCTGGCGCTGCGCATCGGGCAGGGTCGAAGGCATCACGCCCTCCCACGCCCAGTAGCTGCCGAAGCTCGCATCGGCCACGCCATCGCGGAGTTCATCGAAGGTCAGCTCACGCACACCGGCGTCGACCAGCTTCACGGCATCGGGGTCGCCGCCATCTGCGCGAACGATGTCGGCCAGCAAGGCGCGCGCACGCACCGTGGGGTTGAGCGCCACACGGCGCCCACAGAGATCGCGCGGGCGGGTGATGCCGCGCCCCGTCACCGAATGGATGGCTTCCAGGCTGCGCTGGTTGACGGCGGCCACACCGCAGACCGGCTCCCCTATCTCAAAACGGCCCAGCACGCGCCGGGTCGGGCACACGCCCAGATGCACGTCGCCGCGCATGACATGATCGAGCGTGTCGCCTCGAGCATCGTCACGCACGACGATTTCCACGTCCAACCCCGCACGCGCAAACCAGCCCTTGGCGCGCGCGAGGTAAAACCCGGCAGCATTCGTCCACGGGTGAAAGTACTCAAGCATGAGGCGAACGTGCTGCATGGTGCGAACGGCCGATGGCCAAGTGGACAACGGCCCCAGTGTGCGAGCCATGACCACCACCGCGTACTACGTGGATTGTGCAAACGGCTCAAGGGTCCTACGAAGCCATCACGGAAACTCGATGGAACCCCGTTGCCCAAGCAGTGGGCGCGCGAGCAGTAAGCCGGCTCTGCCGCAAGATCTGGAAGTGCCGTGCTAGTCCGAAGCGGCCTTGATGAAATCGATGAACGCCCTGAGCGGAGCCGGAACAAGGCGCCGCCCCGGATAGTAGAGATATGGCCCCGGGAACGGCCGCCACCAATCTTCGAGCACGGGTTCGAGCGCACCGCTCGCAAGGTGTGGGCGTAGCCAGTCTTCATAGAGATGAACAACACCCACGCCGGCCAAGGCCGCGTCCACCACAAGATCGGTCGCCCCGCCAATGCGAACGAGCAGCGGGCCCGACGGCTCCACCCGAACCACTTCACCATCGCGCTCGTATTCCCACGGCGGCATCGCACCGCTTGCAAACTTGCCGCGCAGGCAGGCGTGGTCGAGCAGTTCGCGCGGATGGGCGGGCCGGCCGCGTCGATCGAGATAGCCGGGTGCCGCTGCCGTTGCGAACCGCTGTGATCGCGGGCCGATCGGAACGGCGATCATGTCCTGTTCGAGCCGCTCGTCATAACGGATGCCTGCGTCGAAACCCGCAGCCAAGATGTCGACAAAGCTCTCTTCGGCCACGACCTCCAGCTGTATCTCGGGATAGGCGTCGAGAAAGCCCGGGATGATGGCAGGCAGCACCAGCCGTGCGGCGCTCATCGGCACATTGAGTTTCAGGGTGCCGGCCGGTCTTTCGCGGAAATTGTTGACGACGTCCAGCGCGGCTTCCACCTCGCTCAGGGCCGGCCGCAGGCGGATCAGCAGGCGCTGCCCCGCTTCGGTTGGCGAGACGCTGCGCGTCGTGCGGTTCAGCAGGCGCACACCAAGCTGCGTCTCCAGCCGGCGCACCGCCTCGCTCGGCCCGGATGCGCTCGCGCCCATCAACCTTGCACCTTCGCGAAAGCCCCTAGCTTGCGCCACTGCCACGAAGGCATTCAGATCACCCAGATCGACGTTCATTGTTCGCCTTTTCGCACAGCCCGTGCGGATTATGTCCCCTTATCGCGCACCCCGCTTGCGCCTAATCTGCGGTCACCTCGTCTTTCACACAGGAGTGTGACCATGTCCCCCATCATTCAGGCCGGCACGTTTTCCATCGGCGGCCACCAGGTGCATCGTCTTGGCTACGGCGCCATGCAGCTCGCGGGCCCAGGCGTCTTCGGCCCGCCAAAGGACCGCGACGCCGCGCTTGCCGTATTGCGTGAGGCTGTTGCCTCGGGCGTCAACCACATCGACACGAGCGACTTCTACGGCCCGCACATCACAAACCAGTTGATTCGCGACGCCTTGCATCCCTATCGCGACGATCTGCTCATCGTCACCAAGATCGGCGCTAGGCGCGACGCCCAGGGCGCGTGGCTGCCGGCATTTTCAGCTCAGGCGCTGACCGAAGCCGTGCACGACAACCTGCGCAATCTCGGCCTGGATGTTCTGGACGTGGTGAACTTGCGGATCATGTTCGACACGCACGGCCCAGCCGAAGGATCCATCGAAGCGCCGCTCACGGCCCTGGCCGAACTGCAACGGCAGGGGCTCGTGCGGCACATCGGACTGAGCAACGTCACGGCCGACCAGATCGCGGAAGGACGGCAGATCTGCGAGATCGTCTGTGTGCAGAATCACTACAACCTCGCCCACAGAAACGACGATGAACTGATCGACGCGTTGGCCGCCGACGGCATCGCGTATGTCCCGTACTTTCCGCTGGGCGGGTTCAGCCCGCTGCAATCGTCCACGCTCAACGATGTGGCGACGCGACTCGGCGCAACTCCGATGCAGACGGCACTCGCCTGGCTGCTGCACCGGTCGCCGAACATTCTGGTGATCCCGGGCACCTCGTCGGTCGCCCATCTGCGTGAGAACCTGGGCGCGGCGGCGATAACGTTGCCGGAAGATGCAATGCGCGAACTCGACGCCGTTGCGCTTTCAACGGACGAGGCTGCCTGATTTTGTGCAAACGACTGGCGGGCCCACCGAGTCATCATCGAAACGCGATGGAACCCGCCGTCTGCAGCGCCGCCGCTACGCCGCCTTCATCAGCCCTTCCATCGCCTCGCGCACATAGGCGATCAGATCTGGCCCCATCCACGGGCTGGCGGACAGCTCCGGCTCCCGCTCCATTGCCAGGCGCACCTTGGCTTGCGTTTGCGGATCATCGCCCGCATACGAGCGGAACAGGTCGATCCACTGCCGGGCAAGCTGCTGCATCTCCGGCGCATGCGCCGGCGTGCCTTTGGCCAAATGCTGCCGCACCTGCGCAATCAGGGCCGGCCACTCATTGGCGCGCTTGCCAAAGTTCGCGCGCATGAATTGCAACTCATGCGCCGACAGATACTTCCCGTAGATCGCCAGCTTGGTTTCGTTCGCCGCCTCCATGATGAAGTCGAGCATTTCCAGGCTGATGCCGGTGCGCTCCTGCAACGCCGGCTCGTTGATGTGCATCGTGTGCAGCTTCGCCGTGAGAATCGGGTCGAGCGCCGCGTCCTGCGCGAGCAATCCCATCCATTGCTTGGCAAGCGCCTGCGCCTCGCTGCTGCGTGAGGGCACTTGGCGCGTCATCGCATCCTGCACGGTCGACACCAATGCCGCCCACCGTTCGTGGCGGGCAGTATCGGCGTCCATGCGTTCGGCGCGGGCACGTTCTTCCTGCGAAAGGTATTTGTCGTACATGGTCATCCATTCCAAGGTTGTGAGCCACTCGGTCAATTCGGGCTCTTCCTTGCGCACGAGCTGGCCGTGCAGCCGCGACAGCCGATCACGCAGTACGCTGGCTTGCGTGATCTGCTGATCGAGCATCGCAATCTGCCGTTCCACGATCGTGGTCAAAGGAATGTCCGGATTGGCCAGGAAAGCCCCGACATCGGCTAGTGACATGCCGAAGCGCCGCAACGCCTGAATCTGGTGCAGACGGGCGACGTCAGCCTTGTCATACAGCCGGTAGCCGCTGTCGGAACGGGCCGAAGGCGTGAGCAGGCCGATGGCGTCGTAGTGATGCAGCATGCGCACCGAGAGGCCGCAGCGTTTGGCGAGATCGCCCACTTTCAACAACATGGTGGCTCCTGTCTTCTGGCTTGGACACAGGCTAGGACCTCACACAATGTGAGGGTCAAGCACGGCGTGAATAGGATCGAAATGCACAGTGCCCGATGAAGATGCGCGCGCATCGCGCATTCTGAACCACGCCCCTCTGTGGTGGGGACCATCTCCCGCGAACCCGCGCCGCTGCGTGCGTCACAAAAAGTTCATTCAACTCTGTGTTCAGCGGGTCGTTTAGCGGAATGTCCGATCTTGCGTCTGCCGCCAACGTCATGACTTTCTCACCGCTTCCCTTGCCCGCGGGCATTGCGCCCGAGATGCTGCGCACGGTGTTCCAACCGATCTTCCGCCTGTCCACCACCGAGGTGCTCGGCTACGAAGCCCTGCTGCGCGGGCCGGTGGGGTCGGCCATGGAGTCGCCCGCAGCGCTGTTTGGCGCTGCATCGGACACAGCAGGCACGATTGCGCTGGAGACCACCGCTGCGCGTCTGGCCATCGCCAATTTCTCGGCGATGCGGCTGCCGGGCAAGCTGTTCCTGAACTTCAGCGCGCTGGGCGTACGCCAGTTACTGGAAGACCATGCCCGCCTGCTGCATGCCATCGCCGACCACGACCTGCACCCTTCGCGCATCGTCATCGAGCTGACAGAGCAGACGCCCATCGACGATCTGGCGAGCTTTGCCGAAGCCCTGTCGGTGGCACGCGACTTTGGCCTGCAATGCGCGCTGGACGATTTCGGCACCGGCAATGCCAACCTGAACCTGCTGATCGAACTCACACCCGACTTCATCAAGCTCGACAAATATTTCCTGCGCGACATTGCCAAGCACCCGGCCAAGCTGGACATGGCACGCACGCTGCAACAGACGCTCAAAGGCGGCGCCACCAGCATCATTGCCGAAGGGCTGGAGACTGAAGACGAACTGGGCGTGGTGCGCGACCTGGGCATCCGCTTCGGACAGGGTTTCTTCCTGGCACGCCCACAAGACAAGCCCGCGAGCGACATGTCGAGCCACGCGGCGCGCGTGCTGCAGTCTTCGCAGATTGCGGTGTTTCCCCAGGCTGTGCGCGTAGGCTGGCGCGCCATCACGGCCAGCAAGTTGCTGCGTGTGGCACCTACCCTGCCCTTGCGCAGCAGCAACGACGAGGTGCTGCACCTGTTCAACCGTCACCCCGATCTGCACGCCGTGGCGCTGCTCGATGAAGATAAACGCCCGCTCGCGCTCATCGCACGCCGAGCGTTCATCGACCGCTATGCGATGCCGTATCACCGCGAGCTGTACGGCAAGAAACCGGCGTTGGCGTTTGCCAACCGGCAGCCGGTGCTGGTGGAAAAATCCGCCTCGCTGGAAGACATGTCGGCGCTGCTGATGAGCGAAGACCAGCGCTACCTGACCGACGGCTTCATCATCACCGAGCATGGCCGCTACCTGGGCCTGGGCACCGGCGAAGAGCTTGTGCGCACCGTCACGGAAATTCGCATCGAGGCCGCGCGCTACGCCAACCCGCTCACGTTCCTGCCAGGCAACATTCCGTTGAACCTGCACATTGAACGTTTGCTGGAAGCGCGCGCGGAGTTCTACGCCTGCTATGTCGACCTCAACCACTTCAAGCCCTTCAACGACCAGTACGGCTACTGGCAAGGCGACGAAATGCTGAAGATGGCCGCCGTCGTGCTGGCCAACGCATGCGAGCCCACGCGCGACTTTCTCGGCCACGTGGGCGGCGACGATTTCCTGATCCTGTTTCAGAGCGCCGACTGGCAGGCGCGCATCACGCAGGCCATGGTGGCGTTCAACGCCAACGCGCTCGCCATGTACACGCCGGCGGATCGCGCGGCGGGCGGCATCCATGCAGAAGACCGCAAGGGCCTGCCCGCATTCTTCCGCTTCGTGACGATTGCGGTGGGCGCGCTGCATGTGTACCCCGGCGCCGCGCACAACAGCGATGACATCGGCACCGCCGCCGCCCTGGCCAAGCGGCGCGCCAAGCAAAGCGAAAACGGCTTCCATCTGGAGGCCATGCGCCCTGCCCCTGCCGTGCGGGCCATGGCCTGACATCTCTGCGCCTGCGCTACAGCATCGCGGGAATCAGCCCGAGCAACGCGGCCTTTACCACTGCATGCGTCTTGTTGGCGGCGTTGAGCTTGGTGATGGCGTTGCGGATGTGGAAGTTCACGTTGCGCTCGGTCATCTCCAGGATGGCCGCGACTTCGGCCGCTGTCTTGCCTTCGGCCGTCCAGTGCAGCGTCTGGCGTTCAACCTCTTTCAAGCGCGCGGCGGCATCGGGCAAGACCTTTTCGGCCATCAGCGTGCTGATGCTGGCGTGCGCGCGCTGGCTCAGCCAGATCATTTCGGGCTCGCTCGCGGCCAGCTCCTCTTCGGTGATGGGCGTGGCGCGGCGCACCAGGCTGAAGGTACCGAAGATGCCGGTGTGATCTCGTATGGTGTGCGACCAACCGTGGTTGAGCCCGTGGCGGCGCGCGTCCATCCAGAACGGCGCGTCTGCCGTGGCGATGCTGGACCACAGCATTGGCTTGACGCAGCGCTGCCCGAACTGCAACACGGGATCGATCGCCAGATAGCCGCACACCCGGTAGTGCTTGCACCAGGGCTCCGGATAGGTGCTCCAGCAGATGGTGTTGAAGCGCGTGATCGGAATGGCTGCACGCAAGGCGTAGGCGCAATAGTCGAAGCCGAGCAGAATCACCGCCGTTTGCAGGCAGCGGATGACTGCATCGGCATCGCGCAGGGCATTCAACTCGCGCAGCAATGCCGCCCGCCAGGATATTGCGCAGCCATGCGGCACTTGGTTGTGAACGCCCATTCCGTCGGCCTCCAGAGCACACCCTAAATCGCCATGCCCGCGCCCATTCCCGCTTATCGGCTTTCCTCATTTCAAACGGGCGAAAAGCGTGATCAGCCTTGCGTGTTGCTGAGATCAATCGTTGGCGTGCTGAAACTATACATAATCCGAAACGAATTGCAGACCATGCATAGTCGATGCAATTAGTGGATTTTCTCGAATATAGGAATAACGCAATACAGAAATAAATAAATTGATTACCAAACAGTTTTGCGCAAAAAAACATCCACTATTTAAATCTGCTTTTTATGCAGCATGCCCGCCCTCGCCATTGCAAGCTGGCTACGCGGGGCAGTTTTTTTACAACGTCGGGTAGGCCGAATTCGTATCGTCGGCTTCCGCCAATGGCGGTTGCGGGCGGCGCAGGTGCGCCTCGCTGCGCATGACCCGCTTGCCGTATCGAAAACGCCGCAAAGCGGGCGCCGGCGCCACTTCAGGATGGTGCGCAAACGCGACAAGTAGCAAGGTTTGCACCGTCGTCGCGCGGCAAAACGCCGCAGTAAAAATAACAATATCGACTTCGCACGTGCAGTTTGATCGACGTTCGGAAAATTTGACGTGTCAGATTTACACGCACGTGTGGCGATTCGCTACCACGGCAGCGAATTAGGGCAAGAACGGCGTTCTTATTGGGGTTTCACAGTGTCAGCGAAACCCTTACAGTCTGGTCCGCGACTCGCCCTCTCGATGTAGTCGAGGCCCCGACAAGAAACACGACGGTACGAAGCAACAGGGTTTTTTGGCGCGTCTTTATCTTCGTCACTCCCCCGGTTTGTGGCGCTTTTTCAAATCCGGATTTCCCGGAATTGGCGGAGCTTTGCCCAAATTCAGAAAAGTGACGCGGACTTAATGCGGCGGTTGCCCCCGCCCCACTGACCCATTTGCATAGGAAGTCCCGTTTCATGCGCTCCACTCTGATTTCTCTTGGCCTTGTCGCCACCGCGGCCCTCGGTCTGTTCTCTGCCGGTGCCCAGGCCAACTGCGTTGCCAATCCGCCCACGCAATCCAACACGACGTTCCCCGCCAGCCTGACTGGCAAGCTCGCGTATCACAGCTACGTCAGCTACGGCGATGGCACCAGCCAACTCTTCATCTACGATTTTTCGGCACGCACGCTGCAGCAGGTGTCGAAGGCGGCCTGGGGCATCCAGGACCCGATGAACGCGGTGTTCAGCCCTGACGGCAAGTGGATCGCCTTCATGGGCATCACCAACAACGCGTGGAACGTGTTCTTCTGGCAAGTCGGTTCGACCAACATGCCGATCAACCTGACCAACAGCACCGGCCAGACGCGCAATGAAGATCCGAAGTTCAGCACGGACGGCAAATCGCTGTTCTTCAAGCAGAACGGCGATGTCATGCAGGCCGCGCTGTCGTACACCAGCTCAGGCCCCGTCTTCACCTCGACTGTGAACCTCACGCGCACGGCACCGACATTGGAAAACTCGATGCCGTTTGCCACGCCGGACGGCACGGCCGTCTACTACACCACGGGCACGGGCTCGGGCATGGGCCTTTACAAGCAGACCGTGGGCAGCACCACCAAGGTGGCGTTTGACACGCCGGCGGGCCTGGCGACGTACTACCCGATCGTGCGCGCGGACGGCACCGTCTTCTATGCCCGCTGGCACGACGCTACCAGCCAGGCCGACCAGATCTACACCAAGGTCAACCCAAGCGACACGCCCAACCAGCTCACGCTCAACGACTGCAACAGCAACAACTCCGACCCGTCGCCCGTGAACGGCACGAACTACGTGTTCTTCTCGTCGACGAGCGCCGGTGGCTACCAGCTCTACCTGGGCGATGCGAGCAACGGTCAGCGCTGGAGCCTGTCGCAGTTTGGTGTGAACTCGGACACGACCAAGGCGAAGCTCGGCTCGAACTACTACCCGGGCACGCCGACGGCCGCAGCACAGGCCATCACGCTGCTCTCGCAAGGCAAGCCCGCCAGCGCGTCCACCAGCTACAGCGCCAGCCTCGGCCCGGCCTATGCGTTTGACGGCAACACCACCAGCACGCGCTGGGATTCGGTGGAAGGCGTGGCCGGCGCGCAATGGCTGATGGTGGATCTGGGCTCGACCCGCACCATCACCGGCGTCGATCTGTACTGGGACGCAGGCGCCAAGGTCTACTACATCCAGACCTCGAATGATGGCGTGACGTGGACGAACATCTACTCGACGTCGAGCGGCGCTTCGTGGGGCCACACATCGCTGGCCAACCTCAAGGGCAGCGGCCGCTATGTGCGCATGTACGGCACGCAGCGCGCCACGCAATGGGGTTACTCGCTCGACGAAATGCAGGTGTGGGGCTACTAAGCGGCAGCTCCGGCATCGTCTGACAAGACAAACGCCTCGGTGGCTTCGGCTATCGGGGCGTTTGTCATTGGTGCGACGAGCCGACCGCATTGGGGCCTACCCCTAAATTGTCAAAAGCTGAACATTCAGCCTGCGCAGGGCTCGGCACGATGGCGTCTCCGCACCACGCCAGAGGATGGACGATGCCCTCCCATAAATCGCCGCATACCCCCGCGCACGGCATGAGCCGGCGCGATTTCCTGACGCTAGGCACTGCCGCTGCCAGCCTTGGCGCGCTGGGCCTGAGCCTGCCCGAAGGCGCGCATGCCGCCGACGCCAACTGGCATGCCGGCCAGCTCGTGCATCTGATTCCGGCGGCGAGCCACGACCGCTTTCTCATCAAGGCATCGTTCCAGGCACCGCTTGCACGTGCGCCATGGCTCGTGGTCAACGGCAAGCGCGTCGCCGGCGAACGAACCGATGCCGCCGGTCGCTTCTGGCGCTTTGATGCGCGCGGCCTGCAGCCCGCCACCCAATACACGCTGCGCATTGTCGATGCAGGCGGTAAGCCACTGGCCGACGCATGGCCGCTGCGGACTTTCCCCGCACCCGACGCCACGCCCGCGCGCCTACGCATCCTGGCCTACACCTGCGCAGGCGGCTACGATGGCCCGCCGGTGGCCGGCAAGACCGCATGGCTGGACATGACCGCCCGCCGGCGCCTGCTCGCGCGCGGGATGTCCTTCGCGCCCGACACCGTTATCGCCAACGGCGACCACATCTACTGGGATCTGCAGACCTCGCAGAACAAGCCGTTCGCACGCCAGGTGCGCGAACTGATGTGGGCGAAGTTTGGCGGCGCGCTCGACACGTCTATGCCGATGTCGCACCCGAAGAACGAAGCCATCTTCACACGCGTTTGCGACTACCAGATCAGCGGGCTGTACGGCACCACGCTGCGCTCCACGCCCGCGTATTTCCTGACCGATGATCACGACACGTTCGAGAACGACGAGTTTGACGACAAAGTGGCCACCCTGCCGCCAGAGCCGTACGGTCTGGTGGGTGCAGAGCTGACGCAACATCGCTACTACCCCGAGTTCCTGCCCGACGCGAACCGCCCCGTGTGGCTGCCCGGCGGTGACAAGGCCGGCATGCCTGCCGACACCAACAGCGCCTTCGGCACGCTGCGTTACGGCGCGCTGCTTGAAGCCGTGCTGTACGACTGCCGGCGCTTTCTCGACAACAAGGGCATCCACGCACGCGTGGTGCCACAATGGGTGGAAGACTGGCTCGTGGCACGCACGCGCGCGGAAGACACCGCGCATTTCTTCCACGTGCCATCGCTGCCGTTTGCGTATTCGTCGGGCAAGCTGGGCGACTGGTATCCGGATCTGCTCGACAGGAAGACCGGCCGCCTCGTCGCCAACCAGCCTAAGCCCGGTTGGCAGGCCGGCTGGCACACGCAGCACCAGCGCCTGGTGGCGGCGCTTGCCGAGCAGAAGCAGCGCGCGGCCGTAATCGTGCAGGGCGACTTCCATGCATCGGCGGCCGGGTCCATGTCGCGCTCGGGCGATCTGGCATTCGCGCATCCCGTGCATACGGTCATGACCGGCACGCTCGGCACCGGAGACCTCGCCTTCCCGTCGGCATTCCGCAGCATCGAGACCACGCCGGCTCTGTCCGTCGCCATGCAGGAGGCGCTGCACCCCACCGAGAAAAACGGCTTTACCATCATCGACGTGACGCCCGAGAAGATGACCTTCTCGCTGTTCATGTGGCGCCCGCCCGAGCCGGTGGAAGCCATCGATACACTGCAGCCGGCCCTGGTGTACGAGGTGCCGCGCCTGGCTTGAGGTGCCAGCGCAACAACAAGGAGACGCATGGCGAAGATCTGCATCGTGGGGGCCGGCTCGATCGGCTGCTATCTGGGTGGCCGTCTGCTGGCGGCCGGCGCCGACGTCACGCTGGTCGGCCGCGCACGCATCGGCAACGAGCTGCGTGAGCACGGCCTCACCTTGACGGACTACCGCAACGGCCGCTGGCAGGTACCGCCGGCTGAGGTGCGCTACGTGACCGACCCCGGCGCTGCCGCCGATGCCGATCTCGTGCTCGTCACGGTCAAATCTGCTGCCACGCAATCCGTGGCCGATGCGTTGAAGCCCCTGCTGCGCGCGGGTGCCATCGTCATCAGCTTCCAGAACGGTCTTGGCAATGCCGACGTGCTGCGGGCCACCCTGCCGCAGCACACCGTGCTGGCGGGCATGGTGCCATTCAATGTGATGCAGCCCGGCCCCGGCGCTTTCCACCAAGGCACGGGCGGTGAGCTGGAAGTGGCAGCGTCACCCTTGCTAGAGCCGTTTCTCGGTGACTTCCTCCGCGCGGGTCTGCCGCTCACAGAACGGACCGACATGGCAGCCGTGCAATGGGCCAAGCTGCTGCTCAACCTCAACAACGCCGTCAACGCACTGGCCAACCGGCCGCTGAAGGAAGAGCTGTCGCAGCGTGCATACCGGCGCTGCCTGGCGCTGGCGCAAGTGGAGGCGCTGCGGCTGCTGTCGCGTGCGGGCATCCAGCCCGCCAAGCTGACGCCCATACCGCCCGCCTGGATTCCACGCCTGCTCGCCACGCCTGATGCGGTGTTTGCGCGGCTGGGCGGCAGGATGCTCGCCATCGATCCGCTCGCGCGTTCGTCCATGTCCGACGATCTGGCCGCCGGGCGCACGACCGAAGTCGACTGGATCAACGGCGAAGTTGTGCGCTTGGCCGAGCGCCTGGGGCAACGCGCCCCCGTGAACGCGAAACTGTGTGCGATGGTGCATGCCGCCGAATCTGCCGCCACACGCCCAAGCTGGTCGGGCAACGATCTGCTGGCGGCCTTGCGGGCAGCGGGTTAGTCGGCGCCGGCCTCGCTCGCGTCCAGCAACAACGCCATGTCTTGAATCTCGATGTGGCCATAGCGCAGGCGGATCGCGCCGAGTTTGACCAGCGCCTGCAGCTCCTTGCTGAGCGTCTGCCGGCTGATGCCCAGCATCATCGCCAGCGCGTCTTGCGAGGTGGAGATGCTCGCGCGCCCTTCTGCCGATTGCGACACATCGCCGTGCGCCAGTGAAGCGATACGCCGCGCCACACGCGCCCGCGTACCGTGCAGCGCCGCACTCGCCAGCGAGCCATACGCCAGGCGCAAGCGCGCCGCCACCAGCCGCGCAATCGCTCCGGCAAATGCAGCATCGCGCATCAATGCTTCAAAGCGCGCCACGCTCACCCCCAGCACGTCCGAATCTTCCAGCGCAATTGCGCAATGGCCACGCGGTTGTTGATCGAGCGTCGACACCCCGCCAAACCAGTTGCCTGGCTCCACCAACGTGAGGATCGCCTCATCTCCGTCGGCATTGAAGATGGAGAGTTTGAGCGCGCCACTGGCCACGCCAAAGAACGCGTGCGAACTGGCGTCCATCGGATCGCCCTGACGAAAGAGAAATGCGCCGGCTGCGATGTGCAGCGGCACCGCGGCTTCGAGCAGCGCATCAGCCGCGTGCGGCGGCAGGCTCTGGAACCAGGGGTTGGCGGCAAATGCGTGCGTCACGATTCTGTTCCCGGCCCTCACGCGCGCGGCCCTAACACCCACCCCACCGACAGCACATATCGGCTGCCACCCACCACGCGCGTCACGCTGTGCTCGCACGCATCGGGACGGAAGAGCTTGATGCGCCTTGTCTGGAAGATCGGTCGGGCGCAGACGAACTCGCCGCCCGCCCGCGGCGACTTCAGCACGATGTTCAGCCGATAGTGGCGACCGTTGGTGACGGGGTCGGTATGCGGCGGAATTTCCGAACCGTCCGGGTAGCGGATCAGGTAACTGTCGAACGGAATGGGCCACAGCGCGGTGGCCAGCAGCATCTTGTCGTAGCCGGTGCCCTGGCGGCCGCGCTGCCAACGGAAGGCCGTGCTGAAGAATGCGCGCAAGGAAGACATGGAAGCGAAGCAGCCCGATGGAATCCGGGCATGGTAGCGGGGAACTATCGGCGCTTGTCGAATTTCTTCCAGTATCCGAACGGCTCCTGGTGGCACTCGTAGTCCAGCTCGGCCACGCGCGTGTGCAGGCGCTCCTGCGCCTCCTGCACGGCGAGGTTGTAGACCACCGGGCCGATCTCTTCCAGAAAGAAACTCAGGAGCGCACCGGCCTGGATGTTGCCGATGCGCTCTTCCATGTGCTCGGTGAAGTAGCGCTGGATGGATTGAACAGCCTCTTCGCGGACGTCGCGGTCAAGTTCGATGGGCATGCGAGGCACTCGTAGCGGCGGATGAAACCGCCAGCTTACTGCCCGCGGCCATACGCATCCAGCAGCTTGAGCGTGACACCGTTGGTCCAGCCAAACCCGTCCTGCAACGGGTATTCCCCTCCACCACCGCCCGTGCCCGTTCCATCGACGATGTATTTCTCGACGAGCTTCTGCTGGCTGGCGTAGAGCTGCTCGACGCTGCCGAGAAAGCGCTCGCCGATCGCCTGCGCGAGCGGCTGCCAGCCGTACCGCTGCGCACCACGCAGCGCGATCCATTGCAGCGGCGCCCAACCGTTCGGGGCATCCCACTGCTGGCCAGTCTTGAAGGTAGTGGTGGACAGCCCACCCACCTGCAGCAGCGCCTGCTGCGTCCATTGCAACGTCTTCCACGCGCGGTCTGGCCGTGCTGCGCCCACAAACAGCGGATACGTCATCGCGGCAGACTTGTTGTCGCGAATGCGGCCGAGCTGCCAATCGTAGTCTGCGTAGTAGCCTGCGGGGTGCCACAGGTAGCGCTCGATGGCGACGGCACGTTTTCCGGCGCGCACGGAATATTCGACCGTGCACGCAAAATCGCGCGCCGCTGTGCAGCCGCGCGCAATGGTCTTCTCCAGCTGGAACATCAGGCTGTTCAAATCCACCGGCACGATCGACGTGGTGCGAATGGTGCCCAGCGTGGCGTTGTCGCCAAACCAGCGCGAGCTGAAATCCCACCCGCTTTCAGCTGCTGCGCGCAGGTCGCGCCAGACTTCGTTGGCAGGGCGTGCGGGTGTTTGCTGCGCGGTGGTCACGTCTTGCAGATAGGACTCCGGGCGCGGGGTGTCCTGGTCGTCCCAGTAGCGGTTGAGAACAGCGCCGTCGCGCATAACGACGACGTTGCTGCTCGCCTGCCCAGCGGGCGTGGCGGCGGCGCCGCGCATCCAGTACGCATACTCCTTGCGCAGTTGCGGCAGGTAGCGCTTGAGCGCCGCATCACCCTCCTGCTGCGCGGCCAGCTCGACCATCAACGCAAAGAACGGCGGCTGCGAGCGGCTCAGGTAATACGTGCGATTTCCGTTGGGAATGTGGCCGAACTGGTCGATGGCATAGGCGAAGTTGTCGAGCATGTTGTCCACCAGGTCTTCGCGGCCGGCCTCCTGCAGCCCGAGCATGGTGAAGTAGGTATCCCAGTAATAGCCTTCGCGAAAACGGCCGCCGGGCACGACGTACGGCTTGGGCAGCGGGATGAGCGAGCTGTTGTCAGGCGCGGTGGTCGTCGTGCGCGTGAGCGCCGGCCAGAGCCAGTCGATGTGGGCGCGCAAGGTCTGCCCTGCAGGCGGTGTCACGGGCGTCTCCACCGGCGGCGTGAAGTACTGATCGACAAACGCCTTGAGCGAAAAACCCGGTACGTTCTTCTGTGCCTGGTAAGCCTGCAGGATCGCAGCCGGTGCGGCTTTGGGCACCGCATCGACAAACGTCTTCTGATCGGGATACACCTGCGCGGTCTGCACGGCCACGAACAAGTCGCCGTAAAGCTTGTCGGGCGACGGCGGCAGCGCGGCACCCACGCCCACATCGGCCAACGCGGACGACGCCGCCAAACCGAACGCCAGCCACGCAGCAACATTGGCCGCGCGGCGCCGGATCAAAAAGTGAGCCTGTCGATGCATCGTCATCTCCTGCCTGGTGGACGGAAAGCCAGTCCAGAAAAGGAGACGCCGACAGCGTTGTCAAATCGACAGGTTTTGCGCAAAACAGCGGCATGCCGAAGCGCAAGAAATGGCGCCGTATTGGGCGCTGCGGGCAGGCAACTTGCTAATGCGCCGCGATGCTTGGCTCGGTCATCCGGCCCCGGCGCTACCCGCGCGCAACCTCGTAGCGCATCTCCACGAAGGTTTCTTGTAGGGCACGGCGGAAGTGAGCTTGAGCGCGGGCTGCACGATGCGGCGCGGCAACAGGGGCAGCCCGGTGCCCAGCGTGACAGGCATCACCTGCACGATCAGTTCGTCAAGCAGCCCTGCATCGAGAAACTTGCCGGCGAGTTCCCCACCACCAACGATCCAGAGATTGCGTCCGCCGGCTGCGGCGAGCATGTCGCGGTGGACGGGCGCCACATCGCCACGCACGAATCGGATGTCTGCACCTTGCACCGCCGGCAGGGTGCGCGATGTGAAGACCCACGCAGGCTGCACGTAAGGCCATGGCTGCGCTTGCCCCTCAGGGCCCGGCTTGGCCAGTTCGCGCAGCAGCCATTCGTAGGTGGACGCACCCATGGCCAGCGCGCCGACGTCGCGAATGAAGCCGTCGTAGCTCGTGCCTTCCAGTGAGCCAAACTGCATCAGCCAATCGAGCGAGTGATCCGTCGTGGCGATGAAGCCGTCCAGGGTGGTAGCGGCGTAATACTGCGTCTTCGACATGGCGGGCTCCCGTTGAAATTTAGGAGCGAAATGCTACGCCGCACGGATTGCCGTTGCCTTGCGGGCGGCGCTACACCACCGGAACGGCGTTGCCAGCATCGGCAGCGCAAATCCGGTTGCGCCCCTGATGCTTGGCGTCGTACAGCGCGCGGTCTGCGCGTGCGCTCAGCCGGTCGAACGATTCAGCGGGTTGCCACGCCGCCACGCCACCGCTGATGCTGTAGCGGCAGGGCTGCGCACCGGCCATGACAACTTGCACGGCAGCAGCTTTGCGCAAGCGATCTGCGAGATGCATGGCGTTGCCGCTGTCTGTGTCGGGCAGCAGTAGCGCGAACTCTTCGCCGCCGATGCGCCCAAGCACGTCGGTCGGCCGCAGTTGCGCTTGCGCCATCTGCACGAACGCGCGCAGCACCGCATCGCCGGCGGCATGCCCGAGGCTGTCATTGATGCGCTTGAAATGATCCAGATCGAGAATCAGCAATGCCAGCGGCCTGGCGTGCTGCTGCACACGGCCGACATGGCGGCGCGCCAGCGCCTCAAAGCCCTGGCGCGACAGCGCACCGGTCAGAAAATCGCGGTTGGACGCATCGCGCGCGTCGGCCAGCAGCGCGTCATGCACCATCAGCATGGCCGACATCGACAGGATGGGCATGATCGCCGCCGCCACCACGAGCAGCAGCACGCTGCCGGCGCTGGCAAACATGCTCGGGCTGGAAGCCGCATCCAGCGTCAGGAAATAGAAGCCGCGTACGAGCTGACAAACGCCGAACACGAAAGCAATGATGGCCGTTACCCGATACGGATAGGTCGGTCGACCGGCGGGCGAATGGCGTACCAGCATCCACGTCAGTGCCGTGCAGAATGCAGCGGAAAACAGCGTGGTCGAAAACACCCGCATGGGGATGCTGTCGACGGCGTAGCGCCAGTAGATGACCGCCACCCCTACCGCCGTCACGCCTGCCAGCAAGATCGGCCACTGCGGCCGACGGCCGAGAAAGCGCGCGCAGCCCGCGTAGTACGCAGCACCACCGAGCGCCAACAGGACGTTCGCCACAACAACCGAGAGGCTGTCGGGAATCTTCCCGCGCAGCAGAATCAAGGGTAGGGCCAGCACCACGGCCAGATTGGCACCAAACCATTCGGCAATGCCGGACTTGCCAGCGCGCAGCAACGAACCGAGCAGCCCCAGAAGCACAAAGCTCATCAGCGCCGACGTGGCAATGGCGACGCCAGGATCCAGCATGAGCACTCCCCGGGGTTTCAAGCGGGAGGATTCTACGTGAGGGCGTGGTGAGGCAATATCACCGGGCGGTGGGGGCCAACCATATGGCGCGGGTCAAATGCCGCGGCTGCGGCTCTTTTTGTACTGCGCCTTATTCTCGGATTTCTTGTCAGCATTGCGACCCGAGAACCAAGTCACCACACCTGCCACCAGCATGACGAGTCCCAGGACCAGCGGGATAAACAATGCGCCCCACCCGCCGCCTGCCCGCATTCCCTGACTCACACCGGACACGAGAAAGAGGAAAGCAACCAAGCCCACCGCAATCAACAGCAGGCCCAGGAGCGCTGAAAGCAAACCTTTTGTTGACGTTCGCATGGTGTCTTGCTCGAGATTGAAGGAGCGAAATGCTACCGCGCAAGCCGTACGCACGCGATCAGGCCACCAAATCTACATGCATGGACCGTCGCCTGCGTGGCACGGAACGTTTGCACCAGCGTGGCCAATGTGGGCGCACGAACGATCTCGGATGGGGTGCGAGGCCGGATCGGCAGTCCTCAGCATGAACGTGCGGCGATGACTGCAACGCTTGCCTTCGAGGACCGCCGCGCAATGTCATGGCTTCGGTCCGAGATCGTCTACGGCATGTCCGCCAGCGGGCTGCAACGCGGCTTCAGCGGCGTCCACCTGCGTGGGCTCGGCGTCGATGGTCAGCAGAAAGCGCCCGCCGATCACGACGTTCTGGAATTTGCGCTCGTAGGTCTCGGCGTTTTCGCCGCCGGGCTCGTAGTCGCCGCAAAGGAAGTTGCCGCACAAGGCACCTGCCTCGTCACCCTGGTGCGACAGCGCGACGCGCTCCAGCGTGAGGCCGGTGTTCAACACGGCTTGGCGGGCTGCCTCAGCAGCGGCGTGGTCTGTGAAGATGCGGACGATGGTTGGCATGGGTTCTCCTCGTCGTGGTGAACCCAAAGTTGACGCATCGACCGTGCCCAGCGGCACGCCGGGCGGGTGGCTCAGAACAGCGCCATCTGCCGCATCCCAAACCCGATCGCCTCTTCCACCCGCATGCGCGCGTGCGTGAGCGACCCCTCGATGCCCGAGAGCGTGCCGGCCAGCCAGCGGTAAAGCAGCGGCGCCTGGCCGCGCGGACTCAGGTGGATTTCACCGAGCTTCTTGCCGCGCTTGTCACGGTAGTAGTGGGAGCGGTAGCCGCGTTCCCAATGCGTGATTGGGCCGCGCCATCGGCGCAAGCGGCGGGGTTTGGTGGGGGACGTTTCGGCTGGCGATGCAGACGCTGGTTCCTCCCAGCCGAAAGCGGGTTTGGCAAACAGCGGCAAACCTTCCAGATCGGGGTAAAAATCCATCGTCGTATGCTCAGCTAGCCGCGCCGCCGCAGGCTTTGCAGACAAACACGGCGCGCAGCCCGCATGATACCTGGGTTTATGGCAGACAGCACGTGCAAACGCCCTAACGGCGGGCATCGGAACAACGTTGCGCACGTCGTTCGATCAGCGCTTCGGTATGATGGCCGCTCCCAGTTTCATGACACGCGGCAATCGACCGGTACCTAGCATGAAGAACGCCCTTAACACGTTGATGACACCCCGAATCGCCTGCACTCTGTTGTTGGCTGCAAGCTTCGCCACCCAGGCCCACGCCCAGGACGGCGCCTTTGCACCGCTGCTCCGCCATCTGGCGGATCGCCTGGTCACCGCCGACCAGGTTGCGCTGAGCAAATGGGACAGCGGCAAGTCGGTTTACGACCCGGCACGCGAAGCCAAGGTCATCGCCAATGCCTCGGCGCAGGCGCCAGCCTACGGCCTGGCAGCCGCGGACGTGAGCGATGTCTTCACAGACCAGATCGAGGCGAACAAGGAAGTGCAATACGCCCTGCTGAACGACTGGCGCCGGGCCGGTGCTGCGCCCACCGCGCAGCGTCAGAGCCTGCCGGATGTGATCCGCCCCAAGCTGGACGGGTTGCAGAAATCCATTCTGCAAGCCCTGCGCGATGCTGCCCCCGCACGCAGCCAGGCGGATTGCCCGATGCAGGTGGCGAACGACATCGGCCGTGTCGTGCATGAGAAATCGCTCGACACCCTGCATCGGATTGCACTGGACCGTGCAACGGCAAGGCTCTGCAGCACCCGCTGATCCCATGAAAAAACGGCGCGGGCCTGAAAGGGCACGCGCCGCTGCATCCGTCACGCTTGTCCGTGAAATCAGGGCGTGGGCGTCCAGCTCGCGCCGTTGCCATCCTTGAAGCTGGCGAACACCTTGGCGGTGGTGTTGAGCCCACTCAAATCAATGGCGCTGGTGGCGTATTGGGTATCGCGCCCCGACATGCTCAACGCATTGCCGGCCGCGTCCATGCTCAGCCATTCACGCCACCCTGCGGTTGCGGTTGGTGTTCCGGGGTACGGTGCCATGGCGCCGTTGGTGTTCGGATCTTGCCAGCCGCCGCTTGCGATGTGTGCGCCCATCTTCGTGCTGATGTACGCAGCTGTGTCGCAATACAGTTGAGCATTGCCGAAACTGCCGGTGCCCGTGTACTGCTGGGTGCAGTAGCTGTTCGCGGCCTGGGTGGCACCAGTCAGGGATCGTGCGAGATAGGTGGTCCCCGCAGGCACCGTGGCATCCGCGGTCAACGCGCTGTTGAGCACCACGAAGCCCGGGTAGCCCGTGGCCGCACGTGCCTGGATGATGGCGTTGACGCTGTAGCTGCCGCCCGAACCGGCGATCGGGTCAAACGTCGTATGCAGCTCGCTCTGCTCGAACAGTGCCGCATAGGGCGAGCCCCAGATGAAATCGACGTTTCCCGCAATGTAGGACTTGTAGTACCAGACCCAGCCCTTGGTCTGGATCGTATCCTGCGCGCTCAGGAAGTTCATGAAACTTGCCACCATGCGGCTGGCGGTCAGGGTTGAGGTGTTGTAGTAAAGCGCCTCGGCCTGGTTGTTGAAGTTCGATTGTCTGACGTGCGAGTTCTGCAACGTGAAGTTGGTGAGCTTGAGCAGGTCGGAGCCCTCCACCAGAAGGACGGATCTTCCGCCCCCCAGGGCGCGCCGGGTGCCGCTGCCTTCCGTCGTCAGCGTCGTGGCCGGTGCTGTTTTGCTGCCGCCGGTGCCCGGGTTGTAAGACTCCGAATTGTCCTGGTAGACGATGGTGCCCGCCTGGCTCTGGCCCGAGATCGTCAGGTTATTCACGTTACGCAGGAACAGCTGCTCGTTGTAGCTGCCATCCTGGATCGTGATCGTCTTGCTGGCCGACGCGTTCGCGCTGCTGTTGCGCATGATCCAGTCGAGCGCACCCTGTACGGTCCGGAAGTCCGCCGTGCCGGTGCTGGCGACGGTCACGGCCGTCTGGGATGCCGGGGCGGCCTTGGTCGTGAAGGTCCACGCCGTAGGCGAGGTGATGCCCGCAAAGGGGGTACCGTTCATCTTGCCGGCCAATACACCGTTGTCGATGGTGACGTAGTACTTGGTGCCGTTGCTGAGCATGTTGTCGTGCAAGCGGATGGTGGCCGTGTTGCCGGAAATCGTGACCGGCGTGTAGTACACATACCGCCACTGGGTCAGCCCGGTGTTGTTGCCCAGCGTGTCGATCTCGGTGTTGGCGGCCGGCATGTACGTCTGCGTTTCGCCGCCGGCGGTGACCGGTGCGCCACTGATATCGATCTGGTCGACCTGCGCGCCCGTGGTGGCATTGAAGACCTTGATCAAGCCGGTCGCACCCAAGGTAGGTGTGGCGTCAAAGCTGAGTTGCAGCCGCGTGTCGACATAGGCGGCGGTTTCTCCATTGGCGGGAACCAACCCGACCGCGTTCGTCGAGCCTGACGACGAACCACCGGAAGACCCCGTTCCTCCGGAAGCCGCCGCGACCGTCACTGACGTACTGCAACTGCCCTGGGCCGCGCAGCCCGACACCCCTTCGCCGGACGTCGAAACAGAACTGGTGAGGCTACCGGCGGCTGTGGCCGTGGCCGTCAGGGTGACGGTCGCGGCGGCTCCGGCTGCGAGCCCCGCAGGAATGGTGCACGTGAGCGTGCTGACTGCCGGGCCGCATGTTGCACCCTGCGCGTTCACCGCGATACCGCCGACGTTGCCGGGCACGGTGGCCACCAGCGAAACGGTATCCCCGGTGGCGCCGCTTCCATTGTTCACGGCGGTGATCGTCCAGATCACCCGGTCGCCAACGGCGGCGCTCGTCTGGCTGGCGGTCTCGGACACATTCACAGAAGCGAGGCTGGCCGTTGTAGCCGAGCCGCCGCTTCCGCCGGTGGTAGCGCTGGCGGTGCCGGTGCCACCATCTCCGCCGCAGCCCGCCAACAGCAGTGCCGGCAGGGCTGCAACCACAACTGCGCGCTTGAACGTTCTTGTCATTGTTGTCTCCTCTTCTTCTTTTGGTGTGAGCGGGCCGTAGTTGTGCTCAGTGAATCGACATCGGCGCATTCACTGCGGGGAAGTCCACGAACGCGCTCGAGCAGTCATAGGGCGCCGGGGTTGCCGTCCGGTTGTCGAAGATGTGGACGTGGTTGATGTCCTGGCCCGCGAGCAGCAGGCTGGCAAACGACACCGGCCCCGAACCCATCGTCAACTCCGCATAGGACGGCACGGGATTCGTCAGCTTGGTCGTTGCCCAACCCGGCAGAGAATCAAAGACCACGTTGTCGAAGACGACGTTGTAGAGATAGTTGAACTGGCTCTGCGACTGGTAGCCGCGCAGCAACAAGGCCGCGTTGGCGCCGTCGTAGACGGAGCCGGCCACATCTAGGTAGCGGAAATTGCGCACCGTGATGTCGTGAAGGTTCGGGTAAAGCGCCTTGGCCGAGCCGGAAGCGTCGCCGTAGTACGGGTCCATCACGATCGGCTGTTGCACGCGCCGTGCGCACACACCGTCAACCGTCACATTCTTGACTTCACCGCCACGGCTATCGTCGGTCTTGATGCGAAAGCCGCTGGTGGCGCCCATGTCAAAGCCATCGATGGTCAGGTCGCGGATCGTGATGCCGTTCATGCCGCTGTCCGTTTCGCTGCCGAGCGACATGCCGTGCGTGAAATAGAAGCGGTTGTGCAGGATCTGCACGTTGGAAACGGGGCCCGTGGTGCTGGCGTGCGACTTGATGGCGATGCCGTCGTCGCCGTTGCTGATGTGGTTGAACGCGATGAGCACGTTCTGCGATTGGCCCGGGTCGATGCCGTCTGTGTTTTTGACGGTGGCAGGCGTAAAACAGGTGCTGGGTGTGGTGGTATTGGGCGAACCTGAGACGACCGGCGTCGTGTTGGCTGCGCATTGGTAGCCTGCCACGGAGTATTCGAGCGAGGGCGTCAGGATCTTGGTGCCCCAGGCGGTCACGCCGCTGACGCCGCTGGTGACAACGTGGAACTTCGGCGCGTTCTGCAACGTAATTCGATAGAGGCTGAAGTTGCTGCCGCCATTCACCTGGATGAGGCGCGGGTTGTTCTGACTGGCGTTGCTCATGGTTTTGGTCAGCGCGCCGACATCCCACCACGTGAGCTTGTTGGCATACAGGCCGGAGGTGAGCACTTCGCCGCCGCGGCCGTCGATCACGCCGTCGCCGACCACACCGTTGCCGTTGGGCGTCGTTGTGATGAGCGCGTTGCAGCCGTTGTCGCTGCTGGCGGTTTCGCCGCAATTGTTCTTGCCGCTGATCTGGTAGTCAGACGGCTTACGCGAGGCGAACAGTGTCACCCCCGCATCGACCCACAGCGTGACGGACCCCGGCAAGACGATCGGACCACTGAGGAAAGCGTTTTGGCCTTGGCTTCCCTTGACCAGCTTCACCGCTTGTCCGGCAGGACAACCGTTGATGGCCGCCTGAATGTTGGCGGTGTCGGGCTGAGAGTCGGCCGGCGGCGCATCCACCGACGCGTCAAGCAGCCCCTTGCTGTTCTTGGTCAAGGTGGCGCTCAAGGTCGCGCACACCGTGGTGGGCAGCGGCGGCTCCTTGCCCTGCACGGCCGGATCAGAAAGCGCCGTGGCCGGCCAGAGCGCAGTGGACGTTGTCGTAGATGTACCGGTGCCGACTCCAGGGCCTGTTCCAGGGCTGGTGGCGACACCACCACCGCTGCTGGCGATGTCGCTACTGCTGCCATCACCACCGCCGCAGCCGGTCAACACAAGGCTGACAGACAGGCAGATCAGGCCGATGCAGGCACGCGCTGGCCGCACCGCTCTTGAATGGGTCATCGTTTTGTTCTCCTCGTTTTCTTCGTATGGGTGTGAATTCAGCGCGCGTGCGAGCCGCTCGCAGGCGGAGCAGCGCGCATTTGGTGGGGGCGGGCGCGCGTGGGAATACGAGCGCCGAATGGGCGGATCAGCACGCGCCGGTATTGCGCTGCAACGTGCGTCGTGAAGGCGCGAAAAGCGTATGGGCGCGAGTTGGCGCCCACCGCCGGTGGCGGGGGTATTGCATGCGTCTCCTCTCTGCTTTTTGTATTGGCCTCTACCGAAGGACTGCATCCTTGCGAGCAGGCATGTCCCTGGTCAGCCAATTTCTGATATATCAAAATCTATTAATTGATATATTAGAAGTCAAGGCAGGGTTTTCCCGACAGAGCCGGAGGGCCGGCAAGACGGAAACAAAAAAAGCCGGCCCAGAGGACCGGCTATTCGAGGAGAGATAGCGCCTAGCCTAGATTTACGTCAACCCAGATCCACAGGCACGAAGATCTTCGTATCGTCACGCTGCACCAACAGCGCGACATGCTTGCCGGCACGATCCACCAGCGTGCGCAACTCCTGCACCGATGACACCGGCGTGCCATTGAGCGACAGGATCACGTCTCCGGGCTGGATGCCGACCTTGGCCGCCGGGCCGGTTACGTCCATCACCACGAGGCCGCCAGGCAGGCCGTTCTGGCGCTTCTCTTCCGGTTGCAGCGGTCGCACCGCCAAGCCCAGGCGGCCTTGGTCCGGCGCAGCCTTTTCACTGGACGCCACCTTGGCGTCCTTGGCTGCACCGACGGTCACAGTCAGCGTGGTCTGCTTGCCCTGGCGGATGATCTGCAGCGGGACGGTGCTCCCAGGCTTGATGTCGGCCACCTGCTCGGGCAGATCACCCGACCGGTCGATATGTGCATCGCCAATCTGCAGGATCACGTCGCCAGGTTGCAGGCCGGCCTTGGCTGCGGGGCCGCCGTCTTCGACCGAGTTGACCAATGCGCCTTCTGGCTTGGGCAGCTTGAAGGAATCGGCAAGCGACTGGTCGACCTCTTGCACCGCAACGCCCAGGCGGCCACGCGTGACCTTGCCGGTGGACACAAGCTGCTGCTCCACCTTCATCGCCACATCGATCGGCACGGCAAACGACAGGCCCTGGTAGCCGCCGGTCTGGCTGTAGATCTGCGAATTGATGCCAATCACCTCGCCGCGCTGGTTGAACAGCGGGCCGCCCGAGTTGCCCGGGTTCACGGCCACATCGGTCTGGATGAACGGCACATAGGTATCGTCCGGCAGCGAGCGCGACTTGGCGCTCACGATGCCTGCAGTGACGGTGTTCTCGAAACCGTACGGCGAACCGATGGCCAGCACGGGCTCACCCACCTTGGTATTGGCTGGGCTGCCAATCTGCACCACCGGCAGGTTCTTGGCGGAGATGCGCAGCACTGCCACGTCGGATTGCTTGTCGACGCCCAGCACCTTGGCCTTGAACTCGCGACGATCGGTCAGCTTGACGTTGACCTCCTGCGCGCCATCCACCACGTGCGCGTTGGTCAGGATCAGCCCATCGGCCGAGACGATGAAGCCTGAGCCAAGACCGCGCACGATCTGGTCGCCGCGTTGTTGCGGCATCTGAGGCATGAAGTGTTTGAAGAATTCGGAGAACGGATCATCCGGGCTCATGCCGGGCGGCAAGCCCTGCATGCTCGTGCGCTGCGCGTGCGCGGTGGTGCTGATGTTGACCACCGCCGGGCCGTAGCGATCGACGATGCCGGAGAAGTCCATCGGCGCCGCCACAGCCACCGCAGCTGCGCCAGGAGCCGGCGCGGTCGTTGCCGTTGCGGTGGCCACGGGTGCCGCCACCGCACGCGAAATCATGTCTTTCTGCAGATAGGCGTAGCCGCCTGCAACGGCGACCACAGCGGCCAGGCCAGCCGCACTGCGTGCCAGGGTTTGACGCGTCATTGTCGTGTCCTCTCTTGCTTAGCACGAGGGTCACGGCCTGCGGAGTCGCCTGTCGTGCCCATCGGTTGAAGGCATCGTAGGCGGGCAGACTTAAACGAGACTTAAAGGTGCAAGGCGCACGCGCACATCACACGAAACAAAATGTTTCTACGCATTGGCCTTGAATGGAAAGCGCAGCACCACGCGCAAGCCGCCACCCTCGCGCGCTTCCAGTGCCAGAGTTGCGTCGTGCGCCTGGGCGATCTCGCGCACGATGGCGAGGCCGAGGCCGCTACCGCCCGTGGGTGCCTGCGCTGGCCGATAAAAGCGATCGAGCACGCGTTCGCGTTCCTCCGCAGGGATGCCAGGGCCGTTGTCTTCCACCACGAGCTGCGCGCCACCGTCGGGCGTATGTTCGGTTGACACATCGACGCGCGCCCCGGCTGGACAGTATTTCAGTGCGTTGTCGACAAGGTTGACCAGCAGCACGCGCAGCGCATCGGCATTACCGATAACGGATGCGGGCTGCGACTCCACTGCGATCCCCAGGTCAATGCTCTTTTGCACTGCCGCCGGCGACAGTTCGGCAACCACGTCGGCCGCCACCGCCTCGAGCGCAACCGTTGCGCGCTGCGTATCGGCAGCGCCCGGCTCCTGCCGGGCGAGCGTCAGCAACTGGCCAACGAGGCGAATCATGCGTTCCACACCGCGATGCAGATCGGCATGCGCGGCGCGGCGTTCGTCTTCGTTTTCAGCGCGGTCAGCCACCTGCAACTGCAGCTTGAGGGCGGCCAGCGGCGTACGCAGCGCGTGTGCGGCATCGGCAACGAACGCGCGCTGGTGCGCGAGCGCGGTGCCGAGTCGCGCAAGCAGATCGTTCAATGCATTCGTCAGCGGGCGGATCTCGTCAGGCAAACCCTGCGTGGGCAACGGCGACAGCGCTGCCGCGTCGCGCGCCTGCACCTGCTTCGCTACCGAACCCAGCGGCGCCAGCCCACGCCCGACCGCCAGCCACACGATCCATCCCAGTAGCGGCAGCAGGATCAGCAACGGTGCGACCGTACGCAGCGCCATGCGCGCCGCCACCTCGTGCCGCGCGCTGTATGGCTGGGCGATCTGCACCACGGCGGGCCCGAACGCGACGCTGTAGATGCGCCACGGGCCTTCCGGCGTATTCGCGTCGGAAAAGCCCAGCTCCGCCTGGTCCGGCAGATCGGGCCGCGCGTGCGAGAGATAAAGGCTGCGGCCGGTGCCGTCCCAAATGCGGATCACGACGTCGTCGTCACGGGCAATGCCGGCCAGCGCCGGCGGCGGCGGGTCGATCCACTGGCTCGGCAGCGCGGCGGCCACCTGCTGCATCTGGTAGTCGAACAGCGCGTTGGCTTCCTGGCGCGCCTGCGCGTAGATCAGGCCGGTGGCAATGACAATGCCCGCCAGCAGGCCGCCGGCCAGCCACCACAGCAGGGTTTTACGGATCGATTGCATGGCTTATTGGTGCGAGTCGCCGTCGGCAGGTTCCACAGGCGACGTTGACGCCTCACGTGGAATCACATACCCCACGCCGCGGATGTTCTGGATGAAATGGCTACCGAGCTTCTTGCGCAGCGCGTGGATGTAGACCTCGACCGTGTTGCTGCCGACCTCTTCATCCCAGCCGTAAAGGTTGTCCTGCAACTGGGCGATCGACCACACCTTGCCCGGCCGCGCCAGCAGCGCATGCAGCACCGCAAACTCGCGGCCCGACAGCTTGACCGGCACCCCCGCGCGCAGCACCTCGCGGGTGACGGGGTTGAGCAGCACCTCGCCGTGGCGCATGAGCGGATCGGCGCGGCCGCCTTGTCTGCGCAGCAGCGCGTGCATGCGTGCCGCCAGTTCCTGTAGGTCGAAGGGCTTGACGAGGTAATCGTCTGCGCCCGCATTGAGACCGGCCACGCGGTCGGCCACCGCATCGCGTGCGGTCAGGATCAGGATCGGGATGGCGATGCCGCGCTGGCGCAGTTCGCGCACCACGTCCAGCCCGTCGCGCTTGGGCAGGCCGAGGTCGAGCAGCATGAGGTCGAACATGGTGGTGCCGGACTCTGCGCCGGCGGCACCAGGCGCCGTGATGGCGTGTACGGCGGCCTCGCCGTCACGCACCCAATCGATGGCGAAACCGTCGTGGCGCAAACCCTTGCGCACGCTGTCGCCAATCATGTCGTCGTCTTCCACGAGCAGTACGCGCATGACGAATCAAGAATAAGCCGGGGAAGGCCCATTGTAGAACCGCCGCGCGGGCGGTTGGCGCTTTGTCCAAAACCGCCCGCAAACTCACCTCCGCATCAAAATCCGCCCGATTTGATCAACTGGTTCAACGCGCCGATGTTCAGGCTGCCCCAACCCGTCGGGTAGTCCCAGCCCTTGGCGGCGCTGTAACCGTAGCCCTGGTAGCCGTTGTTGCCCGAGACCACGTCATAGCGCAGCAGCGACGCGTTGGCCGGAATGGCGCTGTACAGACGCGCCGCCGGGAAGCCCAGGTTGCCGTTGGCCGCCAGCAGCCGTGCCCAGAAGCCGACGAAGATGGGCGAAGCCAGGCTTGTGCCGCCAATCTGCTGCAGTTGCCCGTAGTTATAGATGTAGGCACCCGTGCTTTGCGCCGCGTCAAACGACACATCGGGCAACAGCCGCGCATTGCCGCCCTGCCAGCTCGGTGCCGGCAGGATCTGGCTGATGCCGCCGCCGGTGGCCCACAGCTTGCCGTTGCCGTCCAGGCCTTCGTTCCACACGGTCTCGCTGGCGAAGCTGGAACCGCTCGTGTAGAGCGTGGTGCCTCCAATGGCGAGCACGTGCGGCGACGACGCCGGCCACGACACGCTGTAGTTGGCGCCGTCCGGATAGCCGCGGTTGTTGCACTCGTAGACGCCCTCGTCGCCCGAAGACACGGAGAACGTCTGCCCCTGCGCCGCGGCAGTTGTGAAGATGGCCTCTTCAGCGTCGAGCGTGCCGTCGGCGCTGGCGTCGTTCTCGCACCAGCCGAGCGACACGTTGATGATCTTGGCGGTGTTGTCGGTCACCGCCTTGTTGAAGGCCTTGGTCAGGCCCGTGTTGCCCGGCGCGTTCATGTCGGCCATGTAGAAGGCCAGCTTGCCGACCGTGCCGCCGGCCGCACCCACAATGGATTGGCTGTCGAGGTTCCACTCGCCCTGGCCTTCCTGATCATCGGTGTAGTTGCCGCTGGTGCCGTTGGTCTTGATCGTGGTGGTGGACACCGCGGCGTAGCCGTTGCTGCTCGTGAACGTGCGCAGGTCACGCAGCGTTTGCGATACGCCGCCGATGGTGATGACGCCCACGGTGGTGCCCGCCGCCGTCGGCACGCCGGTCGCGCCGTACAGCGCCGGGAATTCTTTCGGATAGTGGCCCGTCGCGGTGCCCGCAGCCAACGTGCGCGCTTCGGCCACATCGCCCACACGCAGCAGCGGACGCGCACGCGCCACATTCTGCAGGCCCAGCACCGAGCCGACGATGCCGCCCAGGGCGCGTGGCACCTGAGCCTTACCGCTGTTCGCAAACCCGCTGCGGCCTGCTAGCTGGTAATGCACCAGCGGCGTGTTGAACGCCGCCTTGACCGTGCCCGCCGTACCGCGCGCCGACACCAATAGCCGGTTGGGCGCAACGTCAATATCGATAAAACCGTTCTGCCGCAGATAGCGCACCACGGCGTCCACCTGCGCCTGCGTGGGCGCGTGGTCGGCCAGGAACTGCTCGCTGGTCAGGTACTTGCGGTAGCGGGGGCTGCGCGGGTCGTTGACGTCGTGGGCGAGCGCCTTAAGGCTGGCCTCATTGCGCAGCTTGAGGCTGATCAGCACATCGGCGGTCTGGCCGGGCGCGACCTCGTTGGCGGCGCCGCGCGCCATGAGTTGCGGGCCGGTCACGAACGCCTTCGTGTGGGTGTCGACCCAATCGGTGGCGGCATGCAGCGGCCCGGCGGCGAGCACCAGGGGCCATGCACAAGCCAGTTGTCGGCACAAAGTAGAAAGGTGCTGCATGGGGAGATCAGTACGGAGCATCGGATGTCCTTTTGAGGTGTACGACGTTGCAGGACCACGCCGCTTGTGACGACGTGGGCGTCGTTCACCGTATCCAACGCCTTGCCCTCGCAACAGTGCGAAAACAGTCAGTTGCATCCGGAGCGCGCTGCATCTAGCAACCCCTCGCCGGGCGGTTGCGCAAGGCAGCGCTTGCCTTTATCGTGATGCGATCCGCCATTCGAACCCGCGCGCAGATGAGCGCCCAGCAAGCCACTTCCCCCGCCACCCCTGATTCACCGACCGACCTGCGCGAGCGCATTCGCGCGGCGCGCCCGTCGCTCTCGCCGGCCGAACGCCAGGTGGCGGATTGGGTGCTGCGCCAGCCCGGTACGGTGCTGAGCCTGCCGGTGGCCGCCATCGCGCGTGAGGCCGGTGTCAGCCAGCCGACCGTGATCCGCTTCTGCCGCTCAATGGGCTGCCACGGCCTGTCGGACTTCAAGCTGCGGCTAGCGCAAGGCAACGTCGCCCGGGATACCGCGCCGGCGCGCATCGCATCCCCCTCGGGCACGCGCGTCCTGCAGAACGCCATCGATTCGCTCACCACGCTGCAAGATCGATTCGACCCGCGCACGCTCGATGCAGCGGTGGCGCTGGTCGACAGCGCACACCGCATCGACCTGTACGGCTTCGGCAGCTCGGGCGTGGTGGCGCTCGATGCGCAGACGAAATTCTTCCGCTACGGCATTCCCGCGAATGCGTATAGCGATCCGTATCTCGTGTCGATGTCGTTGAACGTGCTGCAGGCGGGCGATGTGGTGATCGCCATTTCCAAATCGGGCGCGTTGCCCGAACTGCAGACAGCGGTGGAGCGCGTGCGCGAACTGGGCGTGCACGTGATTGCCGTGACAGCGCCCGACAGCCCGCTCGCGGCACTCGCCGATGTGGTGCTGCCCGCCGACGTGGACGATGCCGTAGCCGACCGTTCAATGGTCGCGCGCCTGTTGCACCTGGCGCTGCTCGATGCGCTGGTGCTGGAAGTGGCGCTGCGCAAGGGCAGCGCACTCCATCACGCCGATCAGCCTGAGTAACGCGAGCGTTGCGTCAGTGCCCCTGGGCCACCGCGTGGTCCATCGCAGCGCAAAGGCCGATCAGCCCCGGATACGGAGAATGAATCACGTACACCGGCATCGATGCCACATAGGCGGAGAAGCGGCCCTTGTCTTCAAAGCGGCGCCGGAACGGTGAGTTGGCAAACGCCGGCCCCAGACGCGGGACGATGCCGCCGCCGATGTACACGCCGCCGCGCGCACCCAGCGTGACCGCCAGGTTGGCCGCGATGGTGCCGAGAAACGCGCAGAACGTATCGACGGCATAGCGGCAGCGTGCGTGGTCGCCAGCGGCATCTTCCATCTCGCCGAGTGCGATGGCGGTGATGTCGGCGGCGCGGCGCAAGGTGGGGCCTTGCTGCCAAAGATCGAAGCACGCACCTAGCGCCTCGTAAATCAGCTCCAGGCCCATGCCGGAGATCAGCCGCTCGGCCGACACATGGCCGAAGCGCTCGCGTGCGAAGCGCCAGATGACGGCCTCCTCGTCGCTCATGGGCGGAAAGGCGACATGGCCGCCCTCGCCCGCCACGGCGATGTAGCGGCCCTCCTGCGTCGGCAGCAGCGATGCAACGCCCAGGCCCGTGCCAGCGCCGAGCAGCGCCCGCGGTGCATCGGCCAGGCTCGCGCCGCCACCCACCTGTTCCAGTTCCTCTGCAGGCAGATACGGCAACGCATGCGCCAGCGCGGCAAAGTCGTTGAGCACGACAAAGGTGTCGAAGCCCAGCGACTGCCGCATCGCCTCGATCGAGAACGCCCAATCGCGGTTGGTCATGCGGATCTGGTCACCCAGCACCGGATTGGCGATGCCGATGGCCGCATGGCGCACGCCAGCAACAGCGATCTCCGGCGGCAGCGATGCCAGATACGCGCGCATGGCCGCTTCGAGCGAAGGGTAGTCATCGCCGGCCAGCACACCGATGTGGGCCAGGCGCATGGGCGCCATCTCCACCGCAAAGCGCACGTTGGTGCCGCCAACATCGGCCACCAGCCGCGGGTAGGCCAGCATGTCGGCCAATTGGTCGGCCCCCGTGCCCGCGTTCACCTCATGTAGTCCAATAGACATCGAGCGGTACCTCCCGCTGATGAATGACGTAGCTCACCGGCAGCGCACGCTGTGCCACGCCTCGCGCGGCATCGTCGAACACACCGCGCTTGACCGGTCCCGAGATCGAAAGGAACAACCGCCGCGCCGCACACAACGCAGACAGATTCAGGCTGATACGCCGATGCGGCGCTGTGCCCGGGCGCACAGGCAGATAAGCCGGAGCCTGCGTGCGATCGATGCCCTCGTTCAATTCAGGCGCGTCGGGAAACAACGATGCGGTATGCCCATCGTCCCCCATACCGAGAATCACTACGTCGGGTTGCTGAAACGGATCATTGGCAGTCGCCACGCATGCATCCACGTCAACCGATTCGCCATGCACGTGCGGTGACAACACCAGCGGAAAAAAGCGTGCTGCAGCTGCGGCATCCTGCAACAGGTGCTCGCGGACGAGGCGCGCGTTGCTGTCGGCATGCTCGGGCGGCACGGCACGCTCGTCAACCAAGGTGATCGACACATCGGCCCAGCGCAGCGGCAACACGCGCAACGCGGCAAACAGCGCAACAGGCGAGCGCCCGCCCGACACGGCCAGGCACACGCTGCCCTGTTCTTCGATCACATATGTGAGCGTGTTGGCAATGGACGCTGCCAACGCTTGCACCTGCGCCGCGGCGTCTGGAACTGCGTGCCAGCGCATTGCCATTACATCTCCTCGTGCCAGGCAGCGTTGTCGCGTGAGAGCAGCGCGCTCGATGCCGCCGGGCCCCAACTGCCTGCGGTGTAACCCTTGGGCGGAATGCGTGCTTCGTTCCACGCTTCAATGATCGGTTCGACCCAGCGCCAGGCTTCGGCCTGCTCATCGCGGCGCACGAACAGACCGAGCTTGCCGTTGACGGCGTCCATCAGCAGACGCTCATACGCGCCGGCATGGCGCACGCCGCCGTGGTCGGTAAAGTCCAGGTCCAGCGTGGACGGCTGCAGGCCGAGCGCCGCGCCCGGCGTCTTGGTCAGGAACTGCAGGCGGATGCTCTCTTCCGGCTGCAGGCGGATGACGAGACGGTTTTCCGGAAACTGGATCAGCGGCTTGGGAAACAGCGCGTGCGGCACGTCGTGAAAACGCACCACGATCTCCGCCAGCCGCTGCGGCATGCGCTTGCCGGTGCGCAAGTAGAACGGCACGCCGGCCCAGCGCCAGTTGGCAATCTCGGCCTTGATCGAGACGAACGTTTCGGTACGGCTGTCCGGCGGAATGCCCTGTTCATGCAGATAACCCTGCACCGGCTGCCCCGCAATGGCGCCTTCAAGATACTGGCCGCGTACGGTCTTCTCGGGCACTTCCTGCAGCGGGATCGGCTTGAGCGCCTTGAGGATCTTCAGCTTCTCATCGCGGATGGCGTCTTGCGACAGGCTCGACGGCGGCTCCATGGCGACAATACACAGCAGTTGCAGCAGGTGGTTCTGCACCATGTCGCGCAGCGCGCCGACACCGTCGTAGAAATCGCCGCGCTTTTCCACGCCAAGCTGCTCGGCAATGGTGATCTGCACGTCCTTGATCCACTCGCGGCGCCACAGCGGCTCGAACAGCGCGTTGCCAAAGCGGATCGCCATCAGGTTCTGGACGGACTCTTTCCCGAGGTAGTGGTCGATCCGGTAGATCTGGTCTTCGGCAAAGAATTGCGCCACGGCGGAATTGATACGCTCGTTCGACGCGAGATCGGTGCCCAGCGGCTTTTCCAGCACCAGCCGCACATTGGGCGTATTCAGCCCGACGCGGGCGAGTTGCGCGCAGATGTCGATGAAGAAACCTGGGGCGGTGGCCAAGTAGCACACGGTTACCGGGGCGCGGTCTTCACCCAGCGCGGCGGCCAATCCGTCGAACTGCTCGGGCTTGCGGGCGTCGACCTGCTGATAAACGATGCGCTCGGCAAACGAGGCCCAAGCGTCGTCGGAAACGGGCGCGCCGGAGTACAGGCGCATGGTCGGGCGCGTTTCGCGCTCCAGCAGGGCAAGGTAGCCGGCTGTCTCCAGCGGCTGCGTGCCGATGGCGAATATCCGCCCACGCGGGTGCAGTTCGCCGCCCTGATGCGCATCGAACAAGGCCGGAATCAGCTTGCGGCGGGCAAGATCGCCCGTACCGCCGAACAACACCATGTCGAATGCGGGCACCGACATCGTCATCTCCTGTGTGTGAGCCATCGATTAGGCTAGCCTAGCTGACTAGCAAGACACCACGTGTTTTTAGCTTATTTTGTAGTATTACTACATCGCGAGCAAGGCGTTCGTGAAACTGCTCGGGCAAGCGTTTCCGGCGAGGCTTTTGCCACAGAGCGTAGGCTTCGGCGCGTCTCTTGGCACGCAATTCGCGTGCTCGCCCGTGTTATCGGCACTGCATCGGATGCGATACCTGTGGAAAACCCTGCACCACATTCGGCGCATTTGTAGGAAAATTACAGCATTCCGTCCTGCCCGGACCTACCCCCCAGGAGAACCCGCATGGCCCTGCACCGCACTTTGGCCGCCGTCACCCAGCGCATCATCGACCGCAGCCGCGGCCCCCGCCAGGCCTATCTGGACGTCACCCGCAAGAACGCCGGCCGCAAGGTCGAGCGTACGCTGCTTTCGTGTACGAACCTCGCCCACGGTTTTGCGGCCATGCCAGGCGAAGCGAAGATCCGCCTGAAAGCGCTGGAACGGCCGAACCTCGGCATTGTCTCGGCGTACAACGACATGCTGTCGGCGCATCAGCCGCTGGAGGCGTTTCCGGCGTGGCTCAAGCAGGCCGCGCTGGATGCCGGCGGCACCGCACAGTTTGCCGGCGGCGTGCCGGCCATGTGCGATGGCGTCACGCAAGGGCAGGATGGGATGGAGCTGTCGCTGTTCTCGCGCGACACGATTGCCCTGTCGACGGCCGTGGCGCTGTCGCACCAGATGTTCGATGCGGCGCTGTACCTGGGCGTCTGCGACAAGATCGTGCCAGGGCTGGTGATCGGTGCACTGTCGTTCGGCCACCTGCCCGCCGTGTTCGTGCCGGCCGGCCCGATGACCACCGGCATCAGCAATGATGAAAAAGCCCGCACGCGCCAGCTGTACGCCGAGGGCAAGCTCTCGCGCGCCGACCTGCTGGAAGCCGAATCCAAGTCGTACCACGGCGCCGGCACCTGCACGTTCTACGGCACGGCCAACTCCAACCAGATGCTGATGGAGGTGATGGGCCTGCACCTGCCGGGCACCGCCTTCATCAACCCAAACACGCCGCTGCGCGAAGCGCTCACCCGTGAATCGGCGCGCCAGGCGCTCAAGCTCGTCTTCAGCGGCGACCAGTACACCCCCATTGCCGACGTGCTGAATGAGCACGCCTTCGTCAACGGCATCGTCGGCCTGCTGGCCACGGGCGGCTCGACCAACCACACGCTGCACCTCGTTGCCATGGCGCGTGCGGCCGGCATCCTGCTCACGTGGGACGACTTCAACGATCTGTCGGGCGTGATTCCACTGCTGGCGCGTGTGTACCCGAACGGCAAGGCCGACGTGAACGAATTCCAGGCCGCGGGTGGCCTCTCCATCGTGATTCGCGAACTGATCGATGCGGGCCTCCTGCACGACGACGTGACTACGATCATGGGCAAAGGCCTGCGCCGTCATTCGCAAGAACCCTTCCTGGACGGCGACAAGCTGGTCTGGCGCGATGGCGCTGCCGCCTCGCTCGATACCAACATCGTGCGCGGCGTGGCCGAGCCGTTCTCGCCGGACGGCGGCCTGCGCGTGCTCGATGGCAACATCGGGCGCTCGGTCATCAAGGTGTCGGCGGTCAAGCCGGAACATCGTTTTGTGGAAGCGCCGGCGCGCGTGTTCCTTGCGCAGGACGATCTGATCAATGCATTTAAGGCCGGCGAACTGGAGCGCGATTTCGTGGCCGTGCTGCCGTATCAGGGCCCGGCCGCCAATGGCATGCCCGAGCTGCACAAGCTCACGCCGACGCTGTCGGTGCTGCAGGAGCGCGGGTTCAAGGTCGCGTTGGTGACGGACGGCCGCATGTCGGGCGCGTCGGGCAAGGTGCCGGCCGCCATTCACATCACGCCGGAAGCGCTCAACGGCGGGCCGCTGGCGCGCGTGCGCGATGGCGACATCGTCGTGCTGGATGCCGAAGCGGGCACGCTCTCGGTGCGCGTACCGGAGGCGGAGTGGAATGCCCGCCAGGTCAGCGTGCCTGATCTGTCGCATTACCACGCCGGCGTTGGGCGGGATCTGTTCTCGGGTTTCCGCCGCAATGTGTCCGCGGCGGAAGAAGGCGCCTGCACGTTGTTCGTATCGGCAGGCGCATAAGCTGAAGGCAAACCGACCGGCCCCGCCCGATACGGGCGGCCGGTTGCGTCTACAGCACCGACTTGTCGATCGAGATACCCAGTTCACCGGCCATCTGCTCGACTAGCGCCTGAAGCCTGGCCACCTTGTCGGTCAACTGCTTCTGCTCCGCCTTCAGCGCTTCAAACTCAGACGGTGCGATGGACTCGTCAATGCCGTCGCCCTGCCGCATATCGGCTTGCGCAACTTCACCGCAGAGCAGGTGCATCCAACGGCTTTCTCGCTCCCCTGGCATACGCTGCAGCTTGACGACATAGGGCGGATCGTTCTCAGCCAGCTCATCCAGAAACGCTTCAACGGATGAAATATCGGCAAAGGCGTGGAACCGCGCGGCGTTCAGTCGCAGCTCGGCTGCGGTCTGCGGACCGCGCAGCAACAGCACGGTAAGCAACGCGACCGATTGGCTCGGCACACCAAGCACGCGGTTCATGTTGTGCTCGAAGCGCGGCACGCGGCTGCTGCTGCCTTCCATGACCAGGCTCATCGATTTCAGCCCGTCGATGGCCGTAAGGATCTCGGCTTCGGTGACGGACATGACCGGCGCACGTGCGGTTTTCTGATTGCAGCCGGCCGCCAGCGCATTGAGCGTCAGCGGATAAGTGTCGGGCACCGTGTGCTGCTTTTCGACCAGAACGCCGAGCACGCGTCCTTCAAGTGCGGTGAGGGTGCGGATGGCGCGACGCTGCACAGCGTCGGGATTGATATTCATGATGGGGCGGCGACGGATACGCTGGGTTGGGGCAAATCGAATCCCAACATCATATCCGGCACCCGCAGGCAGGAAGCCCTGCCTGCGCAACGACAGCGAAACTCAGCCTTTGGCCGGGCCGCGCACCAGCAACACCGGCGTGGTCGCCTGGCGGATGAACTTCTCGGCCACGCTGCCCAACATCGCATGCGCCAGCCCACGGCGGCCGTGCGTGCCGATCACGACCACATCGGCGCCACTGCGCGCCGCTTCGCCTTGCAGAGCGGCAGCCACATCCTCACCCACGTTCTGCGTTTCCACCAGCACCGTTTCCTGCTGCAAACCGGCAGAGGTGAGCGTTGCGGCGGTGTCGGCCAGCAGCGCGGTGCCGGCCTGGATAAACGACTTGCGCAGCTCGGTCGGGTCGTAATAGCCGACGTCAAACAGCATGGCCGGGCTGTCGACGATATAGACCGCGCGGACAGTGCTCTGGAATGCCTTGGCCAGGCGCACGGCCTCGGCCAGGGCCAGCTTGCTGGTTTCGCTGCCATCAATGGCGACCAGGATCTTCTTGTACATGGTTCAAGCCTCGCAGGGGAGTGGTTGTCGGAATACTGTGTTGACTGTGCTGACTGTGCTGGGGCAGCGTTCGGGCCACCCACACGCTATTCTGTGACATCGAACGCCCTTTTGCGTTGCGCCAAATCAGATGGCCGCGACCATGCGACGCAACAATGCACCGTCATCCGCCCGCTCCCGCACCTGAGTTGATTGCCGCTTACCGCAGCGCGCGGTATCGCGTCAGCGCACCGCAGGGCGACGTGCTGCTGCGCATCGATGCCGTCAACCCATGCGTGGCGGCTCTGCTTGCGCAAGCCAATGCACCGTGGGCCGTCTTCGTGACGGCGCATCAGCCTTTCTCCCACCCGGTGTCTGCCGATGAAAACGCTGCGCGGCAGGCCGAACTGCTGGCCTGGGCCATCGCGCGCGGCATGCCCTGGCTCTCTGGCGAAGGCGGCCCGCCGGAAGATGCCCCGGCGAACACGTGGTCGCCCGAGCCGAGCCTGCTTCTGTTCATCGAAGACCCGGCCATCGCCGACACCCTGATGCTCACGTTCGAGCAGAACGCCGTAGTGCTGTGCGATGCGCATGGATTTTGTACCTTGCGTTGGCACCCGTATCTGCCAGACTGATCTTGCACAAGGCACTTGTCGCACAGCGCTTTGCAGCACCGTAAGTGGCGCTTCCGATTCCTAAGTGCTTGCGTAGATACATCAGCAGGAGGTTCGTATGGAACTGCACATGCAATCGCATCATTGGGAGCGCCGCATGCCTGACTGGCTCGCCGCCAGCGTGGCCGGCCTCGTGGGCGGCGCACTGGTCATCGTGCTCGAATTCTTCTGGTCGACCATGGTGCTCAATGAAAGCCCATGGCGCCCGACCCACAAGATCGCCGCCATGGTCATGGGCCGGGGCGCACTGGAAGAGATGTCCCTGTTCAGCTACAGCATCGTCGTGACGGCGCTCGTGCTGCACTTCGTGCTGGGCGCCATCATGGGGATGATCCTTGGCGCCATCATCGCGCCGTTCCACTTCGATTCGAGCCCGGGCATGCTCGCGGCCGTTGGCGTGGTCTTCGGGATCGTGGCGTACGCGGTGAACTTCTACGGCATGACGGCCGTGTTTCCGTGGTTCGTGTCGGAGCGCGGCTCGGGGCCGCTACTGGCGAACCTGCTGTTTGGGGTGGCGGCGGCCATCACCTACGGCATGCTGGAGCGGCGCGTACGCGAACCGATGCACTGACACGCCCCTTTTTCCTGCGGCGCCGCAAGCTGAGCGGCGCCATCAGGAGGCGGCCGCCTCTGGCAACACATGCCGGAGGCGGCCGTTTTGCATTGCGGCGCAGCACGCAGATGCCACATCGGCGCTATCTGTACGCTGGGTGCGCCTCGTCCTTACGTTGCCTTGCACGATCCGAGTGCGCGACCTAGCCTGTCTTTAGCGTGTTGAGGGAATCCCTCGCCGGGAGGTGCCCATGGCCCTTGCGATTGCGCTCGTGCTGATCGTCGTGCTGGCGGTGGGGTTTCACTTTGCCAGCCCGTGGTGGATCACCCCGATCGCCTCCAACTGGGTGCGCATGGACGACACGCTGACGATCACCATCGTCATCACCGGCGTGCTGTTTGTCGCCATCAACCTCTTCGTCGTCGCAGCGCTCCTGCGCTATCGCCATCGCGATGGCCAACCCAACCAACGCGCCGCCTACGAGCCGCACAACACGCGACTGGAATGGTGGCTGATCGGCGTCACCAGTGTGGGTGTGGCAGCGCTGCTCGCGCCCGGCCTGTTCGTCTATGCCGATTACGTGCGCCCGCCAGCGAACGCCCTGCAGATGGAAGTGCTCGGCCAGCAATGGCAATGGCGCTTCCGCTTTGCCGGCCCCGGCGGCAAGCTCGGCACGACCGACGTGCGCTACATGAGCAACGACAACCCGTTCGGCATGAACCCGGCTGACCCGAACGGACGCGACAACTACCTGATCGAAACCCCCGAACTGCACCTGCCGATCAACCGCCCGATCCAGGTGCTGGCGCGCTCGCGCGATGTGCTGCACGACTTTTATGTGCCGCCGTTCCGCGCGCGCATGAACATGGTGCCGGGCATGATCACCACGTTCTGGTTCACGCCCACCAAGGCAGGCCGCTACGACATCCTGTGCGCGCAGCTCTGCGGTATCGGGCACTCCAACATGCGCGGTGTGGTGGTCGTGGAAGACGAGGCATCGTTTGCCCGCTGGCTCGCGCGGCAGACCACCTTCGAGCAGAGCCAGAAGGCGAAAGTGCAGGCCGCCCCCGCCGCTGCGGGCGGCAGCGCACAGGCTCTGGTGGAGCAAGGCCACACGCTCGCGCAGGCCAAAGGCTGCGTCGCCTGCCACACGGTGAATGGCACTCCTGGCGTCGGCCCGACATGGAAGGGCTTGTACGGCTCCACACAGACCATGGCCGACGGCTCAACCGCTGTGGCCGATGAAGCCTATCTGCGTGCCTTCATCCGCGATCCGAAAGCGCGTGTGGTCAAAGGCTTCGCGCCCATCATGCCGAACTTCGACCTGAGCGAGCAGGAACTCGCAGCGCTGGTGGCATACATCAAAGCGCAAGGTGGCGACGCTGCGGCGACCGCTGCAAAACCGTAGCGAGGAGAAACCATGTCCTACGGACACGCCGACGCCGACCACGCCCAGGGTCACGCACCTCAAAGCTTCTGGACACGCTACGTCTGGAGCCAGGACCACAAGGTCATCGCGGTGCAGTATTCGCTCACGGCCATCGCCATCGGGCTGGTGGGGCTCGTGCTGTCGAACCTGATGCGGCTGCAGTTGGGCTTTCCGGGCAAGTTCGCCTTTATCGACGCCAACCACTACTATCAGTTCGTCACCATGCACGGAATGATCATGGTGATCTACCTACTCACGGCGCTGTTCCTCGGTGGCTTCGGCAACTACCTGATCCCGCTCATGCTGGGCGCGCGCGACATGGTGTTCCCGTTCCTGAACATGCTCAGCTACTGGGTCTACCTGCTGGCCGTGCTGGTGCTGGTGGCGAGCTTTTTCGTGCCGGGCGGGCCCACCGGCGCGGGCTGGACGTTGTATCCGCCGCAGGCGATCCTGCCCGGCACGCCCGGCACCGAATGGGGCATTGTGCTGATGCTGGTGTCGCTGGCGATCTTCATCGTGGCGGCCACCATGGGCGGGCTGAACTACGTGACCACCACGCTGCAGGCGCGCACGCGCGGCATGACGCTCATGCGCATGCCGCTCACGGTATGGGGCATCTTTACCGCGACCGTGCTGGCGCTGCTGGCGTTTCCGGCGCTGTTCGTGTCGGCCATCATGATGCTGCTCGACAAGACGCTGGGCACCAGCTTCTTTGTGCCGGCGGTGGTTTCGATGGGGCAGCATCTGCCGCATGCCGGCGGCAGCCCGCTGCTGTTCCAGCACCTGTTCTGGTTCTTCGGGCACCCCGAGGTGTACATCGTCGCGCTGCCCGCCTTCGGCATCGTGTCGGACCTCATCAGCACGCACGCGCGCAAGAACATCTTCGGCTATCGGATGATGGTGTGGGCCATCGTCATCATCGGTGTGTTGTCGTTCGTTGTCTGGGCGCACCACATGTTTGTTTCGGGCATGAACCCGTACTTCGGCTTCTTCTTTGCCACCACCACGCTCATCATCGCCATCCCGACGGCGCTCAAGGTCTACAACTGGGTGCTCACGCTGTGGCATGGCGACATCCACCTGACCGTGCCGATGCTGTTTGCCATCGGCTTCATCAGCACGTTCCTGATTGGCGGGTTGACGGGGCTGTTCCTGGGCAACGTGAGCGTCGACATCCCGCTGTCCAACACGTACTTCGTGGTGGCGCACTTCCACATGGTGATGGGCGTGTCGCCGATCCTGGTGGTGTTCGGCGGGCTGTATCACTGGTATCCGAAGGTGACGGGCCGCATGCTGAACGACACGCTGGGCCGCGCGCATTTCTGGATCACCTTCATCGGCACGTACCTGATCTACTTCCCGATGCACTACCTGGGCTTGCTGGGCATGCCGCGGCGGTACTACGCGTATGAGGGCTACAGCTTCATCCCGCACTCCGCGCAGACACTGAATACGTTCATCACCGTCATCGCCATCATCGTGGGCGTGGCGCAGTTGCTGTTCCTCTTCAACCTGGCGTGGAGCCTCGTACGCGGCAGAAAGGCCGAAGCCAACCCGTGGCGGGCAACCACGCTCGAATGGCAGACGCCGCAGACGCCGCCCGTGCACGGCAACTGGGGGCCGACGCTGCCAGTGGTCTATCGCTGGGCATACGAGTACAGCCCGCCCGACCGTGTGGATGATTTCGTGCCCCAGAACGAACCGCCCACCGGCGCACCCGACATGGGTACCGAAGCGGCGCCGGGAACCGACATCCTCCACACCAGCGGGGTGCGCACATGACGACCCTGCCCCGCCACTTTGTTCCCGAAACCCCGCCTGTATTGCCCCACGCCGGGCGCATTGGCCTGCGCGTCTTCATGGCCGTGGTGACGGCGCTGTTCTCGCTGCTGATCCTGGCCTATGCCATGCGCATGCGCGAGCCGGATTGGATGCCGGTTCCTCACCCCGTGCTGCTGTGGTGGAACACCGGCGTGCTGGCGCTGGCCAGCGTGGCCATGGAACTGGCACGACGCGCGGGAGCACGCCGCACGATCTGGCTGCTCGCGGGCGGCGCGCTTGCCGCGCTGTTCGTCTTTGGCCAATGGGCAGCGTGGCAGCAACTGTCCGCCACCGGGCAAGGCGTGGCAGTCAACCCATCCAACAGCTTTCTATATGTGTTCACCGGCCTGCATGCTGCGCATGTCATCGGTGGGCTCGTCGTCTGGGCGGTGACGGTCGCACGCCTGCGCAAGAACGCCGAGCGCACCCAGCGTGCCGTTGCCCTCTGCGCGGCGTACTGGCACTTCCTGCTGGCCGTGTGGCTCGTGCTGCTGGCAGCAATGTGGTGGATCACGCCCGCATTCGTCAGCGCCATCTGCGGGCCGTTGTACGGAGCCACGCCATGATCAACCCCACGCTCCCCACCGACTCGGCCAACGCCTTGCCCGAAGGCTGGCCCGGCGTCGTCAACGACTGGTCGGGCGACCGCGAAGCCTTCAAGGTGCCGTGGGGCAAGGCCATGATGTGGATCTTCCTGCTGTCGGACACCTTCGTCTTCAGCAGCTTCCTGATCGGCTACATGACCGTGCGCATGTCGACCACAGTGCCATGGCCCGACACGGCCGAAGTGTTCGGCATGAAGATCGGCGGCGTGGAGGTGCCGTTGCTGCTGATTGCCATCATGACCTTCGTGCTCATCAGCAGCAGCGGCACCATGGCCATGGCCGTCAACTTCGGTTACCGGCGCAACGCCAGGCGCGCCGCCGCGCTCATGCTGGCCACGGCATTGCTGGGGGTCTGCTTCGTCAGCCTGCAGGCATTCGAGTGGACCAAGCTGATCGTGCTCGAAGGCGTGCGCCCCTGGGGCAACCCGCTGGGTGCGGCGCAGTTTGGCGCGTGCTTTTTCATGATCACCGGGTTCCATGGCTTTCACGTGACCTGCGGCGTGATCTACCTGCTGCTGGTCGCACGCAAGATCCGGCAGCCGGGCTTTGCCGAGCACGGCAACTTCCAGATCGTGGAGATCGCGGGCCTCTACTGGCACTTCGTCGATCTCGTCTGGGTGTTCATCTTTGCGTTGTTCTACCTGTGGTGAGGCAGCCATGAACCACACCGACCCATCCTCCACGCCAGCGGTGCCCGACACCCATGGCCAGCAGCACAGCATCAGCGTCTACCTGAAAATCTGGGGCCTGCTGTTCGTGCTCAGCACGCTGTCGTACTTGGTGGACTACTTTCGCGTGGAAGGGCTGACGCGCTGGGTGCTGATCGTCGTGCTGATGATCGCCAAGGCCGGGCTGATCGTCTCTGTGTTCATGCACATGATGTGGGAGCGGCTGGCGCTGGTGTACGCCATCCTGATGCCGCCACTCGCGTTACTGGTGCTGATGGTGCTGATGGCCGCAGAGGCACATCACACGTTCGGGATGCGCATGTTGTTCTTCCACTGAGCCGCCTCTCGGCTGTCGTTTGACCGGCCGCCCCAGGCCGGCCCCGCCTACCTTTTCCGTCCAGTATCAATCTGGTGAATGTCGCGCATTCACCAGCCGACTGGCGTGCCTCCTCGGTGCCCGCTACCTTCAGCGCACACCTACAAAAAACTGAGGAGACACCATGCTGCCCCACCCTTCAACCATCGACGTGCGAGCGTGGCTCGACGGCCAACGCTTTTCTGCCTTCCAGTGGCGCGTCGTTGCGCTGTGCTTTTTCATCGTCGCCATTGACGGCTTTGACACCGCCTGCGTCGGCTTTATCGCGCCGGCGCTCGTGCAGGACTGGCACGTCACCCCCGGCGTGTTGGGCACTTTGTTCAGTGCCGGCCTCGCGGGGCTGATGGTTGGCGCGCTCGCCTTTGGCCCATTGGCAGACCGCATCGGGCGCAAACGCACGCTGCTGATTACGGTGGCGGCGTTTGGCGTGGCCACCGTGGCATCGGCGTTTGCACCCAACGTGAGCGCGCTGATCGCGTTGCGGTTCCTGACAGGCCTCGGCCTGGGCGGGGCCATGCCCAACGCCATCGCCCTCACGTCTGAATACTGCCCGGAGCGCCGGCGCTCCTTCCTCACCACGGTCATGTTCTGCGGCTTTACGTTGGGCTCGGGCTTTGGTGGCATCGTCGCGGCGCAACTGGTGCCGGATTTTGGCTGGCGCAGCGTGCTGCTGTTTGGCGGCGTCGTGCCACTGGTGCTGGTGCCGTTGATGGCCTTCGCGCTGCCGGAGTCGGTGCGCTACTTGGTGTCCAGTGGTGCAGACAACACCGCAGTCGGCAAGCTGCTCAACCGCATTGCGCCGTTGGACGTCACGCCCGATACCCGCTTCGCGCTGCATGAGGCCAAGGCGTTGGGGTCGCCGGTGCGGCAGCTCTTCCTGCCGGCGTTCCGCACGGGCACGCTGTTGCTGTGGACGGTGTTCTTCATGAGCCTGCTGATCGTCTATCTGCTGACGAACTGGCTGCCGACGCTGATTCACGCGGGTGGCGTGTCGCTCGCGCTGGCGTCGCGCATTGCGGTGATGTACCAGGTGGGCGGCACCATCGGCGCGCTCATCATCGGACGGTTGATGGATCGGTATCCCGCGACGATCGTGCTGTGCGGCACCTACGGCCTGGGCGCCATATTCCTCGCCCTGACAGGCGTGACGCAAGGCACGATGCTCGCCTTTGCCGTCACGGGTGTGGGCTTCTGCATCAGCGGCTCGCAAATCGGCGCGAACGCATTCGCAGCGCAGTTCTATCCCACTGCCAACCGTGTGACGGGCATCAGTTGGGCACTGGGCGTGGGCCGTCTGGGTTCGGTGTGCGGTGCGCTGGTGGGTGGCGTCTTGCTGACGGCAAACATCGGGTTCCAGCTGCTGTTCCTGATCGTGGCGGTGCCGGCAGCAATTGCGGCGGTGGCCATCTTCCTATGCGGCAGCCAAGCCAAACGTACCGGCGGCGGGCAGGCATTGCCCGTTGCCCCGTAAGGCAAGTAAGCGTTCCGCCCTTTGAGGGTGGATTACGGACCTCAAACAGTGGAGTGTCGCTGTTTGAGGTCCAAAATTTCGACCTCCGAGCGCGGCGTTCGACAGTCCGAGAGTGGAACGCCAGCCTCAATCTGCCGAGCACGACGGTCCGAGGGCGGAGTGCGAGCCTCGGAGCACGGAAGGATCGAATGTTTCAGGGCGGAGCGCGAGCCTCCAACAGTCGCGTTCGAGCCTTCGAGACTGAAGCGTCACCCTCCAAGCGCGGCAATCGAATGTTTGAGAATGACGCACGCCCCTCTGACCGTGGAGTGTGTCCCTCAGAGGGCCATCGTCGAGCGATCGAGCCCGATGCTCGACCCTCGGACGTTGGAGCGCCAGTGTTCGAGCCTCAGTCCTGACGCTCCAAAGGTGGAATTCGAGTGTTCGACGGTGGAGCGCGATGCTCCAGCACTCGCAGGCAACGAGGCGGCATACCCTTGCAGCCTGCCTAGATCGCAAACATCTCGAAAAGCAACTGCCGCAGCCATTGATTGGCCGGCTCGCGGTGATTGCGTCCGTGCCACAGCACATTGATGGTGATATCCGGAATCTTGGCCGGGCACGGTGCCGTGGCCAGGTCAAACGGTTTGAGCGTGCGCGTGGCATAGGCCTCGGGCACCACCGCAATCATGTCGGTCGACTGCAGGATGTGCCCCAGCGCCACAAAGTGCGGCACACGCAGGCTCACCCGCCGCGGCATCCCTGCCCGCAGGATGGTTGAATCCACCATGCCGTGGCCCGTTCCCTCCGCCACGATCGACACGTGCTCGGCTTCCAGGAAGCTCTTCATGGTCATGCCGTTCTTGGCGAGCGGATGGCCCTTGCGGAAGAGGCACACATAGCGCTGCTTGAACAGCCTGCGCTGGAAGAAACCCGCCTTCAGGTCCGGCAGAAAGCCAATGGCGAGATCCACACGGCCGGCCTCCATCTCGTCGCGCAGCGTGTCGGCATGGTTGCGCACCGTGCTGATGGTCACCCCGGGGGCGTCCTTCTCCAGGCGGCGCATCAGACTGGGCAGAAAGTAGATCTCGCCGATGTCCGTCATCGCAATGGTGAAGGCACGTGTGCTCGTCTTGGGGTCGAACTTGGTCGTGGCGTTGAGCGAGTTGTAGATCGCCCCGAGCGCGTAGGCGATGGGCTCGGCGAGTGTCTCGGCAAAAGGCGTCGGCACCATGCCCTTCGATGTGCGGATGAACAGCTCATCTCCAAACAGCTTGCGCATGCGGTTCAGCGCATTGCTGATGGCCGGTTGCGAGATGCCCAGTGTTTCCGCCACGGCAGAGACACGACGTTGCCGAAGCAATTCATTGAAGACGACCAACAGGTTGAGGTCGATGTCCTGCAGTTCCACCGCGTGTCTCCTCGTGTTCTCGCATTATCACTGCGAGTGATATGAGACATCAGGTTGCTTCTATTTATGTATGTGGTCAAGCGAGCCATGATGCTTCCACACAGAAAAACGACTAGCCCGGAGACACGGCATGGACATCACCGTCACCCCACTGCAGCGCATTGTCAGCGCGCGCTCGGGCGATAACCTGCTCGAAGTGCTTCGCACCAACGAAGTCCCCATCTCGTATAGCTGCATGGCCGGCCGCTGCGGCACGTGCCGCTGCCGCGTCGTATCCGGCAATGTGGCGGTCACGGGTGGAGCCGATATGAACAGCCCCTCGGCCTCCGGCCAGATCGTGCTGGCCTGCCAGACCACGCTGGTGGAAGACTGCGCGATCGAATTGCCGGAAGTGGACGAGGTTGTCGTGCACGCCGCCCGGATCGTCAAGTCGAAGGTCGCGTCCATCGAAGACATGACCCACGACATCAAGCGCATCCGGCTGGACCTCGCCAAGCCGCTCGATTACTCGCCCGGCCAGTACGCCACGCTGCAGTTCACGCCCAAGCATGTGCGGCCGTATTCGATGGCCGTCGCCAACGAAGGGAACACCCTTGAGTTCCATGTGCGTGTGGTACCGGATGGCCGTGTCACTTCGTACATTGCCCGCGAGCTCAAGGTGGGCGATGACGTGCGCGTGAGTGGCCCGCTGGGCACGGCGTATCTGCGCCGCCGGAATGCAGACCCGATCCTTTGCGTCGCGGGCGGCACCGGCCTCGCGCCCATCCTCTCCATCCTGCGCGGTATGGCCGATGCGTGCATGACCAACCCGGTACACGTGTACTTCGGGGTGCGTTCACCCATCGACGTGTACGGCACGCATTGGCTGGATGCGCTGCGCGAGCGCCTGCCGAACCTGCACACGCACGTCGTCATCACGACATCCAATACAGACCACCGCTACCGCTCGGGCGTCGTGACCGACGCCGTGGCGAGCGACTGGTCGAGCCTTGTGGGCTGGCGCGCCTATCTGGCCGGCGCGCCCGTCATGGTGGACGCCGCGAGCCTGCTGCTGCGCCAGCGCGGCGTGCTGCCCGAACACATTTACGCGGATGCCTTCTACGCCGTTGGCGTCTGAAGCAGCACGCCCATTACAAGCCTCGGAGACACCCATGAAAGAGTCGACCCTCACGTTCTCCAGACCCGTCTGGAAAGACGATGGCTCCAGCCGGATTCCATTCCGCGCCTACACCGACGACGAGATCCACCAGCGCGAGCTGGAGCGCCTGTTCTACAACGGGCACTGGTGCTACGTCGGTCTGGAAGCGGAGATACCCAACGCGGGCGATTTCAAGCGCACGGTGGTGGGCGAACGTTCGGTGATCGTCACCCGTACACCGGACGGCGCGGTTGCCGTGGTGGAGAACGTCTGCGCGCACCGCGGCGTGCGCTTCTGCCGCGAGAAATCCGGCAACCGAAAAGACTTCACCTGCCCCTATCACCAGTGGAACTACGACCTGAAAGGCAACCTGATCGGCGTGCCGTTCCGGCGGGGCGTGAAGTCTGAAGGCAAGGTGCAGGGCGGCATGCCTGCCGATTTCGATCCGAAGGAGCACGGGCTCACGCAGCTCAACGTTGCCGTGCGCAACGGGGTCATCTTTGCCTCGTTCGACCATGACCTGCCGTCTTTGGAGGACTTTCTTGGGCCCACCATCCTTGGCTATTTCGACCGCGTGTTCGATGGTCGCAAGCTGAAGATTCTTGGCTACAACAAGCAGCGCATTCCGGGCAACTGGAAGCTGATGCAGGAGAACATAAAAGACCCGTATCACCCGGGGCTTTTGCACACATGGTTCGTCACGTTCGGGCTCTGGCGGGCGGACAACAAATCAGAGCTGAAGATGGATGCGCTGCATCGCCACGCCGCAATGATCTCCACACGCGGCACTGGTGGTAAAGGGGCCGTCACCAGCGGCGTCACCAGCTTCAAAGAGAAGATGACGCTGCACGACGACCGCTTTCTCGATGTCGTGCAGGAACCCTGGTGGGGTGGCCCCACGGCCGTGATGATGACCGTCTTCCCGAGCGTGATCATCCAGCAGCAGGTCAATTCGGTGTCGACGCGACACATCCAGCCCAACGGCCACGGCTCGTTCGATTTCGTCTGGACCCACTTCGGTTTTGAAGACGACACCGAAGAGATGACGCAGCGCCGTCTGCGCCAGGCCAACCTGTTCGGGCCCGCCGGCTTTGTCTCAGCAGACGACGGCGAGGTCATCGAGTTCTCGCAGGAAGGCTTCGAACAAAAGCCTGGCCACCGCACCGTGGTCGAACTCGGCGGCCGCGAAGTGGGCGACACCGACCACATGGTCACGGAAACGCTCATCCGCGGCATGTACGAATACTGGCGCAAGGTGATGGAGATCTGACATGGCTGACGCGACTGACACACTCGATTTCTCGACCTACCAGCAACTGCTAGCGCTTTACACGCGCTATGCCAGCGCCGTGGACAACGCAGCGTGGGATCAATGGACCGACCTCTTCGTCGACGACTGCACCTACAAGGTCCAGCCTCGCGAAAACTACGAACGCGGCTTTCCGCTCGCCACGCTGTCGTTTGAAAGCAAGGGCATGTTGAAGGACCGCATCTACGGCATCACCGAGACGATCTTCCACGACCCGTATTACCAGCGCCATGTGGTGGGCCTGCCCGAAGTCACGCACGTGGAAGGCGACTGCATTGAAGCGCAAGCCAACTACGCCGTGTTCCGCACCAAGCCCGATGCGCTGTCGACGGTGTTCAACGTCGGCCGCTACATCGACACCATCGTCCGCACCGAAACGGGATTGAAGCTGAAATCGCGCACCTGCGTGTTCGACAGCGAAATGATCCCGAACTCGATCATCTATCCGATCTGAGGTCTGCCCATGAGCAATACATCAACCACCACCTGGCTCAAGCTCATCAGCGTTGACGACCTGCCGGACGACGACGTGATTGCCGTCAGTGCGGGCGATGCAGAGATCGCGGTGTACCGCGTTGCCGGTGAAATCTTCGCCACCGACAACGTCTGCACGCACGGCCACGCGCGCCTGTGTGACGGCTTTCTCGACGGCTACGAGATCGAATGCCCGCTGCACCAGGGCAAGTTCGACGTGCGCTCGGGCAAGGCGATGTGCGAGCCGCTCACGACCGACGTGCGCACGTTCCCGATCAAGATCGAAGACGGCCACGTCTTTGTCGAGCTGTAAGGGGATGGCCATGACATCAACCACGCTGCAGACCGAGCGCGGCGCGTACTACGCGCAACTCAATGACAAGCAACTGGCGCCGCTGTGGGAATCGCTGCATTCGCTGGTGCCGCGCGAGCCCAAACCGCGCATCGTGCCCGCCATCTGGAAGTACAACGACGTGCGCCCGCTGGTCATGCAGGCCGGCGCCGTCATCAGCGCGGAAGAGGCCGTGCGCCGCGTTCTGATCCTGGAGAACCCGGGGCTGCCGGGCAAGGCCAGCATCACGTCCACGCTGTACGCGGGGCTGCAGTTGATCTTGCCGGGTGAGATCGCGCCGAGCCACCGGCATACGCAATCGGCGCTGCGTTTCATTGTCGAAGGCCGTGGCGCGTGGACGGCCGTCAACGGCGAACGCACCACGATGCACCCCGGCGATTTCATCATCACGCCTTCATGGACGTGGCACGACCACGGCTGCCCGACGCTTGAGGCGGGTGGCGAACCCGTCGTCTGGCTGGACGGCCTCGACATTCCGCTGGTGCAACAGTTCGACTGCGGCTTTGCCGAGAACTACCCCGAGGCGCAACAACCCGTGATGCGCCCGGAAGGTGACAGCTACGCGCGCTTCGGCCACAACATGGTGCCGGTGCGCCATCGCGTGACCGACCCCACATCACCAATCTTCAGCTACCCGTATGCGCGCACGCTCGAAGCGCTGGACACGCTCTACCGACACGGCGAACTGGACCCCTGGGACGGCGTGAAGCTGCGTTACGTGAATCCCGCCACCGGCGGCTGGCCGATGCCCACCATCGCCACCTTCATGCAGTTCCTGCCCAAGGGCTTTGCGGGCAAGACCTACCGCAGCACTGACGCCACCGTCTACAGCGTGGTGGAGGGTCGCGGCACGGCACGCATTGGCGACGTGCAATTCGAGTTCGAGCCGCGCGACGTGTTTGTCGCGCCGTCGTGGGCACCGGTGCAGCTCAACGCATCGGAGGATGCGGTGCTGTTCAGCTATTCCGACCGGCCCGTGCTGTCAGCACTGAATCTGCTGCGCGAAGCGCGCACCTGAAGAAAACCCATTCCATTGCTCTTGCGGCGTGCCGGAGGCACCGCCGCTGGTCTTGCACACCCGAACGATTTAGCCACCCGACAGAAGCCAACATGACCTACGTCTTCACGCCCCCTGCCCTCACCACCGTGCCCGTTGCAGGCAGCAGCGACCAATTTGCCGTGCGCCGCGTCTATTGCGTGGGCCGCAACTACGCCGCCCACGCCCGCGAGATGGGCTACGACCCCGACCGTGAACCGCCGTTCTTCTTCTGCAAGCCCACCGACGCCATCGTGCCGGTGGCGGATGGTCAAACGCTTGAACTGCCGTATCCCTCGCAAACGCTGAACTACCACTACGAAGCCGAGCTGGTGGCCGTGATCGGCAAATCCGGCGCAGACATCTCCGTAGACAACGCGCTCGACCATGTGTGGGGCTACGCCGTCGGGCTGGATATGACACGCCGCGACCTGCAGATGAAGATGCGTGAGATGGGCCGCCCATGGGAAATCGGCAAGGCGTTCGATGTCTCTGCCCCGATGGGGCCCATCCACCCGGCCAGCAAGATCGGCCACCCGCAACAAGCCGGCATCTGGCTGACCGTGAACGGCGAGACCAAACAGCGCAGCGATGTATCGCACCTGATCTGGTCGGTGGCGGAAACGGTGGCGTACCTCTCGCAGTTCTTCCGTCTGGAACCCGGCGACGTGATCTTTACCGGCACGCCGGAGGGCGTGGGGGCCGTGAAGCGCGGCGACAGCATCGTCATGGGCGTCGATGGCCTGGGCGAGCTGAAGGCCTGCATCGTCTGAGCGGGCGCGCCATGCAGCTCTACAGCTTCTTCAACAGCTCGACGTCGTATCGGGTGCGCATTGCGCTGGCGCTCAAGGGGCTGCCGTACGAGACGCTGCCGGTGAACATCCGCACCGGCGAGCATCGCGCGGCAGGCTATGTGGAGCACATCAACCCGTCGGCGGGCGTACCAGCGCTCATCGACGGCGAGATGCAATTGAGCCAGTCGCTCGCGATCATCGATTACCTCGATGTGCGCTACCCCGAGCCACGGCTCATTCCGCTCGAACCATTGCAGCGCGCACGCGTGCTGGAACTGGCCAACGCCATCGCGTGCGACATCCACCCCATCAACAATCTGCGCGTGCTGCGCTATCTGCAAGACGTGCTGAAGGTCACGCCCGAGCAGAAGGACGCGTGGTATCGCCACTGGATCGACGAAGGCATGGCGACCGTCGAGCGCTTGCTCGCGCGCTACGGCGCCGGCCCATGGTGCTTTGGGGATGCGCCGACGCTGGCCGACGTGGCGCTGGTGCCGCAGGTTGCCAACGCACTGCGCATGGGGTGTTCGCTGGAGCGGTACGAGCGCGCGATGGCGATCTACCAACACGCCAGTGCGCATCCGGGCTTCAAGGCAGCCGCGCCGGCACAACAACCAGATTTCGCCGCCTGATGCACGTCACGCATCGCTGAAAAACAATCACAACGGAGGAGACCACATGAACCTGCGCCACCTGGCGTTTCCCTTGCTGCTGGCAGCGCCCGCGCTTGCCGCCGCACAATCAGCAGCCCAGTCCGTGACGCTGTACGGCGTCATCGATACGGGCGTCGAATACGTCAATCGCATCGGCTCGACCGGCAATAGCGTCGTGCGCATGCCCAACCTGAGCGGCACGGTGCCCTCGCGCTGGGGCCTGCGCGGCACCGAAGACCTGGGCGGCGGCGCCAAGGCGCTGTTCACGCTGGAATCGGGCTTCGCGCCCGACAGCGGCACGAGCAACCAGGGCGGCCGCCTGTTCGGTCGGCAGGCGTGGGTGGGCCTGTCCAACAACTGGGGGCAGATCAGCCTCGGCCGTCAGTACACGATGCTGTTCTGGGCTTCGCTCGATACCGACCTGCTCGGCCCCAACGCGTACGGTTCCAGTTCGCTCGACACCTACCTGCCCAACGCCCGCGCTGACAACGCCATTGCCTACAAGGGCAAGTTCGGTGGGTTCACGGTCGGGGCGACCTACAGCTTTGGCCGCGATGCCGTCAACGCCGGGCCCAGCCCATCCGGCACCAATTGCGGTGGAGAGAACCCGGCTGACACCCTGGCCTGCCGCGAGTGGTCGGCCATGCTGATGTACGAGACCGGCAAGTGGGGCGTTTCCGCCGCGTATGACTCACAGCGCGGCGGGCCCGGCGCGTTTGCCGGGTTGACGTCAAGCGCGCTCAAGGATGACCGCATGGCGTTGGGCGGCTATGCGCTGTTCGACCGCGCGAAGGTTGGCCTGGGCTGGATCGGCCGCCGCAATGGCGCATCGGCCACGCCGCGCAGCGACCTCTTCTACGCCGGCGCCGCATACGACCTGACACCGGCGCTCACGCTCTCTGGCGAGGTGTTCCACCTGCGGTTCCACAACAGCGCCAACAAGGCATGGCTGGGGGCGGTGCGCGCCAGCTACGCGTTCAGCAAGCGCTCGTCGGTGTATGCCACGGTCGGCTATATCGACAACCGCGGCAGCCTGGCGCTGTCTGTAGATAGTGCCGCCACGGGCGCGGCACCCGCTGCCGGCGGAAACCAGCTCGGCACGATGGTCGGCATCCGGCACGTGTTCTGACCTGCCATGAAAAAGGCCCGCCACTCTGTACGAGCGGCGGGCCTTCAAACTGCAAAACCAGAACGGTGCCGGCTCAGCCGATGGCCGTAGCGTCCAGCGCCTGCGTGAAATCCGCCAACAGATCGGCCTCATCCTCAATGCCGACCGACACGCGCACGAGCGAATCGGCAATACCCATCGACGCGCGGCGCTCGGCACCCATTTCCCAGTAGATGGTCGGCGCCACCGGAATCACCAGCGTACGCGTGTCACCCAGGTGCGTGGCGCGCACGGCGTAGCGCAGGTGGTCGAGCATGTCGACGTAATCCGCGCCGTCCACCAGTTCGAAGCTCAGCAGGCCGCCGTAATGGCGGAACAGCTCTGTGGCGCGGGCGTGCTCGGGGTGCTCGGGCAGACCGGGGTAGTAGACGCGGGCCACCTTCGGGTGCACAGCCAGCGTTCGGGCCAGCTCCAGGGCGTTGCTGCAGGTGCGGTCAATGCGCAAAGCCATCGTTTCAGCGCCCACGGCAATGCGGTGCGCGGCATCGGCAATCAACGTCGCGCCCTGGTCGCGCAGGCCCTTCTTGCGAATCTGCTGGATGCCCTGCATTTCCGGCTTGGCCTTGCGGTATGCCGGGTAGATGTTCGGATACGCCGTCCAGTCGAACAGGCCGGTATCGACCACCGCGCCGCCCAGCGCGTTGCCGTGCCCGCCGATGTACTTGGACAGCGAATGCACCACCAGGCTCGCCTGCGCATCACGCGCGCGGAACAGCCACGGCGAGGTCATCGTGCCGTCGACCACGTAGATCAGGCCGCGTGCCTTGCACACCTCGCCAATGCCCTTCAGATCCGCCACCTGGGTGCGCGGGTTGGCAATGGTTTCCACGAAGACGAGGCGCGTGTTCGGCTGCACAGCGTCGGCCACGGCCTGGGCAGACGTGGCATCGACGAATGTCACTTCCACGCCCAGGTTGCGCAGCGTCTCGAACACGCTGTTGGTGTTGCCGAACAGGAAAGCGCTGGAGACCACGTGGTCGCCCGCGCGCAGCATGGTCGAAAACACCGCCATGATGGCCGCCATGCCGGTGGCGAAACACGCGGTGGCCACGCCCGCTTCCATCATCGTGATCTTGGCTTCCAGTGCGGCCGTGGTCGGGTTGCCCTGGCGCGCGTAGGTGTAGCCGGGCTTGCCCTGGAACACGTCGATCAGCTCGCGCGTATCGGTATAGCCGTACGTGGTGGACGTGTGCAGCGGCTTGTGGATGGCGTAGTGCTCGACGCCGGCTTCACGGTCGGCGTGCAGGAGGGCGGTGGTCAGTCCGGTCATGGCAAGGGCAGCAAGAAGGCGGGAAAAGCGAGGAGGCGCAGGAAACAGCAGGAAAGTCATGCATTATCGCGCGATTCCGGGGCCACCTGGGCGCCAGAACGCTGGCGGGCGTGGAACGTGGCTTGCTTCGCACCTCGCGTTGCAAGACTGACCGGATTCCACCTCTTGTGGCGAGCGCACCTCCTGCACCGTCCCAGCTCGGGCGGCGCCTTCTGATCTGCGATGTGGAGCGCGGCACCACGGGCATGTCTTCCAGACGGATGTCGCCAACGCCGTGGAATACGACAGCTTTCATGATTGACCCCTTGTTGGAAAACAGGACACCGCGCCTGCTGCACGGTTTCGCCCAAGGCACGCAACCCCGGTGCTTGCGCGCAAGCCGACCGCTCTTTTACGAACCGCGCACAGCCAGCACAAAGAGCAGCAACGTACTGGCGCACATGCACAGGGTCGCAACCCACGCCGTGCCATGCAGCAGCCGAGAGCTGCGGAACGGCCCCATCACGGACTTGCGGCGCGACATCAACTGCAGCATCACCATGACGGGCGTAGCCGCCACGCCATTGAGCACCGCAGCCCAATACAGCAGCTTGAAAGGCTCGATGGGCAGGAACACCAGCACCGTGGCCACCGCCATCACAAGCGCCAGAAACAGATAGAACTTGGGCGCGCGGTGCACCTTGGCCTCCAGGCTGCTGTGCCACTGGAAGGCCTCGGCAGCGGCATAGGCGGCGGAGCCCGCCAGCACCGGCACCGCCAGCAGCCCCGTGCCGATCACGCCCACGGCAAACAACGTCTGCGCAAAGCGCCCGGCCACGGGCTTGAGCGCTTCAGCGGCCTGGGCGCAGGTCTCGATTTGCGTGACGCCGTGCGTGTGCAGTGCGTAAGCGGCCGTCAGCATGATGCAGAAGGCGATCAGCGCCGACACCACCATCCCGACCGTGGTGTCGATGCGGATGCGTGCGAGCTGATCCTTCGCCTGCCAAGGCGCTTTCTTGAGCGGCGCTTCGTCTTCGGCCAGCCGCGTCTCTTCGACTTCGCCCGCGGCCTGCCACACAAACAGATAGGGGCTGATGGTGGTGCCGAACACCGCCACCAGCGTCATTGCATAGTCTTTCGACCAATGCAGCCGGGGCACCACGGTGTCGTGCAGCGCGTGCGCCCAGTCCACTTTCACGACAAAGGCCGTGGCCACATAGGCCAGCAGCGACAGCGCAGTCCATTGCAGATAGCGCGCATAGCGGCGGTACGGCATCCACACTTGCAGCACGAGCGTGAAGACGGCAAACAGGCATGCATACCATGCTGTCGAGCCCCCCAGAAGCAGGCGCACGCTGTCGCCCATGGCCGCGATGTCGGCACCCACGTTGATGATGTTGGCAAGCGTCACCAGCGCCACAAATGCATAGGCGAGCCATGGCGACTGATGCCGCCGGATGTTGGCGACCACGCCCCGGCCGGACACACGCCCCAAGCGGGCGCTGACGAGCTGGATGGAGATCATCAACGGCAGCGTTAGCAATAGCGTCCATAGCATGCCGGTACCCATTTGCGCGCCGGCCTGCGCATAGGTGGCGATCCCGCTCGGATCGTCATCGGCGGCGCCGGTGATCAGGCCGGGCCCCAACCGGCGGTACCACGGGGCGTCTTCTGCGGCAGGCACGTTGCGCTCAGCTGCGGTTATCTGTGGGCGAAGCGTCCGGCGTCTGGTCTCCGGGGTCGTGCAGCTTGTCACGCGTGATGCCGGGCGGCACCTCACCCTGACGCATGCGGCGCAGCGTGTCATGCCGGCTTTGCGGCTGGGGTGCCATGCTGCCGGAGCGGCCCACTTCCGCATTGGCTAGCCGGTCGCCTGGTTTGCGATGCGATTCGGCTTGTTCCCAATCGGCCTTGCGTTGTTTGGCGTCTCGGCTTCCCTTCTGTTGCTTGTCTCGCATGGTCGGCTCCGGTGTGCGGGTGCGGGTGTGCAAAATCAGCGGCGTTTGCGGATCAGGCTGACCTGTCCGTTGCGCTCCAGGATGGCGGCTTCTACATCATCGAGCGTGCGCGAGCCCAAGGTCTGGCGCACGCTCTCTTCCAAGTCGCCCACGGTGATGAGCGCTGCATCCATCTGGCCTTGGTCGAAGCGCCCTTCGCGATAGACCTCGCGCTCGCGGCCCGCGATGAGCCGGTCGAGCTTCGGCAGCCGCACGCAGGCCCAGCCCAGCAGGCGGTGCACGGCCACCAGCGCGAGCGAGGCCGACACCGTGGCCACAAACGGCGAGGCCCCGACAATCGCGCGACTCAGCGTCGCCCCGAGCAGCACGGCGACAACGAAGTCGAACGGCGCACGCTGCCCGAACGAGCGTCGGCCCGACAGACGCACCAGCGCCAGCCCGATGGCGAACACAACGACCGCGCGCATCGCGGTTTGCAGCGGGTTGAGATCCTTGCCTTCGCCAAACAGGAACAGCAGCGTGTCCATGGCGCCTCCCGTCGTCGATGTGGAGTCTGTTCCACCAGCAGAGCAAGCGGCGTGCCGCAGGGCATGCGCGCGAGAGTGCACCCCAAGCCACGTTCGAGCGCAATGGCATGCCGCGTGCTGAAAGCCGTGTATCCACTCTTTCATAGCGAGCCCGCCATGCCCGACCAGCCACAGCAGCAACCACCACAGCATCAGGACCGCCAGCCCGGCACCGAGGGCGACATGACGCCGCATCCCCGCGCAGAGATGGAGGATTACGTCGGCAGCGGCAAGCTGGCCGACAAGGTGGCCATCGTCACGGGCGGCGACAGCGGCATCGGACGCGCCGTCGCCATCGGCTTCGCCAAGGAAGGCGCCGACGTGCTGATCGCCTACCTGGACGAACACGACGATGCCAACCAGACCTGCCGCCTCGTACGCGCGACCGGCCGTCGCTGCGAAGCCATTGCCGGCGACCTGGGCGACGAAGCGCATGCCCGCGCGGTGGTCACGCAGGCGGCGGCCATGTTCGGCAAGATCGACATCGTGGTCAGCAATGCAGCAGAACAGCATCCGCAGCAGAGCCTGGCCGACATCGATGCCGTGCAACTGGAGCGCACGTTCCGCACTAACGTCTTTGCGATGTTCTATTTGATGCGAGCGGCGCTACCGCACTTGCATGAAGGCGCGCGCATCATCACGACAACGTCGGTCACGGCGTTTCGCGGCAGCGGGCACCTCGTGGACTACGCCGCCACCAAGGGCGCGATCGTGGCGTTCACGCGCTCACTGGCGCAGCAATTGGCGGACAAGGGCATCCTGGTAAACGCCGTGGCACCGGGGCCGATCTGGACACCGTTGATCCCATCCACCTTCGATGCCGAGCAGGTCGCCAAGTTTGGCAGCAAGGAGCCATTGGGCCGGGCCGGGCAGCCGGATGAAGTGGCCCCCTGCTACATCTTTCTCGCGTCTGCCGATGCGAGCTATATGACGGGGCAGACGCTGCATCCGAATGGGGGGGAGATCGTCAATGGGTGACGGGGTGACGGTGCTCCCCCCCTTCCACATCATCAAAACGCCGTCCGCATCCCAACCATCGCGCCGAGCTGGTTCACGCCCTTGGCGGGCGTGGTGCCGCCCCCTCCGCCACTGACGGAATACTGCGCGTTGGCGCTGTTCCAGAGATAGCCCGTCTGCGCGTACAGCGCAGTGCGCTTTGACAACGCATAGACGCCGCGCAACACGGCCATCGTTGCGCTACGGCTCTGATCGGCATTGACGATACGGAGCAGGCCGGCATCCAGCGTGAGCGCACCCGTTAGCGGATAGCTGCCGTTGACGAAGTACAGGTTGGAGCGCACGTCGCCAGCCGCGGCTTGCAGGTGGCGGCCGATCCAGCCGACGCCAAGCTTGGCGTTGCCGAGTTTCACGTAGCCGTTGGCGACGATGCGGCGGTCCTTGTCACCCGCATCGCTGAACGCGATGGGCGCGCTGCCGTTGAAGAACGATGCAGTGGCTCCGGTGCCGCCGCGCTGCTCTTCGTAGGCGCCGGCCACACCAAAGGTGGCAGCGTCGTACTTCACCATGGCCGACATGGCGCGGCACGCCGATGCATTGCCCGCTACCTCTCCCGCACAGGTGCCGGACGCCGGCACACCGCCCGCCGCATCGCGGCCGAACGAATACGTGGCGCCCACCGTGAGGCCGCTGAAGGTGCCCTTGTAGGCGATCGTGTTGTCGGTACGTGCGTTCGGAATGTAGGCATCCAGTGACCCGATGGCATATTGGCTGGGGCCGAGAATGTCAGCATCGGCCAGCGACAGAAACACCATGCTGTACTGCCTGCCCAGCGTGACGGTGCCGTAATCGCTTGCGAGCCCGACCCACGCCTGCCGGCCGAAGAGACGACCGCCCTGGCCGGAGGTGCCGGTGTCGGTGTTGAAACCGCTTTCCAGCGTGAACACGGCCTTCATGCCGTTGCCCAGGTCTTCAGCGCCGCGCAGGCCCCAGCGCGAAGGCAGCGTTCCCGTCACGGAGGGGATGCGCGTGAGGCCATTGCCGTTGGCATTGGCATGGCTCACGTATTCAATGCCGGTGTCGATCAGGCCGTAAAGCGTGACGCTCTGGGCGTTCGCGGTGCCGCTGGCGAGTGCGCACGTAGCCGCTGCCAGTGCGAGACAGTGCGTGCGCAAGGTGGTGGTTTGCATGTGGGGCCCCTCCTAGGGTCGAGCCGGTCCCGCCCCCCATGTCTGGCGAGCCGGCAGTTTGGAATGCATGGAAGGCGCCATCCGGGCGGACGGCGCGAGAAAGAAGAACCGCTATGTCAGTCCTGCACGCGCGGCCGCTTGAGCAGCAGCAACGCCGCCAGCGCCGCAACAACGGTGACGGGGATGCTCGCGCCGATGATGGTGGTGGCGTGCTGCCCCATCGCAAGCAGCTGGCCCGCCAGCAGCGGCCCGGCGATCGAGCCCAGCCGGCCCACCGCCACCGCCGCGCCCACGCCGGTACCGCGCACGACGGTCGGGTAGTAGGCTGCCGCCAGCGCATACAGCACCGACTGCGCGCCGATCACAAACAGCCCGGCCATGAAGGCCCCCGCCGACATCGACGCCATGCCGCCCGCAGCGGCCAGCAACGACAGCGCCGCGATGATGCCGACATACATGCCGGACACCACCCAGCGCGGGCGCGCCGCGTCCATCAGCATGCCGATACCCAACGCACCCGCACCGCCACCGATGTTGAACAGGATCTGCACCATGCCCACCTGCGGCCGGCTCAGCCCCTGAGCGGCCATCAGCGAAGGCAGCCAGTTGAGCAGGAAATACAGCACGATCAGCGTGAAGAAATAGCTGACCCAAAGGAACAGCGTGGCGGTCGTGCGGCGCTCGCCAAACAGTGCCCATGACACGGGCGGCGGCTGAATGGCACCACGCTGTGCGCCGTCGAACCGGCGCGATTCCTGCAGCGTCAGCAGCAGCGGCACCACCACCAGCGGGCCGAAGCCGCCCACGTAGAAGATGTGGCGCCAGCCGGAATCGCCCGCGCTCAACATGCCGACCACCGCGGCGATAGCGCCGCCAAACGGGATGCCGCAATACATGATGCTCACGGCGGTGTTGCGCAGGCGTGTGGGTACTGCCTCAGCACACAGCGCGATCAGGTTGGGCATGGCGGCACCCAGGCCGATACCGGTGGCCACGCGGATCATCAACAGGCTGTTGAAATCCCACACGTGCGCGGTGGCGATCGAAAAAATGCCAAACAGCGCCGTGGCCAGGATCAGCACCCGCTTGCGGCCGATGCGGTCGGCCAGGCGGCCGCCCAGCATGGCGCCCGGCAACAGGCCGAACGTGCCGGCACTGAAAGCCAGGCCCATCTGCCCGACCGATAGGCCGAACTCGCGCGCCATGCGCGGCGCGGCCACACCGATGGATTGCAGATCGAGCCCCTCAAGCAGCGCAACGATGAAGCACAGCCCGAGGGTCATGGCGACACCGGGGCCAACGTTCTCCCGGGTCAATGTCGTGGTGGTGGTTTGCATGGCATCTCCTTCCGGATGTTGGGCGGCCGTCATTGGCAACTGAAGCTCGAGGCGTCGTTGATGTTGCCGGTGCCCGTATAACGGGCGTTCTTCGGGTATGCGCACAGGGGGCGTGTGCGGTCGTGGCCAGCGGAATTCCAATCGCTGGGCACTTCGGTATTGGGCACGGCGTTGGCAGGGCCGCGCGCCGTGGCGACCACGCTGTCGGGCGCCACGCCGTGTTCCACCCAGGCCACCAGCGGCGTGAGCATGTCGAACTGGTCGGCGGTCGGGCCGCCCGCGCAGTGGTTCATGCCGGGCACCGGATAGAACCGCGCGAAGTTGCTGGCATCGCCGCCGTTGGCGGCTGCCAGGCGCTGGTACCAGTCGGTCGTGTCGTCGGACGAGAACACGGGGTCGCTCGTGCCGTGATAGACCATCAGCTTGGCGCCGCGCCCCTTGAGCGTGCCGAGGTTGGTCTCATCGGGCGGCGTCATGAACGACCAGGCGGATTCGGTGTACGTGGCGTCGGTGGCGAAGATCTTCGGCGCGTCGGTGTCCATGTTGAACGCCAGGCCATACGCGGTGAGTGACGTGATGGCGGACGCCGGCTGCGGTGTGGTCGTAAACACGAACGCCAGCGCTGCCGGGTCGAGCTGGATCGAGTTGCCCTGCTTCCAGGCCGCCCAGTTGCTGCCGCTGATGCCGGCGTCAAACGAAAAGCCCGAGTACAACGCCTGCCCTGCGCTGTTGTGCGCGCCGGCAAACAGATTGGTCATCACGGTCTTCTGCGCGGCGGTCAGGCAGGTGCCGTCACGTGCGCCGGTGCAGGTCGGCACATCGTTGGCGAGGCTGAATGCGGTCTGGCACGCCTTGAGGTTGTTGATCATGCCGTCGGCTGTGCCATCCAGCGCATCGCACTTGGCGAGCACGTGGCTGGCCACCATGGCGCGCTCCGTTGCGCTCAGGGACGTGGTGATATCCGGAAAGCCGGCGCCGGTGTTGGCCGTGGCCACCGTCGCCAGTTGCTGCGCGCTGTACACCTCGTTGATGGCCGCCTTGGGCAGATGGAAGCCCGGGTCGCCGGCCACGATGCCGTCGTACGCATTGGCCGACCGTGCGGCGGCCACCATCGCATGGCGCCCGCCGTTGGAGCACCCGCCAAAGTAGCTGCGGTCCGGCGTCTTGCCGTACACCTGCGCGATCATCGACTTGGCCATCGGCGTGAGCGTCGCGACGGCGTTGTAGCCGTAATCGAGGCGCGCCTGCGGGTCGCGCCCGAACAGCGGCACCTGGCTGCCGCTATGCCCGGCATCCGAACTGATCACGGCAAACCCCGAGCCCAGCGCACTGCTGACCGGCCCGCCACCCAACGCGCCCAACGCAGTGGCCACCGAGCCATCCAGCCCGCCGTTGGCCTGATAGAAGAAGCGACCGTTCCACGCCTTGGGCAGGCGCATTTCAAAACCGATGGCGTAAGTCTTGCCGTCTACCGGGCTCACGCGGGTGTTCATGGTTCCGGTGATCAGGCAATGCTCGGGCACGGCGTTGCCGCCCACGCTCAATGTGCCTGCCGCCACGGTGGAGATGGCGGTGATGCTGGTGTTGGCAAAACTCAGCTTGCCGGCAAAGCTCTCGCACGCGGTGGCGAGATTCAAACCGGTGGCAGGCGTGAGTTGTGGCAGTTGCGATGCTTGCGACGTTGATGCGTCGCCTGTGCTGTCGTCGTTGCAGCCGGCGCAGCTCAACGCGAGGGCGAGCGCGGCCAGCGCCATGCCCCGTGACATGACGGTCTTCATGAGTCTCCTCCTGGGTGGATGAACCAGTCTTTGCCGGTTGGTCGTATTGCTGCGTTGGGATCAGCCCGCGCGGATCACAGCGGGATCGCCATCGCGATACAGCGTGTCGACCCGCTCTGCACGGTGGCTAAGCACGGCACGCTGGTTGAGCGTGCCCTTGTCTGTGATCTCGCCACGGTCCAGCGACGGCGGCGCGTCAAGCAAGAGCAGCCGCGCCACGCGCGTGGCGCTGCCGGTGGCGGTGGCATTCAGTTCATGCAGCAGCGCCGAAAACGCGGCATGCACGGCGGGGGCGGCCAGCACCTCGGCCACACTTGCGGTGGGCGGCAGGCCAGACAAGCCGCGGCATCGCTCCATTTGCGGAAACACCAACAAGCCGATGTCGTCGCGGTTCATGCCGGCAATCACCACGTCCTGCACGTACGGCGCGCCCCCCGCAATCACGCGGGCACGCAGTGGCCCCACGCTCACGAAGGTGCCGGAGCTGAGCTTGAAGTCCTCCGCGATGCGGCCATCGAAGACGAGGCCTTTCTCGGGGTGCTCCGGATCGTAGAAACGCAGCGCGTCGCCGCTGCAGTAATAGCCGTCTTCGTCGAAGACCGGGGCGGCGGGCTCCTCGCCTAGGCGCCAGTAGCCACGCATGACGTGCGGCCCGCGAAAGCGCGCCTCCAGCTTGTCGCCCACCGGCACGAGCTTGAGCTCACACCCCGGCGCCGGCGTACCGACATAGCCGGAGCGCATGATCGGCGCGGTGGTGAACAGGCAGCACGGCGAGGTCTCGGTCATGCCCAGCCCGGCCATGATGCGAATGCGCTCGCCGCAGTGCTGGCCGGTCACGCGCTCCAGCCTGTCCCATGCCTCTTGCGACAGCCCGGCGCCACCAAAGAAGTAGAGCTTCACGCGCGAGAAGAAGGTCTCGCGCAGGGCCGGGTCCCGTTCCAGCGCCAGCGCGAGTTCTTCCCACCCCTTGGGCACGTTGAAATACGCGGTGGGCGCAATCTCGTGCAGGTTGCGCAGGGTCTCGTCGAATTTGCCCGGCACGGGGCGGCCGTCATCGATATACAGCGTGCCGCCGTTGTAAAGCACGATGCCGACGTTGTGGCTGCCGCCAAAGGTGTGGTTCCAGGGCAGCCAGTCCACCAGCACCGGCGGCTCCTTGGCAAATTCGGGAATGGTCTGGCGCAGCATCTGCTGGTTGCTGCACAGCATGCGGTGCGTGGTCGGCACAGCCTTGGGCGCGCGTGTCGAGCCGGAGGTGAAGAGCACCTTCACCAGCGTATCGGGGCCGGTTGCGGCCTGCGCGGCGTCCGCGGTCGTTACAGGCGTCTGCAGCAATGTGTCGAACGCCGTGGCGGTGCGGCCAGGCAGTACGCCGTCGCGCGTGATGACCTCCACGCCCTCCGGCACCACCGCATCGATGGCTTTGGCGAAGGCCGCGCCATCTGCCGCATAGACGAGCCCCGGCGTCAGCACGTCAAACACGTGGCGCAGCTTGCCAAAATCCGTCGACACCAACGCATACGGCGGCGACACCGGCGCATACGGCACGCCCGCCCACATCGCACCCAGCGCCAGCTGCAGATGCTCAAGATCATTGCCGGACAGAATCGCCAGCGGGCGCTCGGTGGAGACACCGCGATCCAGCAACGCCTGGCCGATGGCTCGGGTACGCTCGAGCATCTCGCGATACGTCAGCTTGATCCACGCGCCGTCTGCCCCTCGACGTGCTGCCAGCACACGATCCGGGTGGCGGTGCGCGCCCGCGACCAGGCAGTCGGTCATGCGTTGCGGATGCTCGGCAAGCGCCTCGGTATTGCGCACGTGCCAGACGGTGGCGTCGCGCTCGTCCGTCTCGCAACGCGCAGGGGCATCGCTCACGGCGACCTGCCTGTATGGGTGATTTGGCACACCTGCCGGGGGCGGCGTGTGATGCCCGGGTTGAACCTGCCGGCCTTGAGCCTGCATTTCGACGTGATTCACGTCTTGTCTCCTGAATGCGCCGCCCGTTTTATGGTTGTGGTGGGCGGCTGCCGAACTTCAGATCGGTTAAATCGGATAGTGGCGCGGCGTATTCTGCAAAGTGATCCAGCGCAGCTCGGTAAATTCCGCAATCGACGCCTTGCCGCCAAACCGGCCATAGCCGCTGCTCTTCACGCCGCCAAACGGCATCTGCGCCTCATCGTGCACGGTGGGGCCGTTGATGTGGCAGATGCCCGATTCGATGCGCTGCGCAACCCGCATGGCGCGCGACACATCGCGGCTGAACACGGCGGCCGACAAGCCGTATTCGCTGTCGTTGGCCAAGCGGATCGCCTCTTCATCGCCGTCCACGCGCGCCACCGTCACCACGGGGCCAAACGATTCCTCGTTATACAACCGCATGGCAGGCGTCACGCCATCCACAATGGCCGGCTGCACGATGGCGCCATCCATGTGCAACCCCACGGGCAGCGCAGCGCCGTGGGCGCGGGCATCTTCCACCAGCGCCTGCACGCGCTTGGCCGCATCCACGCTCACCATCGCGCCCAGTTGCGCGGTGGCGTCGGTCGGGTCACCCGCGCGAAGCGTGCGCGCCTTGGCGGCCAGCTTGTCGACGAGGGCATCGGCAACCTTGCGATCGACGATGACGCGTTCGGTCGACATGCAGATCTGGCCCTGGTTGAAGAACGCGCCGAAGGCAATCGCATCCACCGCAGCATCCAGGTCTGCATCGTCCAGCACCAGCACCGGCGCTTTGCCGCCCAGCTCCAGCAACGCTGGCTTGAGATGCCGCGCGGCGTGCTGCGCAATGATGCGTCCCACGTGCGTCGAGCCTGTGAAGTTCACACGCCGCACGGCCGGATGCGCGATCAGGCGTTCCACCACCTGGGCCGCATCGGCCGGCGCGTTGCTCACCACGTTGACCACGCCATCGCCCAGACCAGCCTCTTGCAGCACGGTGCCGATCAGCCGGTGCACGCCCGGACACATCTCCGATGCCTTGAGCACGACCGTGTTACCGCACGCCAGCGGCATCGCCAGCGCGCGCGTGCCCAGGATCACCGGCGCGTTCCACGGCGCAATGCCGAGCACCACGCCGCACGGCTGGCGCACGGCCATCGCAAAGTTGCCCGGCATATCCGACGGGATGACGCTGCCGTCGATCTGCGTGGTCATGGAGGCAGCTTCGCGCAGCATGTTGGCCGCCAGCATGACGTTGAAGCCGATCCAGTTGGGGCTGGCGCCGGTTTCGGCCGCGCCTGCACGAATGAACGTCTCGGTGTGCTGGTCCATCAAGTCGGCCGCCTTGAGCAAGCGCTTGCGGCGCTCACCCGGCGGCAGGGCTGCCCACGCGGGGAATGCATCGGCGGCGGCCTGCACGGCGGCGTCCGCATCCTCCAGCGTGGCAGCCGCCGCGCGCGAGGCGACCGCGTCGTTGACTGGGTTGCGGCGCTCGAAGGTGGCACCGTTTGCGGCTGGCCGGCTTTGACCGCCGATCAGCAGGGTCACAAGCTGAGTCACGTCAGGCATGGGTTCGTCTCCGGGGGCGTTGGAGGGAGCGGGTCAGGCGCGCTTGTATGCCTGCAGGCCCGGCTTGATCGACTTGTCGTCCAGGAACTGCTTCAGGCCCTGCTCGCGGCCGCCCTCCGGGTCCCGCAGCGTGGCCTGGTCAAGCTTGGCGTACAGATAGTCCTCGTTCTGCTCCCAGGTCAGCTCGCGGCTACGCTTGAAGCCGTGCTTGGCGGCACGCAGCACCACCGGGTTCTTTTCCAGCAGCTTCTCAGCAATCGCCACGGTGCGGGCGCGCAGATGGGCACGCGGCACGCTCTCGTTGACGAGGCCCATGGCGGCGGCCTGCTGGCCGGTGAAGGTCTCGCCGGTCATGATGTAGTAGAGCGCCTGGCGGTGGCCGACGGTATCCGCCATCGCCTTGCTGACGAGGTTGCCCGGCGGGATGCCCCAGTTGATTTCCGACAGGCCGAAGGTGGCCTCGTCTGCGGCAATCGCCAGATCGCACGCCACCAGCGGCGAGAACCCGCCACCGAAGCACCAGCCGTTGACCATCGCGATGGTCGGCTTGGCGTACATGCGCAAGAGCTTCCATTGCCACTGGCAGGCGTCGCGGCGGATCTTCTCCTGCAGGATCTCGGGGCCCGCGTCCACTTCGCGGAAGTATTCCTTCAGGTCCATGCCCGCAGTCCAGGCATCGCCCGCGCCGGTCAGCACCAGCACCTTGGCATCGGCATCCAGCTCCAGCGCTTCGAGCACCTGGATCATTTCCGCGTTGAGCGTCGGGCTCATTGCGTTGCGCTTCTCGGGGCGGTTGAACGTCACCCATGCAATGCCCTGGTCCACCTTCACGTCCACGGTCTGCCAGCGTCCTTGGTAATCAGCCATTTCCATCTCCTTGATCTGTCGGCTTGCTTCGAAACTCCCGCCGCCTGAAGTGCGGCGCGTCTCAGCTTGGTGCCCATTTAATATCAGGTAGCCTGATATCACAAGGAGATTATCATTGCCGTAAACCCTGATCCGAACGACACGTAGCAGAATGTGCGCATCTGCAAAGGTGCACACCCACTCACATCCATGGCGGCCACAAGAACCAAACGCAATACACCTCAGCCCGCGCACGAGGGCGCCCCGGCAACGTCTGCCCGACTGCCCTACCTGATCGGCCGCACCGACCGCATCGTCAAGCGCCGCCTTGGCGAGGCGCTGGCGCCGCATGGGCTGACGGTGCCGCAGTTCACCGCGCTGTCTGTGCTGCACGCGCGCGGCAGCCTGTCGAACGCGCAACTGGCGGAACGCTCGTTCATGTCGCCGCAATCGGCCAATGAAGTGGTGAAGACGATGGAGGCGCGGGGCTGGGTGACGCGCACGCCCGATCCGACGCACGGCCGCATCGTCATGCTAGGCCTGACCGATGAAGCGCTCGCGCTGCTGGCGCTGTGCGACGAGGCCGTCAGCCGGCTGGAGAAGGAAATGTTGCAGGGAATCGACGTCGCGCACGCGGCATTGCTGCACGATCTGCTGCTGCAATGTGGGCGGAATCTGCGCTGAGCGGGCGCCTTCAGTTGCCCCGGCCGCCGCCGTTATTCAATGTAATAAAGTCTGATCATAGGAACATTCTGATCGACACCCCTCGGCGATAGAATGGCTGGTCGCCGCCGTTCGAGCGGCCTTCGCCCCCTCCTTCAACGCACCGCGGTTCTGAAACGCCTCCATGTGGATTGTCCAACTCGCGCTGCGAAGGCCGCTGACGTTCATCGTCCTCGCCCTGCTGATCCTGCTGGCGACGCCGTTTACGCTCATGCGTACGCCCACGGACATCTTTCCGGAAATCGACATTCCGGTCGTCAGCATCATCTGGAACTACAACGGCCTGCCTGCCAAGGAGATGGCCGACCGCATCGTGTCAGTCACGGAGCGCAGCCTGACGACCACCGTCAACGACATCGAGCACATCGAATCGCAATCGTTGAACGGCATCTCGATCGTCAAGGTGTTCTTCCAGCCGACGGCCAACATCCAGACCGCGCTGGCGCAGATCGTTTCAGTGTCGCAAGCGCAGGTGCGGCAGTTGCCACCGGGGACGACTCCGCCGCTGATCATCAAGTATTCGGCGTCGAGCATTCCGATCCTGCAGTTGGGCCTGTCGAGCAACACGCTGTCGGAACAGGAACTCAATGATGCGGCGCTGAACTTCCTGCGCCCGCGCCTGATTACGGTGCCCGGCATCGCCGTGCCGTTCCCGTATGGTGGCAAGAGCCGGCAGATCACGGTCGATCTCGACACGCAGAAGCTCCTGGCGCAGGGCCTGACGCCCGTGGACATCGTCAACGCGGTGGGCGCGCAGAACCTCATCCTGCCGGCCGGCACGCAAAAGATCGACGCCACCGAATACGGCGTCACGCTCAACGGCACGCCCGGCAGCATCGCCGCGCTCAACGCCATTCCGGTCAAGACCAGCAACGGCGCCACGCTCTACCTGGGCGACGTAGCCCATGTGCGAGACGGTTTCTCGCCGCAGACCAACGTGGTGCGCCAGGACGGCCAGCGCGGTGTGCTGCTGTCCATCCTGAAGAACGGCGGTGCATCGACGCTGGATATCGTCAGCAACATCTACAAGCTGCTGCCCACCGCCGCGGCGGCGCTTCCGCAAGACATCAAGATCACGCCGCTGTTCGACCAGTCGCTGTTCGTGAAAGCGGCCATTGAAGGCGTGATTCGCGAGGCGCTCATCGCCGCGTGCCTGACGGCCGCCATGATCCTGCTGTTCCTCGGCAACTGGCGCAGCACGGCCATCATTGCGGTGTCGATTCCGCTGTCGATCCTGTCGTCGATCATCGTGCTGCATCTGCTGGGCGAGACCATCAACCTGATGACCCTCGGCGGCCTGGCGCTCGCGGTCGGGATTCTGGTGGACGATGCCACCGTCACCATCGAAAACATCGAGCGCCATCTGCACGAAGGCAAGGAGCCCGTCACCGCCATCCTGGACGGCGCCGCCGAGATTGCCGTGCCGGCCTTCGTGTCGACCCTCTGCATCTGCATCGTCTTCGTGCCGATGTTCTTCCTCACAGGCGTGGCGCGCTACCTGTTCGTGCCGATGGCCGAAGCGGTGATCTTCGCCATGCTGGCGTCGTATGTGCTGTCGCGCACGCTGGTGCCGACGCTGGTGATGATGCTCATGACCGGGCACACGCAAGACGCCAAGAAAGCCGACGCAAAACCGAGCACGTTCGGCCGCATCTACCGGGCGTTCAACACGCAGTTCGAGCACATGCGCGGCAACTACGCCGCCATCCTCGGCGGGTTGCTGGAGCGCCGCCGCGTGTTTGCGCTGTCGTTCCTGGGCTTCTGCGTGGCGTCGTGTGCGCTGTTCCTGGTGCTCGGCCGCGATTTCTTCCCCGATGTGGATGCGGGCCAGATTCGCCTGCACATGCGGGCACCATCGGGCATGCGCATTGAAGAGACAGCGCGCCTGGCCGACGAGGTGGAAACCACCATCCGGCAAATCATTCCCAAGAAAGAGCTGTCGACCATCCTCGACAACCTGGGCGTGCCCAACTCCGGTATCAACCTGTCATACAGCAACGCAGGCACCATCGGCACGCTTGACGGCGAAATCCTGATCGCCCTGCACAAAGGCGAGCGCAAACCCAGCGCCGAATACATCCGCCGCCTGCGCGAAGAACTGCCGAAACGGTTCCCGGGCGTGGAATTCGCCTTCCAGCCCGCAGACATCGTCAGCCAGATCCTGAACTTCGGCCTGCCGTCGGCCATCGACGTGCAGTTCTCGGGCGCCGACGTGGCCACCAACAAGCAGCTCGCGGGCATGCTGGCCAACCGCATCAAGCAGATTCCGGGCGCGGTGGATACACATGTGCACCAGCGCTTCGACCAGCCCACGCTGGCCTTGAACATGGACCGCACCCGCATCCAGCAGGTGGGCCTGGAAGGGCGCGACGTGGCGCAGAACCTGCTGGTGTCGCTCAGCTCGAGCTTCCAGACCTCGCCCACGTTCTGGTTGAACCCGATTAACGGCGTGGTGTACCAGGTGGCCGTGACGAGCCCTCAGTACCGCGTCGACTCCCTTGACGCGCTGCTGCGCACGCCGGTGGCGGGCTCGCGCGGTGGCACCGCACAGGCGGGCGGCCCGCAACTGCTGGGCAATCTTGTGCAGGTAAGCCCTGCCGTGCAACCGCAGGTCGTCTCGCATTTCAACATCACCCCCGTGGTAGACGTGTATGCCGCCGTGCAGGGCCGCGACCTGGGCGCCGTCGCCAAGGAAGTGCAGAAGGCCGTTGACGACATCCGCCCCAAACTGCCGCGCGGCGCGCAGGTGACGATTCGCGGCCAGGTGCAGACGATGGAATCGTCGTTCCTCGGCCTGGGTGTGGGGCTGGTGATGGCGATCGTGTTGGTGTACCTGCTGATCGTCGTGAACTTCCAGTCGTGGATCGACCCACTCATCATCGTGACTGCACTGCCGGCAGCGCTTGCGGGCATCGCCTGGATGCTGTTCGTGACGGGGACCACGCTGTCGGTGCCCTCACTCACGGGCGCGATCATGACGATGGGCGTGGCGACGGCCAACTCGATTCTGTTGATCTCGTTTGCGCGTGAGCGATTGGCCGAAGGCATTGCGCCTGTGCAGGCGGCGCTGGAAGCGGGTGCCACGCGCCTGCGCCCGGTGCTGATGACGGCCCTGGCGATGATCATCGGCATGGTGCCCATGGCATTGGGCCTGGGCGAAGGCGCAGAACAGAACGCGCCGCTTGGGCGCGCGGTGATCGGCGGTCTGCTGTTTGCGACCGTCTCGACCCTCTTCTTTGTTCCGGTGGTGTTTGCCAGCGTGCACAACAGATTGCAGCGGCGCGCCGCCCGGCGTAGTCACGATTTGCGGGGAAGCGAAGGACATGTCTGAACAAACATCCGGTGCCCATTCTGGGCCGCATTCTGGGTCGCATTCAGGGCACCTCGCAGGCGGCCCGCCGCACCACGTCGTCACGGTGGACCCGATCGAACAGGTCGACCGCGGCCCCGCCATGCGCCGCGCACGCTGGGTCGTGATTGCCGTGGTGGTGGTGCTGGCGCTGGGCGCTGCGCGCACGCTGGTCGGCCGCTATTACAACGCGCATGCGCTGGAGCGGCAGGTGAACGCGCAGACCAGCCGCTACGTCACCACCATCGCCCCCAAACCGGCCCACACCAATCGCGAACTGACGCTGCCAGGCACGCTGCAGGGCTACGTTGAATCGCCCATCTATGCGCGCACCAGCGGTTACGTGCTGCGGTGGTTCAAAGACATTGGTGCGCACGTCGACAAGGGCGAAGTGCTGGCGCTGCTGGACACGCCGGAAGTGGACCAGGAACTGAACCAGGCGCAGGCCACGCGCAACCAGGCCGCCGCACGCAAGGCACTGGCGCAGACCTCGCTCACGCGCTGGCAGAACCTGCGCCAGAAAGACGCCGTCTCGCAACAGGAACTGGACGAGCGCACCAGCGCCGCCAACCAGGCCCAGGCCGACCTGGCTGCCGGAGAAGCCAACGTGCGCCGCCTGCAGGAACTGCAAGGCTTCCGCCGCGTGGTGGCCCCGTTTGCGGGCGTGGTGACCAAGCGCAATGTCGATGTCGGCGCGTTGGTCAACGCCGGCAACGCGGGCGCCAACCGCGAGCTGTTTACGCTTGCGCAGACCGATCCGCTGCGCATCTACCTCTATGTGCCGCAGGCGTATTCGCAACAGGTGAAGGTCGGGCAGGACGTGGCCGTGACGCTGGCCGAGCTGCCGGGCCAGACCTTCCACGGCACCATCGCGCGCGCCTCCGGCGCCATCGACGCCACCACGCGCACCATGCAGGTGGAAGTGCAGCTGCCCAACAAGGACGGGCGGCTGCTGCCCGGCGCCTATGTGCAGGTCGCCATCAAGGGCAAAGCCACCGGCGACGAAGCCGGCGCCAGCGCGAAGGCAGACGCACCGGTTGCATTCACGGTGCCGACCAACACGCTGCTCTTCCGCAAGGAAGGCCCGCGCATCGCCGTGGCAGAAAACGGCCACGTCGACCTGCGCCCCGTCACCATCGGACGCGACTACGGCCGTACGGTAGAAATCATCTCCGGCCTGAAGGCGACGGACGCGCTGATCCTCAACCCGGCCGATTCCATCGAGCAGGGCGAAGCGGTCACCATCGTCACGCCGGCCCCGGCATCAGCGCCCGCGGCGTCTGCGCCGCACGCATCATGACCCGGTTGCGCACCACCACGCTGGCGGCATCGATGATCGCCGCGCTGGCCGGCTGCTCGCTCGCGCCGACCTACGAGCGCCCGGCCATGGACGTGCCCGCGCACTGGCAGACCGAAGCGCCCTGGCGCGCCGCGCAACCCGCCGACGCCGCGCCCAAAGGGCCATGGTGGCAGCGCTTCAACGATCCGCAGCTCGACAAGCTCGTCACGCAGGCGCTGGCGCACAACCAATCGCTCAAGGTTGCGTTGTCGAACCTGGAGCAGGCGCAGGCTCAGACGCGCGTGGCCCGCGCAAGCCTGTTGCCGACCATCACGGCCACCAACAACGACACGCGTACGCGCACGTCGTCGGAACGGCCGCTCTCGTCGTACACGAGCCCAACGATGTCAACGGTGCAGAGCGATTTCGTCCTGCGCGCCGACGCGAGCTATGAAGCCGATCTGTTCGGCCGCGTGCGCAATACCGTCGCCAACGCCGCCGCCAGTGAAGAGCAGGCCGGCGCCAATCTCGAGAATTTCCGCCTGCTGCTTGCCGCGCAGGTCGCCACCACCTGGTACAACCTGCGCGAAACCGATGCGGAAATCGCCGTGGTGCAGGAAGGTCTGGCGCTGCAGCGCAAGGCGCTCGATTTTGTTACCTCGCGGCACCAGGACGGCGTGGCGTCGGGGCTCGATCTGGCGCAGCAACAGGCGCTGGTGGACAGCACCGCCACGCAGGCCGAACTGCTGACCAAGCAACGCGCGCAGTACGAACACGCGCTGGCGACGCTGGTCGGTACACCGGCCCCGGCCTTCCATCTCGCCCCCGCGCCACTTGCAGGCACGGCGCCGCAGATTCCGGTGGCGCTGCCCTCCGACGTGATCGAACGCCGCCCAGACGTAGCAGCGGCTGAACGGGGCGCTGCTGCCGCCAACGCGCAGGTGGGCGTGGCACGCGCTGCGTTCTTCCCGAGCGTGATGCTCAACGGCGGCGCCGGTTGGGAAAGCCGCGATCTGGCGCTGCTGTTCTCTGCGCCCACGCTGCTGTGGTCGTTCGGCACACAGATCGCCCAGACGGTGTTCGACGCCGGCCGCACGCGAGCGCGTGTGGACTTTGCCAACGCGGCCTACCAGGGCGCGATCGCCAACTACCGGCAGACGGTGCTGGGCGCGTTGCAGGAAGTGGAAGATGGCCTTGCCGGGCTGCAATCGCTGGACCGTGCGGCAAACCAGGCGCGCCATGCCGTGGAAAGCGCCCGCAAGGTCTACGACATTGCGAGCGTGCGCTACGAGGGCGGGCTCGCAACCTCGTTGGACGTGATCACCGCGCAGCAATCGCTGTTGAACAACCAGCGCACGGCGGTGCAGATTCTTGGCCAGCAGATGACGACGAGCGTGTTTCTCGTCAAGGCGGTAGGCGGCGACTGGAACCACGCCGCAGCCGCGCCCACGGCCACGCGGTAGACGTCAGGCAACGCGGCGCAGGAAACCCGCGCCAACAAAGAGGCCACCCAGCCAGCTCAGCGTGAGTGCCACGGCAACGAGCAGTTCAAGCAAATCGGTGCCGTCGCCGGGCACGCGCAGCGCCAGCGCAATCACCGCGGCCATCAGCACACCCGCGGCCAGCAGGCTTACCAGCAGCGCGCCAAGCCCGGTCGACAACGTGCGCACGACCGGCGGATGCACATGCGCCGGCGGACACAGCTCTGACATGCGCGCACGCACATAGGCCGCCGTGCGGGTGCCGTCGGTGGCGTCGGCGTGATGCCGCATCACGTGCATCCAGGTTCGGGTGTCCAGCACCCCGGAACTCAGTTCCTGTGCAACGCGCCGCAAAGCCGCGCGTTCGCGTGCGTGGTCGGTGGCGTCAGAGGGCGTTTCATTGGGGGCGGGCTTGTCGAACACGGCCGGTGCCGCAGCAGGATCGGTCAGCCGCACCTCATGCCGATAGGTCACGCGCACGCGGCGCGAAAACCAGATGTACGCTGCCGAGCCGATGAGCAGCAGCGCCTCCGCTGCCAGCAGCAGCGTGATTGGCATGCGCCCTGCCGTACCGCCGGAGGCTTGTGTCGTCCACGCATGAATGCCGCCGCTCATGGCCAGCGTGGCCAGCAGTTGGAGCACGCCGTATCCGAGCCACACCATCGGAAACCAGCGCACACGCAGGAAGGCCAGGGTGACGAGCCCCAGCGGAAAGACGAGCCCGGCCAGCGCCGGCGCCGCCCGGGCTGGCCCACCGCTGGCCTCGCCGAGCGTGAGCATCATGCCCATCGCCAGCACGATCGCCAGCGCCGGCAGCGTGTTCAGCCACAGCAGTGTCACGAGCCAGCCGCGCACGCCGTACAGGCGATGCGCCCGTGCGCGCGCCGCCGAAATTGCCATCCAACTCTCTTGCATGAAGCTCCCCGACCGGGTCCGCCATGCGTCGCATGTGGCGCAGCATGACTTCTGAATTTTCGCGATTGTGTCACCGGGGGAAGTCAGTTGCCCCCCTCCAAAGTGGGGACAGCGGCACATTGTTGCCAATGTCTTGCTACATCCAATGCTGGCAAGGCTTTGCGGGTGATTAGTTGTTCTTAATTCAGATATTGAAAACGCTGAGTGTTGTATTGGCGCCTGTGCGCCAGCGCTCCAGCACCGCGAAGCCCTGCAAGTCCGCTCCGCATACCGGGCCGAACCTTTTGCATGTCATGTGGGCCACAATGCGCTCGCTGGTCTGGTCAGCCAGCGCACGCACCGCTGAGATCTTCGGCATCAAGATCGCGGCACCGTGCAGGCAGGCAAGTTTGCTGATCTGGTCATCTTCGACCCCGCCACCTACGCCGACCGTGCGAGCTATGAACAGCCGGGGCTGCCGCCCGTGGGCGTGCACTGGGTGCTGGTCAATGGCACGCTGGCGGTGGCCGACGGCAAGGCTGTGCCGGATGTTTTGGCGGGCCGGGCCCTACGCAAGCGAGCCGCTCAGATCACGTCGCCAAGCTCGCGCACATCGGTGCCGGTGCAGCACGCGAGTATCTCGGCGTCTTCCTTGCTGACGGACAGATAGACATGCCCGACTGCGCTGTCGAAGTACAGGCTGTCGCCGGGTGCCAGGCGGAAGGCGTCGCCGTTTTCGAAGCGCAGTTCGATCTCGCCGCCCAGCACGAAGACGAATTCCTCGCCGGGGTGGCGGATGTAATCGGGAAAGTCGTCGACCGAGCGCGCCCGGATGTGCGCGCGCATCGGCAACATGCGTTTGCCGGTCAGCGCGTCGGCCAGCATGCCGTATTCGTAATTCGGCGTGTCATAGATGACTTGGCCGCCCGAGGGCGTGAAGGTCGGACGTAATGGTCCGGCATCCGGCGTACGGCGCCGGCCGAGCAGTTGCTCGAACTCCAGCCCGAGCGCCTGCGCCAGCCCGGCGAACTTTTCATACGTCAATGCAATGTCGCCGCGCTCGGCCTTGGAGATGGTGGACAGCGCCACGCCAGAGCGCTCCGACAACTCTTGCAGGGTGAGCCCGCGCGCCTTGCGTGCCTCGCGAATGCGCGCGCCAACTTCTTGGTGATTGAGCTGCGCCGGTGCCTCGTCGATTGGATGGGCCTGGATAGCCGCTTTTGCGCTGGATGCCACGCATGTCTCCGGGTTTTCTCGTATACGAGAATTTGATTTTTCTCGTATACGATAACTCAAACCCTCCCCAGCCTCCAACCTAGGAGAGCAGCCCGTGTCGACACTCGCCCTCGACAGCCGCCCCGCGCTGTCACGCACGCAAGTCATTGCCGCCACCACCATCGGCACAGCGCTGGAGTTCTACGATTTCACGATCTACAGCTACTTCGCCATCCAGATCGGGCAACTGTTCTTTCCATCGGCGTCGCCGGTGAACCAGTTCCTCCTGTCGATCGGGGTGTTTGGCGTGGGCTTTGTGGTGCGGCCGCTGGGCGGCGTCATCATCGGTGCCTATGCTGACCGCGTTGGCCGCAAGAAGGCGATGGTGCTGACCATCATGATGATGGCGCTGTCGTGCGCGCTCATCGCCACGGCACCCACGTACGCCACGGCGGGCATCTTCGCGCCGATGATCGTGCTGGCCGCGCGCCTCATGCAGGGCTTTGCAGCGGGCGGCGAATTCGGGCCCGGCACCACGCTGCTGGTCGAATACGCCAGCGACCGCACGCGGGCGTTCTTTGCGAGCTGGAACTTTGCGGCAACCGCACTGGGGCTCGCGCTAGGCGCGGCGGTCGCCACGCTCATCAACGTGACGCTGTCCAAAGAGGCGGTGCTCGCCTGGGGCTGGCGGCTGCCATTCCTGCTGGGCATTTTTGCCGCGCCAGCCGGCATGCTGATCCGCCGCCGGCTGGAAGAAACGCTCGACCGCCGCGATGCGGCGCCCGGCCACGTCAAACCGCGGGGCGCGCTCAAGGCCGCGCTGACCACGCATCTGAAGCTGACCATTCTCGGCACCTTTGCAGAGCTTGGCGGCTCGGTGTCGGTTTACATCACCGCGTTCTTCCTGCCGAGCCACGCGGTGCGCACGCTGCACATGTCGCCCACGGCGGCGGTGGCTTCCGGCGTGGTCAGCTCGCTGGTGCTGTTTGTGGCCGCACCGATTGCCGGGCGCCTGGCCGATCGCTACACCCGCAAGCGCTTGCTGGTCACCTCGCGCATCATCATGCTGCTGGCGGTGTACCCGGCGTTTGCCTTCCTGGGCGCACATCCAACGCCGCTGGCGCTGTACGCGGTATCTGCATTGCTGGCGGTGTTCGTGGCCGCACAGATCGTGCCCGTGCTGGTGATGATCCCGGAGCTGTTTCCCAAGCATGTGCGCGCCACCGGCATTGCGCTCACGTATGTGGTGAGCGCATCGTTCTTCGGCGGGTTCTCGCCGTTCATCGCGAGCTGGCTGGTGGAGCGCACGGGCAACCCGCTGGCGCCCGCCTGGTATGTGGCCGCAGCATGCCTGGTGTCACTGGTGCCGGTGATCTGGCTGCGGGACCGCACGGGCGAAGCGCTTTAAAGGAAATGTTCATGTCGCACAACGACACACTCGTCAGCCGTTCTGCAGTGGAGCTGCGCCGGCTGATCGGCGCCAAGGAAATCTCGCCCGTCGAGTTGCTCGACGCCTGCATCGAGCGGATCGAAACCATCAACCCAGCCGTGAATGCCATCACGGCGACGTGCTACAGCCAGGCCCGCGACGCCGCCCGCGCAGCCGAGCGCGCCGTGCTCAATGGCGAACCGCTCGGCCTGCTGCACGGCCTGCCGCTGGGCGTGAAGGATCTGGAAGACACCGCCGGCCTGCTCACCACGTACGGCTCGCCCACCGCGCGCAGCAATGTGCCGACGCAGGATGTACTGCTGGTCGAGCGCTTGCGCGCTGCGGGCGCCGTGCTGGTGGCAAAGACCAACGTGCCGGAGTTCGGTGCTGGCGCCAACACGCGCAACCCTGTGTGGGGCGCGACAGGCAACCCGTTCAACCCGATGCTGAATGCGGGCGGTTCGTCCGGCGGTGCGGCAGCCGCGCTGGCGTGCGACATGCTGCCCGTCTGCACAGGCTCCGACACCGGCGGCTCGCTGCGCATTCCGGCATCCAAATGCGGTGTGGTCGGCTTTCGGCCATCGCCGGGGCTGGTACCGAATTCGCGCAAGAAACTTGGCTGGACGCCCATTTCGGTGGTCGGCCCCATGGGGCGCACAGTGGCTGAAGCCTGCCTGCAACTGGCCGCCACGGCGGGCCTGTCGGCAAGCGATCCGCTCAGCTTTCACGTCGATCCACTGAGCTTTGCCACGCCCGCGCCCATCGACCTGTCCTCGCTGCGCGTCGGCTGGACGGAAGACTTCGGCTGCTGCGATGTCGATGCCAGCATCCGCGCGGTCTTCCGCGAGCGCATTGCCGCCATCGCGCCGATATTCCAATCGTGCGAACCCGTGCAGTTCGATCTGGGCGAGGTGCATCGCTGCTTTGACGTGATCCGCGCAGAGAGCTTCGTCGCTGGCCTGCATGAGGCCTACACGCGCGACCCGGCCTCGATCGGCCCGAACTCACGCGCCAACTACGAGCTGGGCGCCGCCATGACGCTCGCTGACTGCGCGTGGGCCCAGGCGGAGCAAACACGCATCCTCAAGCGCTTCCAGGCGGCCTTCGGCGAGTACGACGTGATCCTGTCGCCGACGACGCCGGTATCGCCGTTTCCGTGGAGCGAGCTGTATGCCACGCACATCGACGGCCGCGCGCAGGAGAACTATTACCGCTGGCTGGCGCTGACGTACGTCGTCACGCTGACCACGCACCCGGCGATCTCATTGCCATGCGGTGTTGACCACGCGGGCATGCCGTTCGGCCTGCAGATCGTCGGGCCCTTCCACGGCGACCGCAAGACGCTTGCCGTGGCGCACGCGCTTGAGCAGGCTTTCGACGCGTCTGCTACGCTGCGGCGGCCGCGCCCGGACCTCGCCAAGCTCACGCAGCCGACGCCGGCACTTCAATCCATCATCACCGCGCCGCCGGTGTTCGATGCCGCCACGAGCGGCATGGGCACCTCGGCCGTCTGAACCTACAACGACCTCCTCGACATGACCGATATCCAACGCCTCCACACCAACGCCCGCATGAGCCAGATCGTGATCGCCAACGGCATCGTGCATCTGGCCGGGCAAGTGCCCGACGTCGATTTCAAGTCGGTGACGGAGCAGACCAACAACATCCTCGAGCGCATCGACGCCCTGCTGGCCGAAGCCGGCGTGGACAAGACGCGACTGATTTCCGCCAACATCTGGCTGACCGACGCCATGTACTTTGCCGAACTGAACGCCGCCTGGGAGGCCTGGGTGCCGGCCGGCCACGCACCCACGCGCGCCTGCGTGCAGTCAGGTCTGATGCGCCCAGGCATTGACGTCGAGATCGCCGTCACGGCGTTGGCCAAGGGTTAAGGAGCCGGTCGACATGCGCTTTGACACCCTTGTGCTGGGCGCCGGCATTGTCGGCGTATCGGTGGCGGTGCATCTGCAGAAACGCGGGCGCGCCGTCGCGCTTGTGGACCGCCGTGCACCGGGCTTTGAGACGTCGTTCGGCAATGCCGGGCTGATCCAGCGCGAGGGTGTGTATCCGTATGCGTTCCCGCGCGACCTGTCGACGCTGTTGCGTTATGCGAGCAATACGTCGGCGGACGTGCATTACCACCCGGGCGATCTGCCCCGGCTGCTGCCGTTTCTGTGGCAGTACTGGCGCAACTCGCACCCCACGCGGCACGCGGCGATTGCACGTGCGTATGCACCGCTCATCGCGCACAGCGTGAGTGAGCACCGCGCGCTGGCCGAAGCCGCCGGCGCCACAGGGCTGATCCGCCCCAGCGGCTGGATCAAGGTCTTCCGCAACGCGGCCACGCAGGACAAGGAAACGCGCAACGTCGAGCGCTGGCAACGCGAGTACGGCGTCGCCTTTGAAGCGCTCGACCCTGCGCGCCTGCGCACGGTCGAGCCGCATCTGGACACATCGCTGCTGGGCGGTCTGCGCTACACAGAGGCCGATTCTGTGAGCGACCCCAACGCGCTGGTGACTGCCTATGCGAAGTACTTCGAGCAACTCGGCGGCCGCCTGTTTGAAGCGGATGCCAACACGCTCACGCCCAACGCGCCGTGGCTGCTGCAAACCAAGGAAGGAGAGCTGCGCGCTGACAACGTCGTCATCGCCATGGGCCCCTGGGCGGACGTCATCACTTCGCGGCTGGGTTACAGCCTGCCGCTGGCCGTCAAGCGCGGGTACCACATGCACTACGCGCCCGCGCAAGGTGCGCAGTTGAACCATCCCGTGCTCGATGCCGACGGCGGTTATGTGCTGGCGCCGATGGCGCGCGGCATCCGCCTGACCACCGGCGCGGAGCTCGCACACCGCGATGCGCCCAAGACGCCCGTGCAACTGGACGCCGTCGAGCCAGTCGCCCGCAAGCTCTTTCCGCTTGCAGAACGGGTGGATGCGGAACCCTGGATGGGCGCCCGCCCATGCACGCCCGACATGTTGCCGATCATCGGGCCGGCGCCGCACCACGCAAACATGTGGTTCGCGTTCGGCCATGCACACCATGGCCTGACGTTGGGGCCGATTACCGGGCGATTAATTGCAGAAATGATGACGGGCGAGACATCCACCGTGGATGTTCGCCCGTTCCGTGCGCAACGCTTCTGGGATTCAGCGCGCTAGTTCAGCCCGCCCTGGCACAGGTACTTGATCGACAGATAATCGTCGAGCCCGTACTTGGAGCCCTCGCGACCGTAGCCCGATTCCTTCACGCCGCCAAAGGGCGCCGCCTCGCTGGCAAGCGCGCCTTCATTGATGCCGACGATGCCCGCTTCCAGCGCGCGTGATACACGCTCAATGCGGCGGATGTCTTGCGTGTAGAAGTACGAAGCCAGCCCGAACGGCGTGTCGTTGGCGGCCTGCACGGCTTCGGCTTCATCGACAAAGCGGAACAGCGGCGCAACGGGGCCGAACGTTTCTTCGCCGCACAGGGCCATGCTGCTGTTGGCGTCGGCCAGCACGGTGGGCGCATAGAAGTGTTCGCCAACTTCCGGCAAGCGCTTGCCACCGGCCAGTACGCGTGCACCGTTAGCAACGGCGTCCTGCACGTGGCGTTCGATCTTGTCGACGGCGCGAGCGTTGATCATCGGGCCGATCTGCGCATCCGGATCGGTGGCGGGTGCGACTTTCAGCGCGGAAACCCGCTCGGCGAGCATGGCGCCGAAGCGCTCATACACGCCAGCCTGCACGTAGACGCGATTCGGGCACACGCAGGTCTGGCCGCCGTTGCGGAACTTGGCCGCCAGCAAACCCGTGATGGCCGCATCGAGGTCCGCATCGTCAAACACGATGAACGGCGCGTTGCCGCCCAGCTCCAGCGACAGCTTCTTCAGCGTGCCGGCAGATTCACGCGCCAGATACTTGCCCACCGGCGTCGAGCCCGTGAAGGTGATCTTGCGCACGCGGCTGTCTTGCAGCCAACCGGCCACGGCCTCGATGCCGCGCTCACGCGAGGCCGAGATCATGTTCAGCACGCCCGGCGGCAGCCCCGCTTCCTGCGCAAGCTGCGCGAGTGCCAGCGCCGTGAGCGGCGTGTCTTCCGCCGGCTTGGCGACAACGGTACAGCCTGCCGCCAGCGCCGGCGCGATCTTGCGCGCAATCATCGCCAGCGGGAAATTCCAAGGCGTGATGGCCGCCACGATACCGACGGGCTCCTTGACGGCGCTCATGCGCTTGCCGCGCTGCTGCTGCGGAATCAGATCGCCGTAGATGCGCGTGGCCTCATCGGCAAACCAGGCGACGTACGAGGCGCCGTACATGACCTCGCCGCGCCCTTCGGCAAACGGCTTGCCCTGCTCCAAAGAAATCAGCCGCCCCAGTGCATCGGCATTGGCGACGATGGCCGCGTGCCAGCGGCGCAAGATGGCAGCGCGCTCGGCAGGCAGCGTGTCGCGCCATGCGGGAAAGGCGCGTGCTGCCGCGTCGGTGGCGGCACGCGCATCAGCAGCGCTGCTGTCAGGCACGTTGGCGATAAGGCTGCCGGTGGCGGGGTCCGTCACGGCAAAGCGCGCGCCGTCGGTGCCGTCCACCCACTGGCCGTCGATCAGGTTGTCGGTGCGCACGAGCCCCGTCTGGCGGAGTTGGTCGAAGCTGAAAGCCATCGTCGATTCCTTCAAGCCGCTCAACCGAGGTGCGCGGCAATCGCCTCGCCCACCTGCGTGGTGTTGGCCGTGCCGCCCAGATCCGGTGTGCGCGGGCCTTCCTTCAACACGGCTTCGATGGCCGCGACGATAGCGTCGTGCGCGGCGCGCCCTTCGCCCTGGCCTTCGGTCAGGAAATCCAGCATCAGCGCCGCCGACCAGATCATCGCGATCGGGTTGGCGATGTTCTTGCCATAGATGTCCGGCGCCGAGCCGTGCACCGGCTCGAACAGCGACGGGAACGTGCGATCGGGATTCAGGTTGGCGGAAGGTGCCAAGCCGATCGTGCCGGTGGTGGCGGGGCCAAGATCGGACAGGATGTCGCCGAACAGGTTGGTGGCGGCCACCACATCAAAGCGACCCGGCTGCAGCACGAAGCGCGCGGTCAGGATGTCGATATGTTGTTTGTTCAGCGTGACGTCGGGGTAGCTTTGCGCGACTTCATCCGCGCGCTTGTCCCACCACGGCATGCTGATGGCGATGCCGTTGCTCTTGGTGGCGAGCGTCACGTGCTTGCGCTCGCGGCTCTGTGCGAGGTCGAAGGCGAACTTCAGCAGCCGCTCCGCGCCCTTGCGCGAGTAGACCGACTCCTGGATCACGATCTCGCGGTCGGTGCCTTCGTACATGATGCCGCCGAGCGACGTGTATTCGCCTTCGGTGTTCTCGCGCACGACGTAGTAATCAATGTCACCGGGCTTGCGGTTGGCCAGCGGGCACGGTACGCCTTCAAACAGGCGCACCGGGCGCAGGTTGATGTACTGATCGAACTCGCGGCGGAACTTGAGCAGCGAGCCCCACAGCGAAACGTGATCGGGCACCGTGGCCGGCCAGCCGACCGCGCCGAACAGGATGGCGTCCATGCCCTGCAGTTGCTGCTTCCAGTCGTCCGGCATCATCGTGCCGTGCTGCTGGTAGTAATCACAACTGGCCCAGTCGATGTGCTGGGTTTCGAGGCTGATACCGAAGCGGCGCGCGGCGGCTTCGAGCACGCGCAGGCCTTCGGGCATCACTTCGCGGCCGATGCCGTCGCCGGGGATCACGGCGATCCGGTAAGTCTTGCGGGTCATGTCAGATCCGGTAAGAAGAGGAAGAAGAATCAGGCACCTTGCGGCGCGATGAACTCACGGGCGAGCTTGCGGGCGCCGTTGGCGAACATCAGGATATCAACACCGGTGGCGACGAAGGTGCAGCCCAGCTCCAGATAGTGACGTGCAAGCGCCGCATCGGACGTCAACGTGCCGGCGGCCTTGCCCGACGCAACAATCGTGCGCACGGCGTTGTCGATGGCAGCCTGCACATCCGGGTGGCCTGCATTGCCACGGTGGCCCATCGACGCTGCCAGATCCGCCGGGCCGATAAACACGCCGTCCACGCCATCCACATCGCAGATGGCTTCAAGGTTTTGCAGCGCGGTGACGGTCTCCGCCTGGACGAGCAGGCAGGCTTCGTCATCGGCAATCTGCAGGTAGTCGGTGCGGGCGCTCCAACGCGATGCGCGGCCCACTGCGCTGCCCACGCCGCGAATGCCGCGCGGGGGATAGCGCACCGCACGCACCAGTTCGCGCGCCTCTTCCGCCGTGTCGACCATCGGCACAAGCAGCGTGCGCGCGCCAATGTCGAGCAGGCGCTTGATGAGCGACGGATCGCCGTTGTACGGGCGCACGATGGGCTCGGCGCGGTACGGCGCCACGGCCTGCAGTTGCGCGAGGATCGTGCGTACGTCGTTCGGGGCGTGCTCGCTGTCGATCAGCAGCCAGTCGAAGCCGGCGGTGGCGCTCACCTCGGCCAGGTACGGATCGCTCATCGCCAGCCAGAAACCGATCTGGCGTTGCTTGGCGGCCAGCGCGGCCTTGAAACTGTTCGGGCGGTTAAGCGCGGGCGTTTGCATTGCGTTGGTCATGCGAAGGACGTGTTTCAGAAGTGGGCTCGAAGCTGATGGGTTCCACCTTGCCGAGCAGGAAGAGGTAATTCAGGATCGCCAGGCCGATCAGCGCGGCGGAAAACACCAGCGCCGGAATGAACGAGCCCGTGGCACCCACGATAGCGCCGGTGACGATCGGGCCAACCACGCCGCCCATGTTCGACACGCTGTTCTGCAGGCCTGCGACCATCGACACGTTGTTGCCAGGCGCCACGTCTGCTGGCAGCGCCCACACCTGCGACGCCGCTACGGTCGTGCCCGACTTGGCGATGCACAGCAGGATGACCGCCACCACGGCCGATTGCGCGAACGCGGCCAGCCCGATGCTCGAAGCCATCACCAGCCCGACCACGAGGAAGAGCTTGCGCGTGGCCGTGAGCGAGAGCTTGCCCGACGCATACACGCGGTCCGACGCCCAGCCTGCAAACACCTCAACAAACATCGACACGAACAGCGGCAGCGACGCCATGAAGCCCATTTCCATCAGGCCCATGCCGCGTTCCTTGACGAGGTACGTCGGCAGCCACGTGATGAAGAAGTACGAGTTGTAGTTGATCATGAAGAAGCCGATGCACATCGCCCAGATGTTCCGGTGCGTGAGCAGCTTCGTCCAGGGCACCTTGGGTTCATCCTTGCGGGCTGGCGGCAGGCCGCGCTGGATGTGGGCCAGCTCGGCGGCGTTCACGCCCTTGTGCGTTTCGGGCGTTTCCTTGAACACCGCCCACCACACCACCGCCCACACGATGCCCAGCGCGCCCGTTACCGCAAAGGTGATCTTCCAATCGAACATCACCAACAGCCAGGCAATGAGCGGCAAGGCGACAGCGCTACCCAGCTTGGAGCCGCTATCGAAAATGGCCGCCACCGTGGCACGTTCCTGCTTGGGGAACCAGCGCCCCGTGATGCCCGCGCTGCTCGGATACGCACCTGCCTCGCCAATGCCCAGCGCCACACGCAAGCCCACCAGCGACTTGAAGCCGTTTGCCAAGCCCGTCAACGCCGTCGCAACGGACCACCACAGCACCGCAAACCCGAGCACCTTCTTCTGCCCGAAACGATCGGCCAGAATGCCCGCCGGCAACTGCAGCAGCGCATACGACCAGAAGAACGCGGACATGACGACGCCCAATTCCACCGCACTCAGGTGGAACTCTTTCTGGATGTGCGGCGCGGCGGCCGACAGCACAGTACGGTCGATGTAGTTGATGGCAATCGCCGCCCACATGAGGCCGGCGACAACCCAGCGCACTTTGGAACGCGGGCCGCCTTGTGACGTGTCCTGCATGGTTTGTCTCCTGTTTTGTAATAGGTGATGCGTGCCTTCGAGTCGAGGCGCTAACTCACGATGCCCATGTGCCAGGGCACGAATTCATGGTCTCCAAGGCCGAGCAGTTCGCTCTTGGTGCGCTCGCCCGAGGCGGTGCGCAGGATGTGCTCGAAGATGTCCTGGCCCATTTCTTCCACCGAACGTTCGCCGTCGAGAATGCGGCCGCAGTTGATGTCCATGTCTTCTTCAAGCCGGCGGAACATGGGCGTGTTGCTGGCGAGCTTGATCGTCGGTGCGGGCTTGGAGCCGAACATCGAGCCGCGCCCCGTGGTGAAGCAGATCAGGTTGGCGCCGCTGGCAATCTGGCCCGTCACGGCAACGGGGTCGTAGCCGGGGGAATCCATGAAGACGAAGCCCGCGCGGTCGATGGGCTCGGCGTACTCGTACACGGCCTGCAGCGGCGTGGTGCCGCCCTTCATTGCCGAGCCGAGTGATTTTTCGAAGATGTTGGCCAGACCGCCCTGCTGGTTGCCGGGCCCAACCACGCCGTTGAACTGGCCGTTGTGGCCGCGCGTGTAGTTCTCCCACCAGGCGAGCCGATCGAGCAGCTTCTGGCCGACTTCCGGCGACACCGCACGGCGCGTGAGCATGGTTTCCACACCGTGGATCTCCGGCGTTTCCGACAGGATGGCCGTGCCGCCGTGGCGCACCAGCAGATCCATCGCGGCACCCAGCGCCGGGTTGGCGGTAATGCCCGAGAAGCCATCGGAGCCGCCGCACTCCAGGCCGATCTTGATATGGCTGGCCGATACCGGGCGGCGAACGATGTCGTTGGCCGCCGGCAGCATCTTCTGGATGGCGGCGATGCCCGCCTCGATGGTGGCGCGCGTGCCGCCGGTGTCCTGCATCACGAGCGTGTGCATCAGCTTGCCTGTTTCCAGCCCTTGGCTGGCCATCAAGTCCGCCACCTGGTTGCGCTCGCAGCCCAGGCCGACGATCAGCACACCCGCCAGGTTCGGATGCCGCGCATAGCCCGCCAGCGTGCGGCGCAGCACATCGAAATGCTCGGATGGCGACGACATCCCGCAACCGCTCGTCTGCGCAAATGCCACCACGCCATCCACATTGGGAAATAGCGCCAGGCGCTCCGGCGTGAACCACGCCGCAATGTTCTTGATAACGGTGGACGAGCAGTTGACCGACGCGAGGATGCCGATGAAGTTGCGTGTGGCTACACGGCCGTCGGGGCGGACGATGCCATTGAACGTTGCGCGCTGTGCCTCCGGGATGTAATCGACCGGGCGCACATCCAGGCCAAAGCCGGGGTCGCGTGCGTAGTCGATCAGCTCCACGTTGTGCGTGTGAACGTGCTCGCCCGCTTCGATATCGCGCGCTGCCCGGCCAATGATCGTGTCGTACTTGCGAATGAATTCGCCCTGCGCGATCCGCTGCGCGGCGATCTTGTGACCGGCCGGCACCTGCGCGCGCAGGCGCACCGCGGTCCCGTTGATCGACAGGTTCGCCCCAAGCGACAGCCCTTCGCGCGCAATCAGCACGTTGTCTGCCGCGTTCAACTGAATCAGCGGCCCAGCGTACGCTGGGGTTGCCTGCAACATCCTTTGCTCCTCCGGGCTGTCTTCTGGTGCAGCCGTCGTCTATCGTCAGTTTTGATGTTACCGGTTTATGTAACCGGTAACATTTGCGCAATCGTAGTCGGGTTTTGCGATAATTGCTAGCCCCTTCGTTCCCCTGTGTTTCCCTAATCGGCCTCTCGATCACGTGACCAAGTCCCCCGCCGTGTCCCTCTTAGAAACCGCGCCCGCCGCCGGACGCCGTGCGCGCAAGAACACCGGGCGCGTCACATTGAGCGACCTTGCCAAGCTGGTGGGCGTGACCAAGGTGACGGTGTCACGCGCGCTGAACACGCCAGAGCTGGTGTCAAGCGACACGCTGGAACGCGTGCGCGAAGCGGTGCGGCAGACGGGCTATACGCCGGACCTGGTGGCCGGATCACTGGCGTCCAACCGCAGCCGGTTGATCGTCGCGCTCATCCCCACGATTGCGGGCAGCGTGTTCCAGGAAACGGTGGCCGCACTCACCACGGAACTTGCGGCGGCGGGCTATCAATTGCTCATCGGCCAGAGCGGCTATGACGAATCACGCGAAGATGCGCTGCTCGATGCCATCGTCGGACGGCGCCCTGCGGGCATCGTGCTGACCGGCGTGGTGCACTCGGCCAGCGTGCGGCAAAAGCTGCAGGCCGCCGGCGTGCCGGTGGTGGAAACGTGGGACATCACGCGCAACCCGCTGGACATGCTGGTGGGCTTCTCACACCAGAAGGTGGGGCAAGCGGCGGCGCGCTATCTGAAGCAGCGCGGCGCAAAGCACCCCGCCGTGATCACGCCGAGCGACCGCCGCGCGCAGGCACGCGCGCAGGCCTTCGTGAAGGCGTTCGGCCCGGATGACGACATTCCCGTGATTGCCGCTGAATCCCCCGCCAACCTGGGGGACGGCCGGCGTGCGCTGGGCGAGTTGCTCGCGCGGCATCCGGACACCGATGCCATCTTCTGCGGCGCCGACATCCTTGCGCTCGGGGTGCTGATGGAAGCGGAACATCGCGGCATTGCCGTGCCCGGGCAACTTCGCGTGGTCGGCTACGGCGACCAGGTGTTCGCCAAGGACACCACGCCTGCCCTCACCACGATCCGCATCGACGGAACGGGCATCGGCAAGCTGGCGGCAACGTTGCTGATCGATCGCATCGAACACGGCGATGAAGAACGTCGCACGGTCGACGTGGGCTTTACCCTCGTTGAGCGCGACAGCGCGTAGCGCTCAGGCAGTCGCCGCTTCCGCATCGAGCGGAAACACGGGCCGCAGCACCTTCGCAAACGGAAAGCGCGCGTAGTCTGAACTCGTTACGCCGCCGCCGTCACACTCCACCACGGCTTTTGCGATGGGCACGAATACGGGCCGGCAATACATGCGCGACTTCAGCAGCACGAACCGCGCGGCATGCGGGTCTACACCGATGTGCGTGAAGATGCCGAGGTCCCAATGCTCCTGCGGCGTCTCAGTGACGACCACCTGCGCCGCGCCAATGTCCAGCAGCGCCGTGCGCCCCATGCGGATGCGTTGCCCGGTATAGGTCGGCCCCGTGATCGTGTATTCGCCGTCGCTGATGGCCGCGACCTTGCCCGTCAGCGCGCGCGGCACCGGGTAGATACCCAGTTGCGCGAGCGGCACCTTGTCGCCCACGGGTAGCGTGACGGTGGCGCCCACGCCCGCCTCGATCATCGCAGCGACGGCTTCCGGGTCGCACACAGGCCCAACAGCGATGCCACTCAGGCCTTGCTTCAGCGCTTCGTGCAGGACGTGCATGTCGTCGCACGTGCCGCCGGACATGCAGTTGTCGCCATGGTCGAGCAGCAGCACGGGGCCGCTGCCCGGCGCGTCCGCCAACTTGGCTGCGCGCGTGATCGATTCGGTGAGCGGTTCAGAGCGGTAGACGAACCCTTCGCGGTCGGCCCAGATGGCATCAGCAATGCGTTGCGCCGCAGCGTCGGCAGCATGCTTGTCGCCGTTGCCGACCACCACGATGGAAAGGCACGGCGCGGCAATGTCCGCCAACCCGAATCCAGCCAGGATCGACACGGCCAGCATGCCGTCCTCCTCCGCCTGCTTGGCCAGCGCCACGGCGCCGTGCATTGCACCTTCATCGGTGCGGCTGCGCAGCGTGTGCGTGACCATCGGCAAGCGGCGCCACGCGAGCACCGGGTTCGCGCGGCCGGCCAGCTTGTCGAACAGCAGGCGGCCCGCGTGCTCGCCAGTTTCGTACATGTCGACGTGCGGGTACGTCTTGAAGCTGACTGCGATGTCGGCCAGGTCAATGAACTTCTGCGTGAGATTGCCGTGCAAGTCGAGCGCGACAGCAATCGGCACATCGGGCACGACTGCGCGCAAGCGTTCGAGCAAGTCGCCCTCGCCGTCGTCGCTGTTCTCGGCAACCATCGCGCCGTGCAGATCGAGCAGCAGCGCATCGCACCCGGGCGCAGCCGCGACAATCGCGTCGCACAACGTGGTGTAGGCCTGCGCTGCCACACGCCCGCTGGGGTTCGCCCCGGCAACGACGGGCACGACGATTTCCGCGCCGGCCGCCTCGGCCAGATCGATGAACGCACCGGCCGCTGTGCGCGTGCCCTTGACGGCGCGATAAGCGTCATCACCGTAGTGCGGATGGAACGATGCCAACGGTGTCGGCACTGGCGAGAACGTATTGGTCTCGTGATTGAAACGAGCGATCAGGATGCGCATGGGCAGTCGGGTGGTGGTGTCAAACGCGGCCGGCGGCTTGCAGCATCGCGTGCAGCAGCACGTTGGCCCCGGCTTCGAGATGTTCTGGGCGGGCGTCTTCGATCTCGTTGTGGCTGATGCCGTCCTTGCACGGCACGAAGATCATCGCGGTGGGTGCCACACGGGCGAGGTAGACCGCGTCATGGCCTGCGCCGCTGATCACATCCATCTCCGGCAAGCCTAGCTGGCGGGCGCCGTTGCGCACTGCGTTCACGAGCGTCGCGTCGAACGGCTGCGGGGGGAAGTAGACGACCTGGCGCAATGCGATGTCGATGCCGCTCCGTGCGGCCAACGCCGCCACGGCGTCATGGAGTGCAGCGTCCATGTCGGACAGCATCGCATCGTCGGCAGCACGAAAATCGATCGTCATCGATACGCGGCCTGGAATCACGTTGCGCGAATCCGGATGCACGCTCAGGCAGCCCACCGTGGCGCGCGCGTGCGGCGGGCGCTCCAGCGCGATTCGGTTGGCAATGCCGACAAGCTCCGCCGCCGGCAGCAACGCATCGCGGCGCAGCTCCATCGGCGTGGGACCTGCGTGCGCTTCCATGCCGGTCAGAACCGCGTCGTACCAGCGTTGGCCCAGCGCGCCAGTCACCACACCAATCGTCGTGCCGTGCGCTTCGAGCACCGGCCCTTGCTCGATATGCGCTTCGAAGTAGGCACCGACCTGCCTGCCGCCAACCGGCTCGGCGCCCGCGTAGCCAATGCTGCGCAGCGCCTCGCCCACGGCCACGCCATCGCGGTCCTGCGCGGCCAGCACGGCGTCCAGTGCAAACTCGCCGATGAACGCGCCGGAGCCCATCATCACCGGCACGAAGCGCGAGCCTTCTTCGTTGGTCCACACGGCCACTTCAATGGGCGCTTCGGTTTGAATGCCCGCGTCGTTGAGCGTGCGCACGACTTCGATGCCGGCAAACACGCCGTAGTTGCCGTCGAACTTGCCACCGGTCGGTTGCGTGTCGATATGGCTGCCGGTCATGACCGGCGGCAGCGCATTGTTGCGCCCGGGGCGGCGTGCGAACAGATTGCCGATGGCATCGACGCGCACGGTGCACCCGGCAGCCTTTGCCTGCGCAACAAAGAAGTCACGCCCCTGGCGGTCGAGATCCGTCAGCGCCAGGCGCCGCACGCCACCTTTGGGCGTCGCGCCAATGCTGGCCTGCTGCATGAGCGTGTCCCACAGGCGCGCGCCGTTGATACGAAGTTGAGTCTCTGTCGTCATCATTTCTCGCGAGTTCATGCGGCCAGGCCGACGCCAAGGTAACGGTCCTTGATAGCGTCGTCGGCGCGGAAGGCTTCGTTGCTGCCGGTGTAGACCACGCGGCCCTGTTCAATGATCACGTGCCGGTCGGCCAGCTGCGTGCAGACCTCCAGGTTCTGCTCGACCAGCAAGATGGACACGCCCGCCTGCTTGATCATCTTCAACTGCGCGACGATCTCTTCGACGATGACGGGCGCCAAGCCCTCCACCGGCTCGTCCAACATCAGCAGGCGCGGGTGGTTCATCAGCGCGCGGCCAATGGCCAGCATTTGCTGCTCGCCACCGGAGAGGTTGGCGCCACCGTTGCGCCGCCGCTCGTGCAGGCGCGGGAAGATGCGGTAGATGTCGGCCAGCTGCCACGGAGAATCGCGCCGCGCGCCGAGCTTCAGGTTCTCTTCCACCGTCAGCAGCTTGAAGATGCCGCGATGCTCGGGCACGAGGCACAAACCCTGCGCGGCAATGCGATGCGCCGGTTGTCCGGCAATGTCCTTGCCCCGAAAGCGCACATGCCCATGCGGCGCCACCACGCCGGCAATCGTCTTGAGCGTGGTCGACTTGCCCGCGCCATTGCGGCCAAGCAGTGTCACCAGTTCGCCCTCGCCCACCGATAGCGCCACGCCCTGCAGCACGTGGCTCTTGCCGTAATAGCCGTGGAGGTCTGCAACGTCGAGGATCGCCGTCGTCGTCATTTCTTGCCTCCCGTAATCATGTTGCCGAGATACGCGGCGCGCACGCGCGGGTCCGCTCGTACGGCATCGGGCGTGCCTTCCATCAGCACCTTGCCCTGCTGCATGACGGTGATGGTGTCGGAGATGTCCATGACGATGTCCATGTTGTGCTCGATCAGCACGACGGTGTGGTCCTGCGCCAGGCCGCGAATGAGCGCCTTCATGGCGGGCAGATCATCCACGCCCATGCCGGAAGTCGGTTCGTCGAGGAAGATCGCGCGCGGGTTGGCAGCCAGTGCCATGCCCACCTCCAGCCGGCGCTGCTGGCCATGCGAGAGTGCGGCGGCCGGTGTGTCGGCCAGGCGTGGCAATTCAAGCCGATCGAGCACGCGGTCGACCGTGTCGCTGCAGGCCAGATCGCCCTGCGGCAGGCGCCAGCCGTGCATGGCACGACGCGGCGTCGTGCCCAGCGTCGCGAGGCGCAGGTTCTCGCGCACGGACAGGCTCGGGAACAGGCTCGTCACCTGGAACGAACGCGCGATGCCGCGCTGCACACGCTGGAAGTCGGCCTCGCGCGTCACGTCGTGGCCATCGAAGACGATGGTGCCGCTGGTGATCATGCGCGTGCCCGTGAGCATGTGGAACAGCGTGGTCTTGCCCGCGCCGTTGGGGCCGATGACGGAGTGCACCGTACCGGGCATCACACGCAAATCGACGCCACCCAGTGCGGTGAACTTGCCGTATTGCTTAACGATGCCGGTGGCTTGCAGGATGGGCGTGGTGGTCATGCGCGTTCCTCCTGCACCGCCGGTGCATTACGCGGTGCACGCACGCGTTGCCACAGCTTCTGCCCAAGCCCGAACAGCCCGCGCTGCATGAACAAGCTCACTGCAATCAGCAGGAAGCCGAGCAACATAAGCCAGCGCGGCCACAGGCTGGAGAGCCAGTCCGACAGCAGCACATAGAACGCCGCGCCCAGCACCGATGCAAACACGTTGCCCGTACCGCCGATGACGGTCATCACCAGGATCATTTCGCTGACGTGGTAATCGATATTGGCCAGCGGCGCGATGCCCGTGAGCATGGCGTGCAGCGCGCCGGCCAGGCCCGTGACGGCGCCCGAGATAACGAACGCCAGCAGCTTGAACGCGCGTACGTTGTAGCCAACGGCAAGCGCGCGTTCTTCGTTGTCGCGAATCGCCAGCAGCGTGCGGCCGAATACCGATTCCGTCACGCGCTGCACGAGGAAGAACACCACAAGGAACAGCACCGCCACGAACGCATAGAACGCCCAGGGTGAACCGGCAAACGCCGGGCGCGGAATGTCGAGCAGGCCGTTATCGCCGCCCGTGAGCGACGGCGTGGTGTAGGCCAGGAAATAGAACATCTGCGAGAAGGCCAGCGTGAGCATGACGAAGTACGTCCCGCGCTGGCGGATGGCAAACCACCCGACCACCGCCGCCACGACCGCGCCGACCACAACGGCCAGAACAATCGCCACAGGCATCGGGAGCGCCAGTTGCGTGAGGCCGACGCCCACGGCATAACTGCCCAGCCCGAAGAAGATGCCCTGCCCGAACGACAGCAGCCCCGTGTAGCCGAGGAGCAGGTTGCAGGCCATGACGGCCATCGCGTAGACGAGCACTTCGGTGGCCAACGTGCCGGACGTCAGCACCAGCGGCAGCAACAGCGTCACGCCCAGCGCCAGCCACCAGAAGCGGTAGCGCGAAAGTCCATGGAATGCGGCTTGCATCATCCCCTCCCCAGCAGGCCGTGAGGGCGCAGCAGCAGCACGGCCGCCATCGCCACGTAAATCATCAGCCGCGCGCCTTCGGGCCACAGCGTGCTCATCAGGCTCTGCACGATGCCCACCAGCAGCCCGCCGACCAGCGCCCCCGCAAAGCTGCCCATGCCGCCCACCACCACGACAACGAACGCGATGCCCAGCGCCTCCACGCCCATGAACGGCTCCGCACCGCGAATGGGCGCAGCCAGCACACCCGCCATCGCGGCCGTGCCTGCACCGAGCGCAAACATCACGCTGAAGAGTCGGAAAACGTTGATGCCGAGCAGCGACACCATCTCGGTCGATTCGCTGCCCGCGCGCACCGCACTGCCCAGCCGCGTACCTTCCAGCAGCCACCACAGTCCGAGCGCCAGCACGGCGGTAAAACCGATCACGAACAGGCGGTATTTCGGGTAGACGAAATCGCCCCACATCACCACGCCCTGCAGCGCATCGGGCGCAGGCACATCCACGCCCAGCGGCCCCCACGCCACGATGATGAGTTCCTGCACGACCAGCGCCAGCCCCACGGTGACGACGATGTGGAATTCGTGCGCCTGCGCATACACATGGCGCAGCAGCACCTTCTCTGTCACCCAGGCAAGCGCGCCGATGACGATGGGCGCGAGCACGAGCGCCAGCCAGAAATTCATGCCCATCTGCAGGGCCTGAAAGCAGAGATACGCACCGAGCGCATAGAACGCGCCGTGGGCGAAATTGACGAAGCGCAACAGCCCGAAGATGATCGACAGCCCCACCGCCAGCAGGAAGTAGAGCATGCCGATCCCCACGCCGTTGACGACCTGGAGCAGGTAGACGTTCATTGCGTTGATCGAAATGACACTCAGAAAGACAGGCACCCGCGCTTCAGCGACCGAAGGCGGGCGAGCGGCAGATCAGACCCTCAGGCCAGCTTGCACTGCGTCTGTTCAACCGGCAGGAACGCCTTGCCAACCGCCACCACTTCGGCAAAGTCGTCCTTGTCTTTCATGCGGCTCTTGGGCTTGCCCTTGAGCAGGTAGTAGTTCTTGAGCACTTGGTGGTCGGCCGCGCGAATCTCTTCCGGGCCCGTCAGGCCGTCGTACTTCATGCCCTGCAGCGCGGCGATCACAGCCTTCGGATCGGCGCTGCCAGCCTTGGCCATCGCGTCGAGCAGGATCTTCGTGCAGGTGTACGAGCCTGCGAGGCTGTAGTTCGGATTGGATTTGAACGCGGCCTGCGTGCGTTTCACCAGATCGCGGTTGGCGGACGTATCAACGTCGTGCCAGTACTGCGCGCCGAAGTAGACGCCTTCGCACAAGTCCGCACCGAGCGATTCGAACTGCTCCAGGCCAGATGCCCACGCCACCAGAATCGTCGTGTTCTTCTTCATGCCGAAGCTCACCGCCTGGCGCAGTGTGTCGGACGACTGCGAGCCGAAGTTCAGGATCAGCAGCACGTCGGGCTTGGCCGCCATCGCGTTGGTCAGATAGCCGCTGAATTCCTTTTCGGTGAGCGCGTGGTAGCTGTTGCCCACATGCTCGATGCCCTTTTCCTTGAAGATGTTTTTGGCGGCTGACAGCAGCCCGTCGCCAAACACGTATTGCGGCGTGATGGTGTACCAGCGCTTGGCCTTGGGCATCGATTCGATCAGCGGGCGCACGGTGCGCTCGATGGCGCCGTACGTCGGCACCGACCAGCGGAACGTCGCGCGATTGCAGTCCTTGCCGGTAATTTCATCCGCCCCCGCGGTGGTGATGAACACGCCGCCGAACTTCTCGGCCTCCTTGCCCATCGCGAGCGATTCCGACGAGAGGATGCCGCCCGCGAAGTAGCGCGCATTCTTCTGCTGCGCAAGTTCCTGCACCTTGCGCACGGCCGTGGCCGGCTTGCCCTCGGTGTCGAGCACGCTGTACGCCAGCGGCCGGCCAAGCACCTTGCCGTATTGCTCCACGGCCAGCTTCATGCCCAGGTCGGCAAACTTGCCGTTGGCAGCGAACGGGCCAGACATCGGCACCGGGCAGCCCAGTTCGATGGCATCGGCAGCAAACGCAAGGCGGGCCTGCAGCAGCGACGTGGGCACGGCGGACAGCGCCGCCAGTTTGAGCAAGTCTCGACGATTCAAAGCGCACTCCTTGGGGTTCGTGTGGATTCAGAACAGCGCTTGGAGCCACCACCGGCGGCAGCTTCCTCTTGGCCTTGACCGGCGAGGTTTTCGCCGACCATCGAGTCGAGCAAGAACCAGACCAGTTTCTTATATTTGTTATGATAAATAGGCGAAATCATCATAGAAGCCGCGTCCGCGCCGCGTCAACGATGAAGAGGTCGGTGTTTACGCCAAGGTGTGCGTGATGAAGATGCCGGGTGACGATGCGGGAATGCGGTGCGTGCGCACGATCGAAGGGCATGCATGCACCACGCCGGACAGCCGGGTGACACAACCCTGAAGTTAGAATGCGCGCAACAAGGAACGGACATCCATGGCCACACTCGGACCAGGCAAGACGGCGTCGATCGGCATCCGCAAGCAGAAGCGCGCCGACCTCGTGGCCGAAGAACTCAAGCGGCTGATCACGCAGCGCAACCTCAAGCCCGGCGACAAGCTCCCGCAGGAGATCAAGCTGCAGGAGACTTTCGGTGTGAGCAAAGGCACCATCCGCGAGGCGCTGAAATCATTGGAGGTGCAGGGCCTGGTGAGTGTGAGCACGGGCCCGGCCGGCGGCGGCACCATCGTCGAGGTGCCGTTGGACCGCACGTTCCAGCTCATGCAGAACTACCTGTTCTTCAAAGACATCGGCATTGCAGACGTCTACACCGTGCGTCGGCTGCTGGAGCCGGAGCTTGCCGCCGGGGCGGTGCCGCATCTGACCGAAGACGACTTCCGCGCGCTCGAACACACCATCGACCTGTGCGACCCGGCTTCTGCCAAGGCCGCCGCGCCGCTCGATCAGCGACAGGAAGACCTGAGCTTTCACGACATCCTGGCTGCGGCCAATCCCAACCCGATGCTGCGGTTCTGCTGCGAGCTGATCAACGAAATGATTCGGCAGCTTGTGGTGTTCGGCAACGAAACCTCGCAAAAGGACCACGCCAAGTTCGGCGCGTCCAACGTCAAGTTCCACCGGCAGATTCTGGATGCGGCACGCGCGCGCGACGCAGAGACCGTGCGCAAACTCATGAGCACGCACATGGAAGACTGCACGCATCACGTTACGCGCATGAAGGGCCGCGTGCACGGCCGTCTTGTGCTCGATTCCGAGATGCCGCGCCGCAATCGGCCGCAGCTGGACGACCACGACGACAGCGACGACGGCGCGTGACGGCTCAGTAGGTCTTGTAGGGCAAAAACTTACCGCTCATGACGATGCGCACGCGATCGCCCTTGGGATCGGGCTCGCGCGTGAGATCCATGTTGAAGTCGATCGCGCTCATGATGCCGTCGCCAAACTCTTCGTGGATCAGCGCCTTGAACGTCGTGCCGTACACGCTGATGAGTTCATAGAAGCGGTAGATCAACGGATCCGTTGGCACCGCGGTTGGCAGCGAGCCCTTGTACGGCGTCACCTGCAGCGGCGCGATGGCCTCTTCGGGCAGATCCAGCGCTGCGCCAACGGCCTTTGCCTGCGCTTCGGTCAGCGTCATCTGGCCGAGCAGCGCGGCGGTGCTCCACTCCTTGCTGTGGCCAATGACCTCGGCCAATTGCGTCCACGTCAGTTTCTTTTTGATTTTCTGCAGGACGATCAGATCGGTTACGTCTTCGCGGTGCATGGTGGCTCCCTGGGTTGGGTGAGAAAACAGCACGCGACATGAGCAAGGTCGATGCCAACCCGGGAACGCCGCCCCTCGCGGGGTCGCGCAGATGACGGCCATGCCGCCATCGCGCTTGGGACTTCGACGCGAAGCGCGTCAGAACCAGTGCATGATCCCGGTGTACACACCTTGCTGGCCAGAACCCGGGGCCGGCTTGCCGCCACCCGCCTCAACCGAGAAGGACGCATTGCTGCCGTTCATTACGGTACCGATGGTGCCGTACAGCAATGTGCGCTTCGAGAAGTAATAGTTGGCGCCCACGGTCAGCAGCGTGCCGTTTCCGCCGCCTTGGTTGCGGTTTGCCCTGTATGCACCGCCGATCAGCGTCAAAGCCGGGGTGATCTGATAGTTGGCCCCCAGCCAATAGGTTTGCTGGTGGGTCGCGCCGCTCGGGTTGTCCGCGTCCGCAACAGTGGCGCCGCCCGACTGGATACGGCTATAGCCACCGAATAGCTTGAGGTCGCCAATCTGGTAGGTACCGCCGGCCGTGAACAGGCGGGAAGCGGTATAGAGGTTGGTGAACTCGCCGTTGGTGTCGCGAATTTCTTCGTAGAAGGCCTTAAGCATCAGCGGGCCGTTCTGGTAGGCCATGGCACCGGCAAGCTGCCTGCCAGCGTTGAAGTGCCCCGCCGTTCCGTTCAGGCCGGCTTGCGCGCGGAACGAGAAGCCACCCCAGGTCGGCGAGTTGTAGGTGATCGCCTTCTGGCGTGAGCCCCAGGTGCGGTTGGCCTGCAGCGTCTCGGCGCCCATGTTCTGCAGACCCATCGGGTCAATCGACCATGTCTCGCCATCGGGAATGCCCATGGCCCGACCGAGCAACAGCGTGCCGTATGTGGTGCTCGACAGCCCCACGACAGCGAAACGATTGAACAGCGCATCAGATGAACCGGAGCCGGAATTGAAGCCGTTCTCGAGGTTCATCACAGCAGACAGCCCGCCACCCAGATCCTCAGAACCCTTGAGGCCCCACATGCTGGTCCCCCACTGGTTGCCGCCGTACTGCAGGTTGCTGGCGGTGCCGTTCGCAGTCGCAATCTTGTTCGTGTAGTCGATGCCGCCGCCGACGCGGCCATACAGCGTGACACTGCTCTGCGCGGCAGCCAGGCCGCTAGTGGCTGCAAGCAGGGCTGCAGCGGCCGCGATGGCAATCCGCTGGGATGGGTTCTTGATACGCATAGCTTTCGTCTCCTTGATTTGGCGTTGTCTTTGTTCGTTCGAGCCGAGTCTCTTGGCGGGCCCGGACAGGAGAATGAGGAGAATTGACAGCGCTGTCAATGTAGGGAGTTGCCCTAGTTTTTAGCCAAGGCACGTCACTGCAAGGCGTTGGAGACAATCGCGTATGGTGCCTTAGACCTAGGGCAAATCCCGAGATTGACAGCGCTGTCAATTTTGACCATTCTGCAGTCCCAACCGGCCCGTAAACCGGATGCCGGTGCCGGCCAGAGCGTCCTCGTACGTGATGGCGACGAATCTCCATGTGCGCAAGCCGTCCTGCAGCTAGCCACACGAGCCGTCGATGTACTACCGTCCTAATCTGCAGTACATCTTGCATCCGGACGGCACCAGCCAGAACAAGAACGCGTTCGTCATCGGGCTGACAGCCGGCATAGCGTTCTGAACGACAACATCAATGAAGAAGGAGACATTCATGCTTTTCCGCGTACTGAACACCATTGCCGCTGCAGCGGTCCTCACTTTCGCAGCCACCTCGGCCCACGCCAGCAAGGAAGCACCGGTGATCGGCTTCTCGATCGACGACCTGCGCGTCGAGCGCTGGACGCACGACCGCGACTACTTTGTCGAATCGGCCAAGAAGCTGGGCGCGACCGTGAACGTGCAGTCGGCCAACGCCAACGAAGCCAAGCAGATCGCCCAGATCGAAAACCTGATTGCCCAGAACGTCGACGTGCTCGTGATCGTTCCGTTCAACTCCAAGGTGCTGGGCAACGCCATTGCCAGCGCCAAGAAGAAGGGCATCAAGGTTGTGTCGTATGACCGCTTGATCCTGAATGCCGACATCGACGGCTACGTGACCTTCGATAACGTGAAGGTGGGCGAGCTGCAGGCGCAGGGCGTGGTGAAGGTCGCGCCGAAGGGCAACTACTTCCTGCTGGGCGGCGCCGCAACCGACAACAACGCCCGCCTGCTGCGCGAAGGCCAGATGAAGGTTCTCAAGCCGTACGTCGACAAGGGCGACATCAAGATCGTCGGCGAGCAATGGACCCCTGAGTGGGACCCCTCCAAGGCGCAAAACATTGTTGAGAATGCGTTGACCGCAAACAACAACAACATCCAGGGCATCGTCGCGTCCAATGACGGCACGGCAGGCGGCGCCATCCAGGCGCTGGCACGCCAGAAGCTGGCGGGCAAGGTGCCGGTGTCGGGCCAGGACGCCGATCTGGCCGCCGTGCGCCGCGTGGCTGAAGGCACGCAAGCCATGACGGTGTACAAGCCGATCAAGGAAATTGCCGCCACCGCCGCCGAGATGGCCGTCGACTTCGTCAAGGGCACCACGCCCAAGTTCAACACCAAGCTGAACAACGGCAAGAAGGATGTCGATACCGTGCTGCTGACCCCGACGCTGCTGACCAAGGACAACCTGGATAGCACTGTCGTCAAGGACGGCTTCTACACGCATCAGCAGATCTTCGGCAAGTAAGCAGCCGATGCAGCAGTCGGTCGTCGGTCATCGGCGGTCAGTGGTCAGTCGTAGTAAGTAGGAGAACGCCATGAGCAGTAACGGCACCCTGTTCGAGATGCGCAACATCGTGAAGTCGTTCTCCGGTGTGCGCGCGCTCGACGGCGTCAGCCTGGCAGTGAAGCCAGGCGAATGCGTCGGTTTGTGCGGGGAGAACGGCGCCGGGAAATCGACCCTCATGAAGGTGCTGTCGGGGGTCTACCCCTACGGCACCTTCGAAGGCGAGATCCTGTGGGAAGGTGAGCCGCTGCACGCGCATTCCGTGCGTGACAGCGAGCGCGCAGGCATCGTCATCATCCATCAGGAGCTGATGCTGGTGCAGCAGCTCTCCGTCACGGAGAACATCTTCCTCGGCAACGAGATCACCAAACCGGGTGGCCGCATGGACTACGACGCCATGCACGCCAAGGCCGAAGAACTGCTCGCCCGCCTGCGTCTGACCGACGTGAACGTGGCCGCCCCCGTGATGAACTACGGTAGCGGCCACCAGCAGCTCTTTGAGATTGCCAAGGCGCTCGCCAAAAACGCGCGCCTGTTGATCCTGGACGAGCCGACGTCATCGCTGTCCGCCAAAGAAATCGAGGTGCTGCTGTCCATCATTGACGACCTCAAACGCAGCGGCGTGGCGTGTGTGTATATCTCGCACAAGCTCGATGAGGTGAAGCGCGTGTGCGATACCGTCACCGTCATCCGCGACGGCAAGCACATCGGCACGCGCCCCGCCGCCGACATGACCATCGACAACATCATCACGATGATGGTCGGCCGCGAAATGACATCGCTCTTCCCCAAGGTGGAACACACCGTGGGCGAAGTGGTGATGGAAGCGCGCAACGTCACCTGCTGGGATGTCACCAACCCCAACCGCAAGCGCACCGACAACGTGAGTTTTGCCGTGCGCCGCGGTGAGATTCTCGGCATTGCCGGTCTGGTGGGCGCCGGGCGTACGGAGATGGTGTCCGCGTTGTTCGGTGCTTATCCCGGCCGCTCCAGCGCCGAGATCATCATGGAAGGCAAGCCTGTCAAGGTCAGCACACCCGCGCAGGCGATTGCCAACGGCATCTGCCTTGTGCCCGAAGACCGCAAGCGCCACGGCATCGTCCCGCTGATGGCCGTGGGCGAGAACATCACGCTCGCCACGCTGGCTCAGTACGCGCGTGGTTTGCGTGTCGACAAGGGCGCCGAACTCTCCACCGTCGACCGCGAAATCAAACGCCTGCGCATCAAGACCGCAAGCCCGGCACTGGCGATTGCCAGCCTATCCGGCGGCAACCAGCAGAAGGCCGTGGTCACGAAGATGGTACTGGCGATGCCGAAGGTGCTTATCCTCGATGAGCCGACGCGCGGTGTCGACGTCGGCTCCAAGTACGACATCTACAAGATGATTGCCGACCTGGCCGCCAGCGGCGTGGCGATCATCATGGTCTCTTCCGAGATGCCGGAAATCCTTGGCATGAGCGATCGTGTCCTGGTCATCGGCGAAGGCCAGTTGCGCGGCGACTTCGTCAATCAAGGCCTGACCCAGGAGCGCATCCTGGCTGCTGCAATCAACGCTGAACCCGGCCGCCAAGCGGCTTGAATTGCCATGTCCAATATCCTGCAATCCCAACTCGCCCGCCAAAACGGCGGCAATGGCGGCCCGCGTCTGGATAGCCGCGCCATCCAGCAATTGTTCGTGCGCTACAAGGTGCTGGCGCTGCTGCTGGCCGTCGCACTCATCTGGATCTTCTTCTACTTCCAGACCAACGGCACATTCCTCAAGCCCAACAGCATCTCCAACCTGTTCCTGCAGATGTCAGTCACAGGCATGCTGGCCTGCGGCATGGTGTTCGTCATCATCGCGGGTGAGATCGATCTTTCAGTCGGCTCGCTGCTGGGCCTGCTGGGCGGGCTGGTCGCCATCCTCACCGTCAACCTGGGATGGAACACCTGGCTGGCCGTGGGCACGGTGCTCGTGGCAGGCGCGGCCATCGGCGTGGTCAACGGCTTCATCACGACCAAGCTGCGTGTGCCGTCGTTCATCGTTGGCCTGGGCGGGATGCTGGCCTTCCGTGGCTTGCTGCAGTGGAGCACCGACAGCGTGACGATTGCCCCGGTGCCCGATGACCTCGGCAACCTCGCGCAGGGCTTCGTGCCGGCATGGCTGTCGTGGTCGCTGGCCGCCATCATCGTTGTGGGCTCGGTCGTGCTGACCGTGCGCCGGCGTCACGAGCGTGCCCGCCTGTCGCTCTCGCGCACGCCGATCTGGGCTGACGGACTGAAGCTGCTGGCCATCGCTGCCGCCTCGTTCGGCTTCGTCGCGGTGCTCAACGACGCCAGCGGCGTGCCGCTGCCGGTGCTGATCCTGCTGGTGCTGCTGGCCATCTTTTCGTACGTCGCTACGCAAACCGTCTTCGGCCGTCATGTCTATGCGGTGGGCGGCAACATGGAAGCCACGCGCCTGTCCGGCGTGAACGTCGGCCGCGTCAAGCTGCTGGTATTCGTGCTGATGGGCCTGATGTGCGCTTTCGCGGGCATCATCACCACGGCACGTTCGGCCGCGGGCTCGCCGTCCGCCGGTGTTGGCGGCGAACTGGATGCCATCTCCGCGTGCTTCATCGGCGGCACGTCGATGCGCGGCGGCTCGGGTACGGTGTACGGCGCACTGATCGGCGCACTCGTCATGGCCAGCCTCGACAACGGCATGCAGCAGATGAACGTCGACGCCTCGTGGCAGATGATCGTCAAGGGCGTGGTGCTGGTGGTCGCGGTGCTGATCGACGTGCTGTCGGGCTCCAATCGCGGCTGACCTCGGCGGCTGACCCGTCGGCAAACGCCACACAACTCCTGGGCCCATCCGGCCCCCTTCCTGATCTGGAACGACACGGCGGCGCGCGATGGTGTTGCAGCGCCAGCCGCCGGTCGCGCCTTTCTATCCTTCATCCCGAACGGAATTCCACATCGTGGCTGACTACCAAACCCCTGCTCGCGTTCTTGTGACCGGCGTAGCTGGCAACCTAGGCCGCAAGGTCGTCGAGGCACTGGCCTCCGCCCCGTGGTGCACCTCCATCGTCGGCATCGACTGGGTGGCACAGAACGTCGAGTTTTCGCCGCAAGCGGCCCAACGTTTCCAATGGGTCAAGGCCGACCTCACGCAAGCCGATGGTGCATGGACGGATCTGCTGAGCAACGTCGATGCGGTCATCCACTTGGCCGCCATCCACTCCACGCCAGACGCAACGTGGGAGCAAGCGCTGGCCTCCTACGGCATGACGCTCAATGTGCTGCAGGCCGCTGCCACGCACGGCGTGCGCCGCTTCGTGTTCGCCTCGTCCAACCACGCGATGGGCGCGTACAAGGACCAACCCCTGGCCGGCACCATCGGCCCTGGCAAACTCACCGCCGAGCTGGCGCCCGCCCCAGGCACGCGCTGGAATAACGGCACAGAAGACGTCTACTCACTCGCCTACGGAACGTCCAAGGCCATGGGCGAACGGCTCTGCAAAGCAGTGGGCGCCGTCTCCAAAGCCAACGGCGGCAAGCTGTCGATCGTGTCGCTGCGTATCGGCTGGGCATTGCCCGACGAAAACGACCCCAACGAGATCAACTATTCCGGCACCGCCGACACGCCCGTGCCGACCGAGTTGCCCGATGAAGCCAGCCACGTGGCGCTGCGCTGGTTCCGCAACATGTGGCTCTCAAATGGGGATTTGCGCCGGCTGTTCCTCTGCTCGATCACGGCAGACCCGGCGCGCTGGCCTGCACCGGCCATCGTCGTGAATGGCGTGTCGAACAATCGAGGGATGGATTGGGGCCTGGAGACCGGGCGCGAGTTGCTGGGGTATGACCCGCAGGATGATTTGTATGCGTTGATCAAGCAATCGCAGTGAGGCGCATGAAAAAGCCCGGCGCTAATGGCCGGGCTTTTCGTTGGAACGTAGGAAAATCAGGCGACTTGAACCGGCCGCAGGCTCTCTCCTTCCGATCCCAGCTCTTCATCGAACGCGGGATTGCCACGACCAGCCTTAAAAGCACGGAGCTTGTCCAGTAGCAGCACGCTCAGGGTCCCGAGCGCGACTCCGCCGATGAGCGACAGCAGCGCCAGCGCCAGCGAACTTGGCCCCGAACGGTATTCCGGCAAAGTCGGGCCCGAAACGAAGCGTGCCTCTGTGATGTGCTTGTTGCGCATCTGCTCGGCAATCACCATTAGCTGGTTATAAATCTCGCGGGTTTTGTCGTCTTTAAGATCTTTGCCCGTGAACACAGCTTGAGCCGTCTTTACAAACTCGGCCAGCAACGCGCTACCGGTCTTAGCTTGGCGGGTACCTTGGTCGATGCGTTCGTAGAATTCATTGCGCAGAGCGTTCTGCTCGGCGTCGCGTTCCAGCAAAGTGAGTTGCGATTTCAGGTCAGCAATTTCGGTTTCAATGCCAACGAGCTGCGCAACGGGAGACAGATAGCGCGACGCGTTGGCGTCACTGCCGGTCGAAAGCAGTTGGCGCGCTTCCATCTTCGATGCTTCAGGGTACTTGCCCGCGATCAAGCGGGCCGCTTCGAGCCGGCTGGAAGCCTGGGTCAGGGCCAGCCTCTTCTGGATGATCAGGTTGTCGATCTGTTGCTTTTTCGCCTTGGCTTCGCCAGCTTTGGTATAGATCGTATCCAGCAGATCTTCACTCAGCATGGTGTCCTTGATGTAGTCCCCCATTAGTTGAACACGGGCTTGCGCGTTCTCCGCCGACCGATCCTTGAACGTGATCGAGAAACCTAGGATTCCGATGGTGTCGAGCATCCCCTTAGCGTCGGTGATGTAACGCAGATCATCTTTCGACAACGGCAAAACCGCGTGCACGTGCGCCTGGACGAAGCGTTCGCTCAAACTTCCCAACAAATACTGACCGTTGACATCGCCGATTTTCTTGTTGTCTTCGAGATAGCGATGTAGCGTCTCGCGATCCCAGAACGCAGCCTTCTGGACGTTGTATTCCGCAAACTTGCGGGGCGCGCGCATGAACCCTTCGCTGGAGTACTGACGGCCAATCCAAAATGAGAACGCAAGAATCAGTAAGGAGAATACGGTCGCAAACAGAATGATCTGTCGTCGTAGTTCCCAGCAGCGCGCAATGAAGGCTTGCAAATCAAAATCGAATGGATCGCCGTCGTCATACGCCGCAGGATTAATCTTCTTCATTACCTCTACCGTCCTAAAAAATTGCCAACTGCTTGCAGGCAGGTGCACCAGGGGTCACCTAATGCATTTTTTTGTTGCGCCGGCTTCGGCGCAGCGCTGTGGGCCGCCCCACCCAATATGAGGCTGTAAAAATCGTTACAGCTTAGTGACGAACTGGACAATTGGAATGAGAAATGGACGAAATCAAATACGCGCTTTGCGCCCCACCCCAAATGATTGCCCAGTCAAGGTGATTCTCGGCAGTTTTGCACCCGACATCAAGGTCTGCAGCTGCGCGACGAGGCAAAATTCGGGCACGGAACGATAATGGCTTAGGTTTTTGGCCAGTACCCTCCACCGTGTGGGTTGACTAATGTGGGACTTGCAGACAGAACGGAAGTGCATCCCCGTGGACAAGCGGCGTGTTTTCCAATCGACAGTGGTAACGCCGCGCCTTACGCCGGCGCACAAGTCGATTCCCGAATCACCAACTCATACTGCAAGTTTTCGTGCACCGAATGCGGCTTCAGGCCCGGTAGATGCGGGCGGTGGATCGCAATGAGCTGTTCCACAGCCGCATGCGCCATGGCCTGGATCGGCTGACGCACGGTGGTGAGCGCCGGCCAGAGCTGGCGTGAGAGCGGCGTGTCGTCGTAGCCGCAAATGGAGAGTTCTTCCGGCACCTTGATGCCGCGCGCCTGGGCCACCCGCAGCACGCCGGCGGCCATGTCGTCGTTACCTGCGAAGATGGCAGTCGGACGCGGCTCGCAGGACAGCAACCGCTCAGCGCAGGCAACGCCGGACTCGAACGAGTGTTCGCCCTGCTCTACCAATCGCTCGTCAACTTCGATGCCAGCTTGCGCCATCGCGTCGCGATAGCCGAATACGCGCTGATACGCCGCGCCATGGGCAGGATCGCACACCACGAAACCGATGCGACGATGCCCGAGCCCGATCAGGTGCAGCGTCATGTCGCGCGCGGCAGCGCGGTCTTCGGTGTTGACAGACAACCCTTTGTGCTCGCGGTCGGCGGGGGCCAGGCGCACGTAGTCGATGCCGGCTTCATCCAGCGCCGTGATGAGCGACGGCACATCCGACACCGGTGGCGTCAGGATGATGCCGGCCAGCGCACGCTGGCGCGCGCTCTGGATGATCTGCTCGGCGAGGTTCGGGTCGCGGTAGTTGCAAGGGGTCAGCAGCAGGCTGTAATCGAGCGCCTGGCAGGCTTCGAGCGCGCCGTGCTGAATGTTGACGATGTAGTTGTCGGAGGGGTTGTCGTAGACAAGCGCGATGATGTCGGCGCGCTTGCTGGCCAGTCGCCGGGCAGCCGGGTTGGGCCGATAGTCGAGCGTCTGCATCGCCTCGACCACCTTCGCGCGCGTCTTCTCGCTGATGTTGGGCTCGTGGTTGAGGACGCGCGAGACGGTCTTGATGGACACGCCCGCATGCGCGGCAACATCATCGACGGTGACAGCTCCTGCGTTGCGCTTCATGGTCTGACGATGGTCTGGCGAGAGTGGTTCTGGAACACGGAACGGGCGCCATCACGCGCCCGCCAATGTGTTCGATTTTACCGCCAACCCCCAAGCCGCGCGGCCAAAAAAACTAACGGGCGCTCAATCCCGAACGGCCGATCGGCAGCCGAACGATGCCTTGCGCCAGGCTCACGCCCAGCAGAACGAGGCCGCCGCCGATCCAGTGATAGCCGTGCACGGTCTCTCCCAGCATCACCGCAGCCATTCCTGCCGTGAAGACCGGCATCAGGTTCATCAACACCGCCGTACGCTCGCTGCCGATGCGCTTGAGCCCCTGCATCCACAAATACGATGCGACGATCGACGAGGCAATGCCCGCAAACACCACCAGCCCGATGCCCTTGGCCGGTACGGCCAGGCTGTGCGCGGTCATGGCCACCGGCACAAGCATCACGACAGCCACCAGCACCTGCACGTACAGATTGAGCCACTGCCCGAACGGCAGCGCCCAACGTCGATAGAGGATGTTGTACAGCGCATATGCAGTGGCGCCGGCAAGCACCAGCACATCGCCGTGGTTGATGCCGCCATCGAACAGGTTGGCAGGTTCTCCGCGCCCCAGCAGGTACAGCACGCCAAGGAGCGACACCACCACGCCCGTCACTGCCTGCGCCCCGACAGGCTGACGAAATACCAGCACGTTCAGGATCAGCCCCAGCATCGGGATCAAGGCACCGATCACGCCCATGTTGGTCGCGCTCGTGCTGTGCGCCGCGTAATACGCCAGGCATTGGTACATCACCATGCCGAGCAGCGCGAGCACCGCAAAGCGGCGCCACTGCGCCAGCACAGCCTGACGTTGGCGCCACAGCGGCCGCACGCAGAAAGGTGTCAGCACGATGGCCGCCAGCAACCACCGGTAGAACGAAATGGCCGCCGGGTCCACCACGCCGGCCGCGGCCTTGGAGACGATGGTGTTGGCAGCCCAGATCAGCACCGCCAGCAAGGGATACAGCACAGGCACGGCGGCCTCCTCGAACAATGGAAGACCGCAGTTTAGTAATGGCTGGTTCAAAACATATACTTCAAACCAGACAACATCACCCCTCGAAAGCGACAACCGTGGCTGACACCCTGTACACCGCCTACCGCGAAGCCGATCTACGGGTGCCCAAGGGGGCTCCGTTCTACTTTCGCTACGACCATTTCGAGCCCGAAACCGATATCGAGCCGCACACGCACCCGTGGGGCCAGATCAACCGCATCAGCTTAGGTTTGATGGAAGTGGTGGTCGATGGCCGCCGGCTGACCGCGCCCGCCGAATACGTGATCTGGGTGCCGGCCAACCAGCCGCATTCGGCATCGATCCGGCAGGCGACGGACTTCCTCTCGGTGTACTTGGCCGAACCGCTTGCGCAGCGGTTGCCGCCCATGGCCTGCCTGATTCCGCAAACGCCGCTGGTGCGCGCGCTGTTCGAAGACTTCGCCACGCGCCGCGTCGCCGCCATGACCGACGCGTGGGACCTGCGTCAGTTCGAGTTGCTGGTGGAAATGTTGGCGCGTGCCGGCCACGCCGACAGCTACCTCCCCGACAGCACAGATCGCCAGCTCGAGCCCATCCTGCACGCCATCCGCCTGGACCCCGCCGACATCACCACACTGCAGCAATGGGCCGAACGCGTCCACAGCACCGAGCGCACACTCGCACGCCGCTTCCAGACCGAGCTGGGCATGAGCTTCGTGCAATGGCGCAACCGCGTGCGGCTGCTGCGCGCGCTGGTGTGGCTCAAGGAAGACAGCCCCGTGCAGGACATTGCGCTCGCGCTCGGGTATGGAACACCTTCGGCGTTTATTGCGATGTTCCGCAAGCAGGTCGGGTTTTCGCCCGAACGCTATCGCCGGCAAATGGGCGGCGAGACCGAACGCCCCGCCGCATAGGCCATCGGCACCACGCGGCCGAAGCGCGCGGCAGCGTGCGCGTGCTGCGACGGTTCGAACCGCAACCCTGGACGCTCCACGTGTATCGGTCGCAAAGAGGCCCGGTATCGACACGGGTGCGGGTGGTTTTAATGCGGTGGCCACGCAGTTGAAGGCGCTTTGCCCAGGCTGAGCACTAACGACACCGCGCCGCTACAACTAAAAACAATTGTGAGAAACCGCGCCGCATCGCCGTTTGCGGGCCACGGTGTCCTTTAGAATTCGCTCTGTTGCAGATTTGGAAGTCCACACATGCGCACACCTCGGTTCGCATCTGCCCGAATGCTGGGCAGCGCGCTCACCCTGAGCACGTTGGCACTCAGCGGTTGCAGTTCACTGATGTCGGAAGGCACGACCACCGCAGCGGGTATCGGCGGTGCAGCCCTCGCAGCCAAGGTGACCGACAACGCGGCGGTGGCCACCGGCATCGGCTTGGGCGTACAAGCCGGCGCACGGGCTGCGTTGCAACACAGCCAACGTGTCATCCACACTGAAACTCAAGACCACATCGCGCAGATCGCTGGCGCGCTGGCCGACAACACCGTCGGCAACTGGCAGGTCAAGCACCGCATCCCCTTGGAGCCCGACGAACATGGCCGCGTGGTGGTCACGCGTTCGATCAACGGGCCGCTCGTCAACTGCAAGGAAATCCTCTTTACCGTCGACGGAATGGAAGATGGCGCTGCAAAGGTCGACTTCTTTGTCGCCTCCATCTGCCACGACGGCAAGCAATGGAAGTGGGCGACCGCGGAACCGGCCACGGCGCGATGGGGTTCGCTGCAATGAGCCGCGCGCGCTGGCTTATAGCAGGGTGTGCGGGCCTGATGGCCGGCTGCTCGTCGGTGGGGCCGTTGACCGGCGCGGCGGCGGGCGTGGCCACGGGCACTGTCACGGGCAACCCGGCGGTGGCCTATGGCGTGGCCGTGTCGGTCAACGCCGCGACCGATGCGTCCATCAAATACGCAACGCGCAAATGGGCCGCCAGCGAGCAGGATGCGCTCGCGATGGCAGTCGGGCGATTGAGCGACAGCACGCCTTCGCTCAACTGGTCGCTCGAACGCATGATGGGCTTGACCAAGGCGCACGGCCAGGTCGTTCTGGTGCGCACGTTCACGACGCCGCTGGCCACCTGCCGAGAGGCCATCCTGACCGTTCAGGAAGCCCTGGCGCCCAAGAACGCGCCCGGTGCCGGTTACACGATCTTTGCGTGCCAGAACGGCACCACATGGCAATGGGCCAACGCCGAGCCCGCCGTGCCACGCTGGGGCAACTTGCAATAGCACGCCTCGTACGTCAGGACTTGGCGGCAAGGCGCGTCACGGCGTCCTGCAGAAACCGCTTGCTCGCCTCGACAATCGTGCGCTGCATGGCCTCCTCCGGCATGGCCCGCGCAATATGGATGGCACCCACCAGCTGCGCAATCATCGCCCACGCGGCATCGTCGTCACCCAGACGCTGCGCCAGGATCGCGTGGCCTTTGCGCATCTCTTCCTGATACAGCTCGCGCACTGAGGCATCTGCGCGCGCGATCTCGGCGGCAAGGCCGGGCACGGCGCAACCTGCCTCGGGATGCTTCACGTGGGCAAGGCACAGGTAGCGATCCAGCTCGAAGCGCAGCCAATCTTCGGCCGTATCGTGCGGATTGCCGGCCCACATCTCGCGGCTGGCGGCCAGTTCGGCCTCGATCAACGCTTTGAGCCAATCCGATTTGGAGCCGAAGTGGCTGTAGAACGCGCCGCTGGTCATGCCGGCTGCCTGCGCAAGCGCATCCACACCGGTCGCGGCAAAGCCATTCACCTTGACCTTGCGGCCGGTCGCCTTCAGCAGCTCCTTGCGCTTTTCTTCCTTGTGGCCGGGCTGGTATCGCATGTTTTCCCCTGCTTTTTCCCGCTTGACACTATGCAACCAGTAGCATAATTTTCTTTTCAGTAACGATCGTTATTCTATAAACGAGGTGGACATGGAGACAAGCAACAACAAGGCGGCCCTCGTCATCGGCGCGGGAGATGCCACGGGCGGTGCCATCGCCAGGCGCTTTGCCCGCGAGGGCTACATCGCCTGCGTGACGCGCCGCTCGGCCGACAAGCTGCAACCGCTGGTCGAGGCGATCCGCGCGGAAGGCGGGCAAGCGCAGGGCTTTGCATCCGACGCGCGCAAGGAAGACGACGTCATCAAGCTCGTCGACGACATCGAGCGCGACGTCGGCCCCATCGAGGTGATGGTCTTCAACATTGGTGCCAACGTGCCGAGCAGCATCCTGGACGAGACCGCGCGCAAGTATTTCAAGATCTGGGAGATGGCGTGTTTTTCGGGCTTCCTGGCGGGGCGCGAAGTGGCCAAGCGCATGGTCACGCGGGGGCGCGGCACGATCCTTTTCACCGGGGCGACGGCCGGCATGCGCGGCGCGGCCAACTTTGCGGCATTCGCAGGTGCCAAGCATGCGTTGCGCGCGCTGGCGCAGAGCATGGCGCGCGAGCTGGGCCCCAAGGGGATACACGTGGCGCATGTGGTGGTCGATGGTGCGATCGACACGGCGTTCATCCGCGAGAACTTTCCCGAGCGCTACGCGCTGAAAGACCAGGACGGCATCCTCAACCCCGAGCACATCGCCGAGAACTACTGGTATCTGCACACGCAGCCCCGCGACGCGTGGACGCATGAGCTCGACCTGAGGCCCTGGATCGAGCGCTGGTAGAAGCCTGTTCCTCGCCCATCGCAACATCACAAAACCAGGAGACACACGCATGAAGCAGGTCGAATTCTTCTTCGATGTGGGCAGCCCCTACAGCTACCTCGCGTATCACCAGTTGCCGAAGATCGCGCAAGCCCAGGGCGCGGACATTGTCTGGCGGCCGATGCTGCTGGGCGGGGTGTTCCAGGCCACAGGCAACAGCAGCCCGGCGACGATTCCCGCCAAGGGCCGCTACTCCAACGTGGATCTGGAACGCTGGGCAAAACACTTTGGCGTGCCGATCCAGCAGAACCCGCACTTTCCGATCAACACGCTGCAATTGATGCGCGGTGCGGTGGGCATGCAGTTGCGCAGCGACGCGGAATTCCACCGCTATCTCGCCGTCATCTTCAGCGCGATGTTCGAGCACCCCCGCAATCTCGGTGATCTGCAGGAACTCGCTGCGGTACTGGAAGCGGCCGGCATCTCCCCCGCGCTCATGCTGGAGCTTGTGCAGGACGACCACATCAAGCAGACGCTGCGCAAGACGACCGAAGAGGCCGTGGCGCGCGGCGTGTTTGGTGCGCCCACGTTCTTTGTCGGCGACGAGATGTTCTGGGGGCAGGATCGTCTGCACTTCGTCGAGGCAGCGCTGTCCTGACAACTTCGCATGCGCCGGCGATGAGGGCCGCCGCATGCTCCTCCCATCTCCCCTTCCCTTACGAGGTCATATTGCCTCGCCTTGTTTTTTTAATACGAATCATTATTATTTGCATTCTCAACAAAACTGAACACTGCCATGCACGGAATTGCCCTCCTGTTCGGGCTGCTCGCGGCAGGCTGCCTGTATGCGGCCGCGCCCAACCAAGTGCTGCTCGCGCGCGCTTCGCGCCTGCGGGGGCGCGTGCTGTGTAGCGTTGCCGTTACGTTGTCGGGCACTGCCGCCGTGCTGTGGAACGACGCGCTCGGCTGGCCGGGGGCAACCATTGCGGTGGTGCTGGTGGTGACGGGGGCCTTGTCGCTATGGCCCATGTTGGGTGCGTGGACACAGCAACGGCGTGCAGGCTTTGAGGCGCGGTCATGAACGGCATGGGCACCAAATGGCTGGCCGGTACCGTGCTCGGGCTGCCGCTGTCGGTTGCGCTGTGCACGCTGGCGATACTGCGGCTGCCGGGCGGCTGGGAAAGCGGCGTCATCGGCGCGCTGCTCGCGTGCCTGCCACTGTGGGCCGTGATCATCAGCGTGAGCGTGCTGTTTCGGAGCAGCGCCCATGCGTGGGGCGTGCTGGCGGCAGCCAACGCGCTGTCGTTCGGCGTGCTGTGGCTGCCGCGCCTGTTGGTGGCCTGACCTCGCCATGAAATCGACGACCTTACGTCTGTATCAGACGCTGCATACCTGGGTGGGCCTGATAGCGGGCTGGGCGCTGTTCATCGCGTTCTTTGCGGGCGCGCTCACCGTGTTCCATGAAGAACTGCATGCGTGGCAGAACCCGCTGCGCGCCGACCATGCCGCCGTTGCCATCAAGCCGGTCGACATCGATCACTTCGTGAACGCGCTGGTGCGCACGCACCCGGCCGCTGCCGCAAGCGCGTACGTCATCTTCCCCAACGAGGGCGAGCCGGAGTTCTCCGCGTACTGGCAGAACAGCAAGGGCGATTGGCAAGTGACGACCCGCAGTGGGCTCGCTGCGGGCAGGACCTCGCCGAAAGATCTGTCGATCGAGCCATCGAAAGGCGAACTGGCCAATTTCCTCAACCGGCTGCACTACTCGCTGGGGCTGGAAGAGCCGGGCATGTATTTCATGGGCGTGATCTCAGTGCTCTATGGCGTGGCGCTCATCTCGGGCGTGCTGCTGCACCTGCCCCGCCTGAAGAAGGATCTGCTGGCCGTCCGCCCAGGGCGCAATCTCAAGCGCTTCTGGATGGACATGCACAACGTGCTGGGGCTGTTCAGTCTGCCCTTTCATCTGATCTTTGCGATCACCGCGCCGGTGCTGTGTCTGAGCATCGTGCTGATGACCGTATTCAACACCGTAGCGCTCAACGGCAAGCTGTTCGATGCGGTGCCGCGTGTGACGACGGCAGCCGGCACGGTGGTTGCGGCCAATCATGCGGCGTCGATGTTGCCGGCTGAGCAACTGCTCGCCCGTGCACGCGAATTGGCCGACCCGAACTTCACCGTCAAATCGATCCACTACCAGCACATTGGCGATGCGAATGCCGTGGCGGAAGTGCGCGGCAGCAGCACGCGAGCGGTCGGCGACTACGGCTCCGTAGCGATTCATGCGGCTGCCAATCAGCCCGACAGCGGCAAGCTCGTCGGCAGCCAGACGCCCGATGCGCGCGACACCAACCACGCCATCTACAGCCTGGTCTACGGCCTGCACTTCGGCACCTACGGCGACATCGTCCTGCGTCTCGCGTATCTCGTGATGGGGCTGGCGGGGGCGTTCGTCTTCTATTCGGGCAACCTGCTGTGGATCGAATCGCGCCGCAAGCAGCGCAAGGCCGATCAGCCACGCGTGCATCAGCTGCTGGCGCGCGCCACGGTCGGCGTGTGTATCGGGTGTTGCGTCGGCGTCATGGCGACTTTCCCGGCGGCGCTGCTGTGGCCCGAGCGTTCGGCCGGCGTGACGTACTACACCGTGTTCTTCGCGGCGATTGCCTGGGCGATGCTGCGGCCGCCAGCACACGGCGCCGTCGAACTGCTGAGCGCTGCCGCCATTGCAGCGGTGTTTGCGCCCATCACCAATGCCGTCGTCACCGGTGACCACCTGCTGCGCACGATGGCGCGCGGCGATTGGATGGTGGCCGGTTTCGACCTGGGCGCACTGGCGCTCGCGTGCGGCTTTGTCGGCCTTGCGCGTGCGACGCTGCGCCGGGCGCGCCACGGTGCGCCCGATTCTGTCTGGGCCATGCCGGTACGTGAATCGCGCGTCGGCAACGATCTGCACCCGAGCGTCGCCAGAGAGCCATAGCTCCACACGCTCCGCACCAAATAACCACAACCACCCGCACAGACTCCGCGCATGCCGCCCGCCGGCTCGCGCGGGACTGCGCACGCCTGCACACAACATTGATCCAGGGGAGCTTGATCATGCGAGCCGTTGCTTTATTACCCGCTTCACGCCGTCCTATCGCCTTCCTTCGTCCAACGCCGTTGGTGCGCCGGCTCGCGCTGGCATTCGCTGCCATGGGTGCAGGCGCATCGGCGCAGGCACAGCAGACCACCACGCAGGTCGACCTGCCCGCCACTCAGGTCACTGCAGGCAAACCTGCTGCCTATGGCGCGAAGCAGGCCAGCACCGGCGCACTGGGCGACAAGGCTGTGCTCGACACACCGTTCACCATCAACGTTGCCACGCAAGAGCTGATTCAGAACCGGCAGGCGCAGACCATCGGCGAGGTGTTCAAGGGCGATCCAGCGGTCACCGCCAACAACGACGGTTATATCGGCGAGGCATCGAACATCACCATCCGCGGCCTGCAACTGGATCTGCTGGAGGGCTACAAGGTCGACGGCCTGGCCGTGCCCAACTGGGGCAGCGATGTTCCGCTCGAACACTTCGAACGCGTCGAGCTGCTCAAAGGCCTGTCGGGATTCATGTATGGCTTCGGCACGCCCGGCGGCATCGCCAACTTCGTGACCAAGCGCCCCACCAACACCTTTGGCGGCAGCGCCACGTTCGGCTTTACCAGCGGCGGCACGCTCAAGGAATCGGTGGATGTGGGTGGGCGCTTCGGCCCGACCAAGGCGCTGGGCGCCCGCGTTGGGGTGGTGCATGAAGAAGGCGACACCTTTGTCGACGGCGGCCATATCAAGCGCGACTCCGCATCGTTGGCGCTCGATGCGCGCATCACGCCGGATCTCCAGTGGTCATTCGACGGCCTGTACATGCAGCGCAACGTGCAGGGTGCGTACTACGGCATCATCCCCGGCCAGGATTTTGGTGTGCCAGTCACGGAATTCGTGCGCACGCCGCGCGCCATTGACGGTAGCCAGCGTGTGTCATCACCAGGCTCGTATTACGAGACCGAGATCAAATCCGTCGGCACCGAACTGAACTGGGCCGCCACGCCCGACTGGAACGTGCGCGCCGCCTATCGCTACACGCAGCAGAACCGCGGCAACGCCGACAGCGCGATCCAGCTGACCGACAACGCAGGCAACTTCAGCGAGTTGCAGTACAGCTCGTACCAGCGCTACCAGTACAGCCAGGCGCAGGTGATGGCCAACGGCAAAGTGCGCACGGGTTCGATAGAGCACGACCTCGTCTTCGGCACGTCGTGGCAGAGCCTCACACAAGCCACGGGCGGCTTTGCTTCCACGTTGCTCGGCACGGGCAATCTGTACGACACGTCGGCGTTTGTGTCGTCTGGGGCGACACCGATGCGGGTGCCCTCGTCCGACGGTCTGGCTCGCACATCCCGTATCGACCAGACTGCCGTCTTTGCCAGCGACACGGTCAAATTCAGCGAGCATTGGTCGGTGCTCGGCGGGTTGCGCTACACGCGTTTCAACCAGACCGGGTACAACGCCGACGGCAGCACCTCAGCCAAGTACAACCGCGAGCCGATCACGCCCACGCTGGCGGTGATGTTCAAACCCGTGCAGCCGGTGACGCTGTACACGAGCTACGTGGAATCGCTTGAAGCGGGCGCCAGCGCACCGATCACAGCAGTCAACGCGGGCACGGTATTCGGGCCGCTCAAGAGCAAGCAGGTCGAGGTGGGCGCCAAGGCCGAACTGCACGACTGGACATTCGGCGCGGCGCTGTTCCAGGTGCAGCGCGGACTGGCGTATCTGCGGCCGGACAACGTCTATACGCAAGACGGCATGACGCGTTATCGCGGGCTCGAATTGAGCGCACGCGGCAAGCTCGCACGTGACTGGACGCTGCTGGGCGGGGTGCTGTTCATGAATTCGGAGAACACGGAGTCCGATGCCTCCGTGCTGGGCAAACGCGCCTATGGGTCGCCGCGCTTCAAGGCGACGGCGTATGTGGAATATGCCGTGCCGCCGGTGCCGGGGCTCGTGCTGTCAGCGGGCGGCCAGTACGTCGGCAACTCGGCGCTGGAGGCTAACAACAGCAACATCGTGCCGGGGTATCACACGTTTGATGTGGGGGCGCGGTATTCGACCAAGGTGAGCGGCAAGCCGGTCACGCTGCGGTTCAATGTCGACAACCTGACGAATGAGAAGTACTGGTTGCCGAGCTGGGGGTTCATTCTTGTGCAGGGGGCGCCTCGGACGTTTAGGGCTAGTGCTACGGTTTATTTTTGAGGTCTTTTTTTGATGGTGTTGGTGCATCCCCTGTTTCATCCCCTGCCGGGGCTGACTCACTTTCTTTGTCTTGCCAAAGAAAGTAAGCAAAGAAAGGCGCGCCCGATGCGGCGAACCATTCCTTGAATTTCCGTGACCGGGCGGGGAAGGAGGCAAACTCGCTACGCTCAGACAAGCCTCCTTCCTTTTTCCGCCCGGTCACAAAAATTCAAGGCGCCGCATAGGGCAGGGAAAGTCAAAGGCCAAACCATCTCAGTGCAAGCCCAAACGAGAAAGGCCAACCGCGCGATGGGTTGGCCTTTTTCTTTTGACGTTGAGCCCTTGATGGCGCCTTGGATTTTTGTTGCGGGGAGGATTAAGGAAGGAGCCCTGTCTGAGCGCAGCGAGTTTGGCTCCTTCCCCTCCCCGCGACACAAATCCAAGGGGAAGTCGCCATCTCGGGCGCGCCTTTCTTTTGCCTACTTTTCTTTGGCAAGACAAAGAAAAGTAGGTCGGTCCCGGCAGGGAACGAAAGAGAGGTGGACCAACAACACAAAAAAACAAGTTGCATATCTAACCATCAGCAACTATCATCCACTTCACCATGTTCGACCACTGCCTCTACTTCAACACCACCGCCCTGGCCCGCAAGCTCGACCGCGTCTGGGCAGACGCCTTCGCGCCTTTCGATCTCACGCCGCCGCAAGGCTTCATGCTCCGCGCGATCGTCGACCGGCCGGGCATGTTGCAAAGCGAGTTATCGAAAGCGATGTCCGTCACGCGCCCCACGGCAACGCGCTCGCTCGATGGCCTAGAAGCCAAGGGCCTGATCGAACGCCGCAAAACGGAAGCCGACGGCCGCGAGACCGCCATCTTTCCGACGCGGGAAGCGGTCAAGATCGGTGCAGCGTTGAATGAGGCGAGCGGCGCCGTCACCGCAAGGTTGAAGCGCGTGTTGGGCAGCAACGAGTTCACCGATACGGTGACAAAGATCCGAGGTGTGCGCTCCACCCTGACATGAGCGTCCGTTTTTTTTGATTAAATAATTGCATTGCTAACTAATAAGGGAAACGATCATGCCCATCCTGAACGTCAAAGTCAGTGCCCAGCGTTCTGCAGAAATGACGCAGAAGATCTCCTCCACGCTGCTGGAACTCACCTCCCGCATCCTGGGCAAGGACCCGAAGGTAACGGCCATCGCCATCGACTATGTAGACCCGGAAGACTGGATAGTCGGCGGGCAGACGCTGGCCGCACAAGGCAAGAACAGCGTCTATTTCGACATCAAGGTGACGGACGAAACGAATACCAAGGCGGAGAAGGCGCAATACATCGCCGAGGCGTTCACGGCTTTTGCTGAGCTACTCGGCAATCTGCATGAAGAGAGCTATATCTATGTGCAGGACGTTCGCGCCGCAACTTACGGCTACGGCGGCAAGACGCAGGAGTACCGCTACCAGCACGCGTAAATGTGCCGGTCGCACCGCCCCCACCCAACAAAGAACAGGTGAAATCATGAACCGCATGAGCGCTTTCTTCGCGGCCAGTTGGCTGGCCGCCGCCTTGCTGTACTTTGGCCAACATTCGTTGCCGCTGACCGCGCTCTCGGGTGTGGTGTTGCTGGCTGGCTTCGATCTTCTGCGTCCGTGACGCTTCAGCGCGTGCGCTGTTGCGCCCGGTATTGCAGGGGGCTGCAACCCTGGCCGGCAGAAAACGCGCGGCTCAGTGCGCTGACACTGCCGTAACCGCATTCATCGGCAATGTGATCGAGGGGCAGTCGGCCCGTGCGCAGCAGAAACGCTGCCAGTTCCAACCGCAACGCCGCCACGTAACGCCGCAGGTTGCTGCCCGTGGCGGCGGCAAAACGGCGCGTCAAGGTTCGCTCGCTCATCGCTGCCTGGGCTGCCAGTTCCGCCAATCCGGGCGGCACGGCCAATTCCCGCTCCAAGATTTCCTGGATGGCCAGGATGGCCGCATCGCCGTGGCGCTTGAACTGCGCCGTCCACACGGCCATGTGCTCGTACGACGGGAGGGATTGCGTGAGCGCCGTGCGCAACATCCGGCGAGAGGCGCCCACCCCACAGCAGTGATCGATGACGTACGCGCAGGCGTCCACGGCGGGGTTGATGCCGCTGACGGTGATGATGCGGCCATCCACTGCCAGAGGCTGGTCCGGCGTATAACGCACGTCGGGAAAATGCCGGGCAAACCAGGCGCGCTCACTCGCCAGCCCGGTCGCTCTACAACCATCCAGCAGTCCAGCCTTGGCAAACAGCGGCGCCGCGTTCATGCCAACCACCAGGGCGCCGGCGTCATAGCGCGTGCGCAGCCAACCGGCGATGCGCGCCTCTTCCACGTCCAACGCCGCCTCCGGGGCGAACTGTGCGGGAACGATCACGACGTCGTAAGCGGTATCGACCAGTGCGGCCGTGGCGGGTACGGGCATATCGCCAAAACTCGATACGGGGGCACCGTCGGCGGACAGCAGATCGATGTCGAAGAGCCGACTGCCCATCACATCCACGCTGCGCGCCTGCATGGTGCCGGCCACCAGCAGCATCTCTTGAGTGAGAAACACGTAGCCGGCAAACAGGCGAGGCGGCAGCAGAATGGCGATGCGGGCCCGCGCGTGCACACCGTGGCGTTTGGAGGCTGCTTTCGGCTGGCGCTTCATGTCAATAAAGTGGCTATCTGGATCAACCGGAATTGTCGCGGCCTTGTTGAAATACGGCAACCCATCCGCCGCCGATCCAGAGCCGCCATCAGGAGCCGCCATGATTGCCCGCACGCTGTTCGACGCTGAACACGACACCTTCCGAGAATCCGTCCGCCGCTTTATCGACGCCGAAGTCCTGCCCCACCACGAGCGCTGGGAAGACCAGGGCTACGTCGACCGCGCCATCTGGGAGAAGGCGGCCGCCGCCGGCTACCACTGCGCCAGCATGCCCGAAGCCTACGGCGGCGCTGGTGCCGACATTCGCTACAGCACCGTGCTGATGGAAGAGATTGCCCGTGCGGGCGCCACGGGCCTGGGCTTCGGCCTGCACTCGGAAATCGTCGCGCCCTATCTGTTGCACTACGGCAGCGAGGCATTGAAGCAGCATTACCTTCCCAGACTGGCGAGCGCAGAGATGATCGGCGCGATTGCCATGACCGAACCCGGCGCGGGCTCCGACCTGCAAGGCGTGCGCACCACCGCAACGCGTAGCAGCGACGGCAGCCACTACGTTCTCAACGGCTCAAAGATCTTCATCACCAACGGCTGGCACGCCGATATGGTGATCGTGGTGGCGCGTACCACGCCCGAAGGCGGCGCCAAGGGCACGAGCCTCTTCGTGGTCGACACGAGCATGGAGGGCTTCAGCAAGGGCAAGCGCCTGAAGAAAGTTGGCATGAAAGCGCAGGACACCGCCGAGCTGTTCTTCGACAACGTGCGCGTGCCGGCCGGCAACCTGCTCGGCGAGGAACACCGCGGTTTTGCCTACCTGATGCAGGAGCTGCCGTGGGAGCGCCTGCAGATTGCCATCGGCGCTATCGCTTCGGCCGAGGGCGCGCTTGAATGGACGCTGCGCTACGTGCGTGAGCGCCAGGCCTTCGGCAAATCCATCCTCGATTTCCAGACCGCGCGGCACGCACTGGCGGAACTGAAAACCGAAGTGCAGATTGGCCGCGTGTTTGTTGACCAGTGCATCGCGCTCAAGCTGGCCGGCAAGCTTGATGCCGCCACCGCATCGATGGCCAAGTACTGGACCACCGACCTGCAATTCAAGGTGATGGACCGCTGTGTGCAACTGCACGGCGGCTACGGCTACATGTGGGAATACCCCATCGCCCGCGCGTGGCGCCGATTCGCGCGTGCAGCAGATCTACGGCGGCACCAACGAGATCATGAAAGAGCTGATCGCCCGCACCCTTTAACGAGCACGACCTTCAGGACGCAACGCTATGGAAGCCTATATCTACGACGCCGTTCGCACCCCGCGCGGCAAAGGCAAGAAGGACGGCAGCCTGCACGGTGTGACGCCGCTGCGCCTGGCCGCAACTGCCCTGCGCGCCATCCGCGACCGCAATCAGCTCGACACATCGCTCGTGGATGACGTGGTGCTCGGCTGCGTGGAACCCGTGGGCGAACAAGGCGCGTGCATTGGCCGCGTGGCAGTGCTGTCAGCCGGCTATGCCGAGACGACGGCCGGCGTGCAGATCAACCGCTTCTGCGCCTCGGGCCTGGAGGCCTGCAACATGGCCGCCGCACAGGTCATGGCCGGGCAGAGCGACTTCGCCATCGGCGGCGGGGTGGAGAGCATGTCGCGCGTGCCGATGGGCGCCAGCGGTGGCGCATGGCCGGTCGACCCGGCAGCCGCGATCCCGCTGTACTTCGTGCCGCAAGGGGTATCGGCCGACACCATCGCCACCAAGTGGGGCTACAGCCGCCATGACGTCGACGCATACGCCGCCGAGAGCCACCGCCGTGCGCATGCAGCCAGCACCGCCGGCTGGTTCACGGGTTCCATCGCGCCGGTGCGCGACCAGAACGGCCTGACCATCCTCGACCGCGACGAGATGATCCGCCCGCAAACCACCGTCGACACACTCGCGCAGCTCAAACCCTCGTTTGCGGAATTGGGCGAGCAATACGGCTTTGACGCGGTGATCCGCCAGCGCTATCCAGAGCTTGAGCGCATCGAACACGTGCACCACGCGGGCAACAGCTCGGGCATCGTCGATGGCGCCGCGGCTGTGCTGATCGGCAGCCGCGAGGCCGGCAAGCGCGCGGGCCTTAAACCGCGTGCGCGCATCCGCAGCTTTGCGAGCATTGGCTCGGAGCCGTCGATCATGTTGACCGGCCCCTCCTACGCAGCAGAGAAGGCGCTCAAGCGCGCCGGTATGTCTGCATCCGACATCGACCTGTACGAACTCAACGAAGCCTTTGCCTCCGTCGTGCTGCGCTTCATGGAGGTGCTGGCCGTGCCGCATGACCGCATCAACGTGAACGGCGGCGCCATTGCGATGGGCCATCCGCTCGGCGCCACGGGCGCCATGATTCTCGGCACGCTGCTCGACGAGCTGGAGCGGCGTGGAGCGAGCACGGGCCTCGCCACGCTGTGCGTCGGCGCCGGCATGGGCACCGCCACCATCATCGAACGCGTTTAAGGAGCGTGCTGACATGATCGACATCACCCTCGACACCGACGGCATCGCCACGCTGACGTGGAACCAGCCGGGCCGCGCGCAGAACGTGCTTAACGGCGAAACCTGCGCCGCCTTCTTTGCCGCCATCGACCGCGTGTGCGCGGATGCAAGCGTCAAGGGCATCCTCGTCACTTCCGCCAAGGCGGATTTCATTGCCGGCGGCGACCTCGAATGGCTGCAGGCCAGCGACGATGCAGCCACGTTGTTTGAACGCACGTGCGAGCTGCACCGCATGCTGCGCAAGCTGGAATCCTGCGGCAAACCCGTGGCCGCCGCACTGCCAGGCTCCACGCTGGGCGGCGGGCTGGAGATTGCGCTCGCTTGCCACTACCGCGTGGCGGCCGACAACGCCCGCGCGCGCTTCGGCCTGCCAGAAGTCACGCTCGGCCTGTTGCCGGGTGGTGGCGGCACGCAGCGTTTGCCGCGCTTGATTGGTGTGCAGAAAGCGCTGCCGATGCTGCTTGAAGGCAAGCGCATCAAGGCTGCTGAGGCGCTCAAGCTCGGCATTGTCGATGCGGTCGTCAACGCGGGCGAAGAAGCCGATGCTGCGCGCGCGTGGCTGCTGGGCGAAGGCCAGACCCGCGCGAAGCAACCGTGGGACATCAAGGGCTACAAGGTGCCCGGAGGCGGCATCTCCAGCCCCGCCGTGCAGCAGCTATTCACTGCGGCCAACGCCTTGCTGCGGCAGAAAACCTACGGCAACTATCCGGCAGCGGCCAGCATCCTGTCGTGCGTGTACGAAGGGCTCATCACCGATCTTGATACGGGCCTCAAGACCGAGGCACGCTACTTCGTGCAAGCGGTGCTATCGCCGGAGGCCCGCGCGATGATCCGTACCCTTTTCTTCAGCCTGAACGCGGCCAACAAACTGGCCGCGCGTCCCGCCGATGTGCCGGTGCGTCGCTACGCCAAGGTGGGCGTGTTGGGCGCGGGCATGATGGGCGCCGGCATCGCCTACGTCACGGCCAAGGCCGGGCTGCCCGTCGTGCTGCTCGACACCACGCAAGAAGCCGCCGAGCGCGGTAAAGACTATTCGCGCAAGCTCGTCGAGAAACAGGTACAGCGCGGCCGCCTGCATGCCGACCAGGCTGAAGCGCTGCTCGCGCGCATTCAGCCCACCACGTCCTACGCCGACCTGGATGGCGCGGGCCTCGTCGTTGAAGCCGTGTTCGAGCAGCGCGACATCAAGGCCGACGTCACGCGCCAGGCCGAGGCCGTGCTGTCCCCCGATGCCATCTTCGCGTCCAACACGTCCACGCTGCCGATCACGGGGCTGGCCGAAGCAAGCCAGCGGCCGGGCAACTTCATCGGGCTGCATTTCTTCTCGCCAGTCGACAAGATGCCGCTGGTGGAGGTGATCGTCGCCCGGCAAACCACGCGGGCCACGCTGGCGCAGGCGCTCGATTACGTGAAAGCCATCGGCATGACGCCCATCGTGGTCAATGACAGCCGCGGCTTTTATACGAGCCGCGTGTTTTCGACCTACGTGCTCGAAGGCCTGGCGATGCTCGCCGAAGGCGTGGCGCCTGCGCTGATCGAAAACGCCGGGCTGCTGGCCGGCATGCCGGTGGGGCCGCTTGCGCTGATCGACGAGGTTTCCAGCGAACTGATCCACAAGGTCAACCAGCAGACCCGCGCCGACCTCGGTGTCGCCTACATCGAGCGCCCGGGTGAAGCCGTGGCCGAGCGCATGGTCGCGCTGGGCCGCATCGGCCGCAAAGCCGGCCAGGGCTTTTACGACTATCCGGAAAGCGGCAAGAAAACGCTGTGGCCCGGGCTGGCGACCGAATACCCAGAAGCCGCCGCGCAGCCCGACGTGCGGACGCTGGTCGATCGCCTCATCACCGTGCAGGCCGTGGAAACGGCACGCTGTCTGGATGAAGGCGTGGTGACCGACCCGCGCGATGCCGATGTGGGCGCGCTGCTGGGTTGGGGATTCCCGGCATTCCGGGGCGGACCGGTGTCGCACATCCATCGGATGGGGGTAGGCGCCTTTGTCGAGCTGTGCGACCGGCTGGCTGCGAAACACGGCCGCCGGTTCACGCCGCCCGCACTGCTGCGTGACATGGCAGATAAAGGCACCGCGTTTTACGAGCGCTGACCTCTCCAGCACCGCGCGAGCCAAGTTCGCGCGGTGCCTCACACGGCAAGCGTTGCGCCCAAGCACCAACCCGGGTGCCGCCCAGGGTTGCCCACCCAGAAGCAAACGATTGCGCATCCAGGCGTTGATCTGACCGTTCGGCTTAAGACACATGTGCTTCGCTCCGATATAGAGTGGAAGGCACATAAAATTGCCGACATCAGGCACGCTGCGCGCGTGCCCGAGCCAACTGGACACGCAAACGCTGGAGTGGGGATGCCCGCAGAGCAATCGAAGGGTTCTTCTGATGGCACGACTGATAACACGCCCGAGCAAGGATGGCGGCAGAGGCTGCTGTCGCCGCTGAACGTCGGTGCGGCGATGGTCTTGTTGTTCATTTGGACGTTCACGTTCCATCAACTCACGCAAGAACGCGACAGGCTGATCCGTGATGCGCAGGCGCGCACCCAGGTTGAAGCCCGGGCATTTGGTGAGTACTCACTTGGCAGCGTGCGGCGCGTGTCCGAGTTCCTGCTCGATCTGCGCGCGAGCTGGCTGTCCGGTCGCGACGTGTTCGAGCACGTCATCCACGAACGGCAGGAGGCGGTGCGCGACCTGACCTTCCAGGTGGCCGTGATCGACGAGAACGGAATGCTGGTCTACTCCAGCATCGGCCCCACAACAGAACGCCTCGACCTGAGCCAGCGCGAGCACTTTCGCGTGCACAAGGAATCGGGCGGACGCGACGTGCTGTTCATCAGCGACCCGGTGCAGGGCAAGGTCTCGAAAAAGTGGTCGATCCAGTTCACGCGCCCCATCCTCAGGGCTGGGCAGTTTGCCGGTGTGGTCGTGGTGTCGGTCAGCCCGGAACAGTTCGCCAGCTTTGCGAATACGCTTGCGATTGGCAAGGACGGGGCTGCCACGATCATCCGCGAGTCTGGGCAGGTCCTGGCCCGCGTGCCCAACCCGACCGCGGGTATCGAAAAACCGCCGCGCGCCCGGCAGTTCAACAAGCCGGGTGCACTGGGAACAGGTAACTACCGCGTGGTATCGGGCACCGACGGCGTGGAGCGCATCATCGGCTATCACCATGTGCCCGAGATCGGGCTCTACTTCCTGGTGGGCGAGTCGGTGGCCTCGGTGCTGGCGCCTTACGACGGCTATCGGCGCACTGCGCTGGTGGAGGCGGCCGGCTCCACCCTGCTGCTCGCGCTGCTGTATTTCACGCTTCGCTACCAGGGGGCCGAGCGCAAGCGGCACATCGAAGAGATGCGCCTGGCCTCCATGGTCTATGCATCGAGCAGCGAAGCGATGATGGTGACGACGCTTGATGGGCGCGTGATCGACGTGAACCCTGCCTTTACCGTCACCACGGGCTATTCGGCGCAGGAATTCAAGGGTCAGTCCAGCGACGCCATCCGCTCCGAATGCAACGAGCGGGCTGTGATCGAAGCCATGCGCGAGGGCGTTGCAACCAAGGGGTCGTGGAGCGGCGAATACCTGATCCGCCGCAAGGACGGCAGCGAATTCCCCGCGCTGCTCACGATCGACACCTTTGCAGACAGCACGCTGGGCGAGCCACGCCGGGTTGCGCTCATCCACGACATGACGGAGAAGAAGCGCGCCGAAGAGGTGATCTGGCGGCAGGCGAATTTCGATGCGCTTACCGATCTGCCAAACCGGCATATGTTCTACAACCGCCTGCGGCAGGAGATTGCGCGGGCGCGGCAGACGTCTACACAACTGGCGTTGCTGTTCATCGATCTGGACCGTTTCAAGGAAGTGAACGACACGCTCGGCCATGACCAGGGCGACGTCCTGCTCAAGGAGATCGCCCGGCGCATCTCCGCCATCGTGCGCGGCACCGATACGGTCGCGCGGCTGGCGGGCGACGAGTTCACCATCATCCTTCCGGACCTGTCCGATGCCGGGGCGGTCACGCCCATCATTCGCAGCCTGCTCGCGCGCATTGCCACGCCGCTGCAGCTTGGCCAGGAAAGCGTGGAAGTGTCGGCCAGCATCGGGGTGGCGCTGTACCCGCGCGATGCCGACACTGCGGAATCGTTGCTCGTGCGCGCAGACCAGGCCATGTTTGCGGCCAAGAGCGCGGGACGCAATCAATGGGCCGTCTTTACCCCGGCCTTGCAGCGTGCCGAACAGGAACGCCTGCGCGTGACCAGCGACTTGCGCGTGGCGCTCGCGCACGGGCAGCTTGCGGTGCACTACCAGCCCATCGTCGATCTGCTCACGGGCAAGGTCCGCAAGGCAGAGGCGCTGATCCGCTGGACGCACCCCGTGCGGGGCGAGATCGATCCGGCGGATTTCATTCCGGTGGCTGAGGACACCGGGCTGATCGTCGAGATCGGCAAATGGGTGCTGAACAGAGCGCTGGACCAGCTCACGCACTGGCAGGCCACGCTCGACAACACGATGCAGGTGTCGGTCAACAAGTCGCCGTTGGAGTTCCGCGCGCACCAGTCGAGCACCGAATCGTGGCCCAAGGTGGTGGAGCGCCGGGGGCTTCCGCCGCACAGCCTGGTCGTCGAAATTACCGAAGGCTCATTGATGGCCGACAGCGCGGAGGTGATCGAGCACCTGCACGAATTCCGGCGCGCGGGCGTGGACATTGCACTCGACGATTTCGGCACGGGGTATTCGTCGCTCTCGTACCTGAAGCGCTTTGATATCGACTACATCAAGATCGACCAGTCATTCGTGCGCAGCCTCGCGCACGACCCAAAAGACATCGCACTGTGCAGCGCCATCGTAAGCATGGCGCACGCGCTGCGCATCAAGGTCATTGCCGAAGGGATTGAGACCGAGGAGCAGAAGGCGATCCTGGTGGCGGCGGGCTGTGACTACGGCCAGGGCCACCTCTTCTGCCCGCCGGTGCCGCCCGCCGCGTTTGAAGCCTTTGTGGCCAAAAGCCAGCTTGCCGAAACCTAGGTACCACGGCGCAGGCCGCTTCGATCATTCGGCCCGTATGGCTTGCAGCAACTAGACGCCCCGGGCCGCACGTGAACCCGCGCCCACCACGGTGCGGTTCTTGCCTTCGTGCTTGGCCTGATACAGCGCAAGGTCGGCGGCTTCGATCAGCGTGGTGGTCGGCACGTCGTGCACCGGATTCACCAGCGCGCCGCCGATGCTGACCGTTACGTAGTCGCCAGTGGACGAATGCAGGTGCGGCACCTGCAGGGTCTCGATCGCACCGCGGATCTTCTCTGCCAACTGCTTCAACCCCTCGGCACTGTTGCCGGGGAGCACGACGGCAAACTCCTCTCCGCCAAAACGCGCCGCCAAGTCACCAGGGCGGCCCAGGCACGCTTCCACCGTGCTACCGATGCGCTTGAGCACCTCGTCCCCGGCCACATGGCCGTAGGTGTCGTTGTAGAGCTTGAAGTTGTCGACATCGATCATCAGGAACGACAGCGTCGTGCCCTCGCGTGCGCCGCGCCGCCATTCCGCGCTCAGGTATTCGTCGAGATAGCGGCGGTTGGCCAAGCCGGTCAGGCCATCGGAGTTGGTCAGGCGGCGCAGTTCCAGATTGGCTTCGAGCAACTGCTGCTGCGACTGGCGCAGCGCGCGGTACGCCTCGTCACGCTGCAGCAGGTTGACGTACGAGCGCGAGTGGTAACGGATGCGCGCCAGCAATTCGATGCGGTCCGGCAATTTGACAAGGTAGTCGTTGGCGCCCGCTGCAAACGCAGCGCTCTTGATGACCGGCTCCTCCTTGGTCGACAGCACGATGATCGGCACGTCGCGCAGCACCGGGTTGGCGCGATAGTCGCGCACCAGCGTCAGGCCGTCGGTGCCCGGCATCACCAAGTCTTGGAGGATGACGGTGGGACGCGTCTGGATGGCGGCGATCATCGCCTCGTCCGAGCGCGCGCAGTAGTGGAAATCGATACGATCTTCACTGCTCAGCGCCTGACGAATGGCCTCGGCCACGATGGCCTGATCGTCCACCAGCAGCACCATCACTGGCACATCGGCAGCTGCCGGTGTACGCAACAGCGCGCGTGCGGCCTCCAACGCGGCTTCCGCTGCAGGCATGGGCTTATTCTGGTCAGCACCATCCGGATGATCCGGAATCTCAGGTGGTTGGTTGGTCATGTGATGCTCCCCGTTTCTGGTTATGTGTGTCATGGCGATGGCTCGTGCGTGCTTCAGGCGCGCACGAGCGCGATGAGTTCGTCGGCGATGCGGTCAAGCGGCAGGATGGCGCGCGCCGCATCCAGCGCAGCCGCGGCCTTGGGCATGCCGTACACCGCGCTGGTGGCCGCGTCCTGCGCGATGGTGTGGTAACCCTTGGCGCGCATTGCCTTCAGGCCGATGGCGCCGTCGCGGCCCATGCCCGTAAGCAGTACACCGATGGCGTTGCCCCGCCAGTGCTCGACCACGCTGTGGAAGAACACGTCGACCGACGGCCGATAGGGCGTGCTGGCCGGCTCATGCGTGTAGCCGAAGGTACCGCCGGACAGCACATGCATGTGGTCATTGGTGGCCGCGAGCAGCACCTCGCCTGCATGCGGGCGGTCGCCTTCCACGGCCACGCGCACTTTCAGGGCAGTCTGGCCGTTCAGCCATTCGGCCATCCCGGCTGCGAAGGCCTGGTCAACGTGCTGAACCACGGCAATGCCCGCGGCAAACTCCGCTGGAAGTTTGCCCAGCACGGCGGCCAGCGCGGTGGGCCCACCGGCAGAGGCGCCGATGGCCACCAGAGGCACCGCGCCATCACGCGCGGGGGTGCCCGCACACGGCCTCGGCACCACGGGTTTATCCAGCAGGCGGCCGATCTGGTCGATCTTGGTAAGCAGCGGGTGGTTGGCGCCGGCATCCGGACCGCCGCCGAGCGTGGGCGTATCCACGGCGTCCAGCGCACCGGCGCCCATCGCCTCGTACACGCGCCACGCGTTGGCACCCACGCTGCTGGTCACCACCAGGATCGCGCACGGGTTGCGCGACGCCATGATCCGTCGGGTGGCTTCCACGCCATCAAAGCGGGGCATGATCAGATCCATCAGCACCACGTCGGGCGGCTGCGCAGCGCAAAATTCCACGGCCTGCGCCCCATCGATCGCCACCCACAGCACGCGGTGCTCGGGCCGGCGTGCGATCGTGCGGCGCATGGCTTCAACGGCCAGCGGCATATCGTTGACGATGCCGATATTCATGTCCGCGCTTCTCCAATCAGGTCGCGCACTGCGTCGAGCAGCGCTTCATCGTGGAAACTGCCTTTGGCGAGGTAATAATCCGCGCCGGCATCCAGGCCACGGCGGCGGTCTTCCTCGCGGTCCTTGTAGGACACCACCATCACGGGCAGCGCCTTGAGCGCGGCGTCGCGCTTGATGAGCGTGACAAGTTCGATGCCATCCATGCGCGGCATATCGATGTCGGTAACGACAAGGTCGAAGTCTGCGCCGCGCAAGGCGTTCCAACCGTCCATGCCGTCTACGGCCACGGTGACGGCGTAGCCGCGTTTTTCCAACAGCTTGCGTTCCAGCTCGCGCACCGTGAGCGAATCATCCACCACCAGCACGTGCTTGCGCTGCTGCACGGTCACGCCCTGCCCACGCTGCACCTTGTCGAGCTGGCCGCCGCGCACGAGCTTGTCGACTGAACGCAGCAGGTCGTCGACATCGACGATCAGCACGGCATCGCCGTTTTCCATCAGCGCACCGGCGGCAATGTCACGCACCTTGCCAAGCCGAGCATCCAGCGGCTGAACCACCAGCATGCGCTCGCCCAGGAAGCGGTCGACAGCAATGCCGTATGTCTCCGCGCCCTCGCCGATGACGACCACCGGCACGCTCTCGCGCGCTTCGCCCGGGGGTTGCGTACCGAGCAACTGGTGCGCCGTCACCAATCCCGTCGGGCGGCCCTCGAAGCGGAAATGTTGCTGGCCTTCGAGCATGTCGATCTCGGCGCGGGCCAGCTCAAGCGTGCGCCGCACGTAGGCCAGCGGAAACGCATACGCCTCGCCGCCCACATCCACCAGCAAGCTGCGGATCACCGATAGCGTGAGCGGCAACTGCAGCATGAAGCGCGTGCCACGCCCCGGCTCATTGTGGATGCGGACGGTGCCACGCACCGCCTTGACCATCTCGTGCACGGCATCGAGCCCGACACCACGTCCGGACACATCCGTCACCTGCTCGCGCATCGAGAAACCCGGCAGCAGCAGGAAGTCGAGCAACTCGTGATCCGACAGGCGGCTGGCGGTCTCGGCATCGGACAGCCCGCGCCGTACCACCGCTGCACGCACCGCCTCCAGGTCGATACCGGCGCCATCATCTGCCACGGTAATCAGCAGTTTTCCCGCGCTGTGGCGCGCTTCCAGCGTGATGCCGGCTTCCGCTGGCTTGCCTTGTGCCTCGCGGCTTGCGGGCGTTTCCACGCCATGGTCGACGGCGTTGCGCAGGAGGTGGCCAAGCGGTGCGTCAAGCATGTCGAGAATGTCACGGTCGACCTGCGTGGCCTCACCGACGATGGTGAAGCGCACCTGCTTGCCCAGTGAGCGTGCCAGGTCGCGCACCACGCGCGGGTAGGCATGCGTAGCATCGCCGAACGGCCGCATGCGGCACTGCAATGCCTCGTCGTACAACTGCTGAGCAAGGTGTGTGCTGCGCCGATCGAAGCGGTCAAGATCGTCGATGTGTTCGCCCAGCGTCTGCTGCATGTGGCTGAGCATCTGGCGCACGTCGTTCAGCGCAGCGTGCATGTCGGCGTCGGCATGCCGGTCGAGCCGCTCGACCAGCGTTTCGTAAAGCGTATCGAGCGCCAGCGCTGCCGCACGGTGCGTGCGTTTGACGCGCAACATCGATTCGCCAAACGGCTTGAGCCAGCGAGACTCCACCAGCGATTCACCCGACAGGCTCAGCAGACGATCGAGGTTGTCGGCGCGCACGCGCAGCATGCGATGCGAATCGCTCGTGCTGCCGATGGGCGCACGTTGCCGTGCGGGTGCAGCGGGTTCGGGTGGCGGCACCGGAGGCGTAGAGAGCGCCGTCACCTCGGCATTGAGCAGCGCCATCGCGGCCTGCAGCGTGGCGTCTTCGGTGGCGGGCTCCGGTTCGGCAAACGTTGTAGCTGCGCGTGCGGCGGCGGCGCTCTCCGGCGCGGAAAACGCAGCCAGCACGGCATCGACCTCCGCTCGCGGCACCTGACCGCCCGTAGCAGGCAGGCCGACACGCAGCAGAAGATCGGTGCCACGCAGCAGCACGTCGATATGCGCAGCGCTGAGTACCAGCGTGCCGTGCTGCGCTGCTACGAACCATTCTTCCATGCGGTGTGCAACGTCTACACCGTCCTGCAGGCCGACGATGCGCGCCGCGCCCTTGAGCGAATGTGCCGCACGCATGCAGGCTTCGAGCGCGGCGGCATCGGCGGGCGTACGCTCCAGCGTCAGCAGTCCGGTGGACAGCACACGTGTCTGCGTCTGCGCTTCTTCATGGAACAGCGCCAGCAACGATTGGCGGCCCAGATCGTCATCCATGCTCATCGCAGGCTCCGGGCAATCGAGTCGAACACGCGGTCGGTATCAAGCAGGCCAATGGTGGCATCGCGCCACGCCAGCACGCCGCGTGCGTGGGCCGTGGTCGCGTGCGTGAGCGTGGACGGCACCGGCAGCAGCGCGGTGGCCGGAAAGCGCAGCACGCCTTCCACTTCATCCACCGGGAAGACGGCCGGTTCATCGCGGTGTGCAGCCACCAAGAGCCGCGCATAACCATTGCGCCCGGCGTGCTTGCTGCCCGCTTGATCCAGCCCCAGCAACTCGCCAAGCGACACCGCCACCGTCAGCGCCCCGCGAATATTGACCAGCCCCAGCACCACCCGGTTACGCCGATGCGGCAACGTGTGGATGGCGCGCGGTGTATCGATCTGCCGCAGCGCGGTTGCCGGCAGCGCGAGCCATTCGTCGGCGATACGGAATGCGAGCACGGCCAGCTCCGCGCCCGCCTGCTCCAGCGTACGCAGCGGCGCGGCAGTGCGATGCGCCAGCGCCGCGGTTTCCAGGTCGGCATCGCTCAGCGCGCGATCCAGCAGCGCAGCGGCCCCCTCTTCAAAGATGGGGCAGTTCAGGCAGCGCGCGTACTCAGGCAGGCGCGGGCAGGATTGATCGCCACGCGTGCCGATGCGGTTCCAGCAGTCATCAACGAGCGTGGTAACGCCCGCGTGGTCATGGACGGCGTGCGCCATGCGTTCCTCGTGAGTGCTCCGGGGTTCCGGAGAGTGCAGATGGGGTCTTGTCCTGGCGCGCCAGGGCGCGCTCCGCACGCAGCATGAGCTGGCGTGCGCCCACGGTATCCCCGGCAACGTCGAGCAGCGCGGCCAGGTGGGTCAGCGCTTCGTAATGCGCGGGTTCGAGGTACAGCGCCTTGCGGTAGAAATTCCCCGCATCTGCCTGGCGCCCGCGCGCATCGGCAATCAGGCCGAGGAGGTAGAACGTATCGGCTTCGGGTGCGCGCAGGTTGGCGATCTCCAGCGCCACACGTTCGGCTTCGTCAAGATTGCCGGCGTCGGCCAGCCGCCGTGCGTCGGCCACGGTGGGCGGCTCGCGCAGCACGGTGTCGATCTCGGGAATGGTCGGACGCGACGGCCGCTCGGCAAGGCTGGGCCCAGGATTGTGCCTGGAGGGCGCAGGCGCGCGCACCGCTACAGGGCGCACAGGCACCGACGGCAACGCCACGCCGGGCAACCCCACCACCGGAGCCGCATGCTCGGGCGGCAGTGGCAAGCGAAACGGCAACGGCGCCCGAACACCTGTTTCACTGGCCGCCGTGCGTTGAAACGCAAACGCCAGCGGAATGCGCGCAGAGCTCATCGCATGACGCATCATCAGGCCCGTTTCAGCGGGGCCGACGAAAATCATGCCGTCTTCCGCCAGCTGGGAATCGAGCCGGCGAATCGCCTGATCCTGCGCATCGCGGTGGAAGTAGATCAGCACGTTGCGGCAGAAGATGAAGTCGTAGCGTGTGTCATCGGCCGGTGCGTCCGACAGGTTGGCCTGAGCAAAGCGCACCAGCCCGCGCACGGTGTCGCTCAACTGCCAGCCGCCGTCGACGTCGGTGAAATGCCGGTCGCGGAAGGTCAGCGGGTGGCCTCGAAAAGCATTGCGCCCGTACACCGCACGCCTTGCCTGTTCAATGGCGCGCGCGCTGATGTCGATCGCGTCAATGGTAAAGCGCGCGGGGTCGATGCCTGCATCGAGCAAGGCCATTGCCGCGGAATACGGCTCTTCACCGGTCGAGCACGGCGCACTCAGAATGCGCAGTACGCGCATCGGCTCGCGCGCAAGTTTTTCGCCCACCACGCGGGCAAGCGTGACGAAGGCCTCGCGGTCTCGGAAGAACCACGTCTCGGGCACGACCAGCGCTTCGATCAGGGCCTGCCGTTCTTCGGGGGCGGTGTTCAGGCGCAGCCAGTACGCGTCCAGCGCCGCTGCGTCCACGGTGTTCAGCATGCCGCGCTCGGCCAGCATTGCGCGCGTGCGGTCCAGCACGGCGCGCTCCAGCGTGTTCGCACCAAGCGACGGCGCGTCAATGCCCGTCTCGTGCGAGAGCCAGGCTTCAAAGCGGGGATCAACGGCCACCATGACGATCAGCCAACGGTGGCCGGAAACAGCAACGCACGCACGCGCGCGTCGAGCATCGCCTCGGTATCGACCCGCTGCACGAGGCCATCGCCCAGGCTTGCCACGGAACCGAGCCAGCGCGCATTGGGCGTGGCGACACCGCTGTCGGCAAAGTGCGCATCATCGATACGTCGCGTGTGCGTTGCGTGCTCGAGCATCAGGCCCAGCAGCGGTGCCTCGTCGCCACGGATGGCGGATTCATAGCGCACCAGCACCAGACGCGTGGAGCGCAACGGCCGCGCACGGCGGCCCAAGGCAAGCTGCGGCACGTCGATCACCGGCACGGGCGCGCCATGCCGTTCGATCACGCCCGCCACCCACGCTGGCGCACCCGGAATCGACTTGGTGGCGGCCAAGGGCAGCACTTCAGCAATCTGCGCCACGTTGAGCGCATAGCGGTCGCCATCGAGCTGGAACAGGAGATAAAGCATGGCGATTCTCGCTACAGCAAAAACACCTCAATGCGGATGCGCGGCGGGTCAGGCTTCGATCTTGAAGCGCGACACGCCGGTACGAAGCTGGTTGGCCACCAGCGTCAGGTCATCAATCGCCTGCGACGACTGGCGCAGCGATTCCGCCGTCTGCTGCGCGGCTTCGGACAACTGCGACAGCGCCTGCGTAATCTGCTCGGCGCCGGTGGCCTGCGTCTGCATGCCCTCGTTCACCATCTGGAAGCGCGGCGCCAGCGTCTGCACTTCGGTAATGATCTGGGAGAGCTGCGTGCCGACCTGCTGCACGTCACGCATACCGCGTCGCACCTCTTCCGAGAACTTGTCCATGCCCATCACGCCTGCGGAAACGGCCGACTGGATTTCCTTGACCGTCTGCTCGATGTCGTAGGTGGCAACCGCCGTCTGGTCAGCCAGTCGGCGGATTTCCGTGGCCACCACCGCAAACCCACGGCCGTACTCGCCAGCCTTCTCCGCCTCAATAGCCGCGTTGAGCGACAGCAGGTTCGTCTGGTCGGCCACCTTGGTGATGGTCGACACCACCTGGTTGATGTTGGTCGCCTTTTCATTGAGGATCGCCAACTTGGCGTTGACCGAACCTGCAGCTTCCATCACGCCGCGCATGGTGTCTTCCATGCGCGTGAGGCCGCTCTGGCTGGCACCGGCCAGCGTGGCGGATTGCTCGGCCACGCTCGATACCTCGTTCATCGTGCGCAGCAGATCGCGCGAGGTGGCAAAGATCTCACGCGAGGTGGCGCCGATCTCGGTGGTCGTCGCGGCGGTCTCGGCGGCGGTGGCCTGCTGCTCCTTGGAGGTGGCGGCAATCTCGGCCACGGACGTCGTCACCTGCAGGGAAGATTTCTGCGCCTGCGACACCAGGCTCGCCAGCTCTTCGGCCATGCGGTTGAAGCCTTCTTCCAGCGTGCCGAATTCATCGTTGCGGCGCAAATCGAGCCGGCCAGACAGGTTACCGGTGCGCATGTCATCGTGCGCATCCACCACACGGGCCATCGGCACCGTAATCGCCTTGAACAGCGCATAGCCCAACGCCAGCGCGGCGAGCAACACCACGCCAAGCGCCACGGCCAGCGTCACCTCGGTGCTCTGTACGGAGCTGCGAATCTGCTGCGCCGATTGGTCGGCTGCTGCGCGGTTGTCGGTCACGAGCTGTTCGGCAACCTTCACGGCCTCTTCCCAGGCAGGAATGGCACGTTGCGCCGCAACCTGTGCAGCCGGCCGGGATTTGGCCGCCTGTTGCACAGCGTCGTTGAACATGACCAGGTATTTGTCGATGGCGGCGCGATACACGCGGAACCGCTGGCGGTCATCCTCGCGGAAGATGGTGGCATCGTAGGCGGTCGAGTATTGATCCAGCTCCCGCACGCTTTTGGTCGCACGGTCCAGGTCGCGCCGCACGGCATCTGCATCGGTATCGACAAACAATGCACGTTCGAGCATCGCCTGGCTACTGCGCGTTGCCGCGCGCAGCGATGTCGACAAATACAAACCCGGTACCGAATCGCGCTCCAGGCTCATGGCCTCTTCGTCAATCGCGCGGAGCCGCGTGTACGACACCGCCGCCATGATGACCATCAAAATGAACAGCACACCGAAGCTCAAGACGATGCGGTTGCCGAGTGAGAAGCGGCCGCCGCGAAGCATGCCTGACAGGGTTGCGTTGCTGATGCGGGGCGTCGCAGAGACCATGTTTGAAACCTAGAAGAAACCGACAAGAAAGCCGTGGCGAAAAGGACGTGAAAGCGGCCCAGAGCGCGCCACACAGGAGTGTATGGAATGGTAAAGGAACGTATCGGTCACCGGAACCGAAACCTGTGTGATTCCGCGTCAATACAAGGGTAAGCCCCTGCCGGGTCAAGGGTGAAGCGTCGCCCATTGAGCACAGGCGAGCACTCGGAGCCCTCCCCGCCGGAGCCCTCAGCCGCCGCGCACTGCCCGCGCAAACGCTTGCACCACGTCGGCAGACGCGTCGGTGATGGCCCAGTAGCCCATGCCGGCGCTGCGCCAGACCATCAACTGGTAGCCGCGCTCGGTGCGCAGCGCGGGTTCGGTGTCGCTGCCGGCTTCGGGGCGTACGTACAAGTCCACCGGATGCTGCGCTGAGCGGTAGACCAGCACCGCTACCGGGCGGCCGTCGATGTAGTCCAACCGGCCGCCGATGAGCGGGAACCCGCGTGCGGCAAGGTCGGTAACGGGCGGCGCATAGTCGATGCGGCCGTTGAACCACGGCTTGACCGTGTGCCGATCGGACGACAGCACATCCGTTTCCCGCGCGCCCAGCAGCGCCCGCACATGACTGGCCGTGATGTCGTGCGCGGTGAGCGCAGCCGTATCGGGCCGGCCCACCAGCACGCCGACACCAAGTGCTACAGCCGCGAGCGCGCCGGCGCCCAATCCCAAGCCGAGCCCCCGGGACGGCGTGATCAACCAGTTGGCCAAGCGCCGCCATGGCGATTCCGTCTGGCGCGGCGCGCGCGGGCGGGGCGATTCGGGGCGCACGCCAGCCTCCGCCTGCACGGCCTGCACCGCTTGCAATACGCGATTGCTCAAACCCACCGGCGCCTTCATGTAGAGCGCCGGCGCACGCAAGCCCTGCCGCAGCGCACGCACCACGCCATCGTGGCGCTCCGCAATGTCGGTGCAAGCGGCACACGTGGCCAGATGCGCTTCCATGCGCAGGCTGTCGGCCGCTCCAAGTTCGCCATCGGCGCGGGCAGCCAGCAACGCGCGGATGTCGTCACAGTTCATGGCGGAACTCCTTGGTGCTGTTTCCCAAACCGCCCGATGCGCGGATGGGCGTCACATTGGCGCGCGGTTGCGCGTTGTCTTCCGTGAGCAGGCGTGCGAGCTGCTGCCGACCACGCGCCAGCCGCGACATGACCGTGCCGATGGGCGCGTCCACCACGGCGGAAATGTCGCGGTACGGCAGGTCTTCCAGCTCGCGCAGCACGAGCACCTCGCGATACGGCACCGGCAACTGCGCCAGCGCGGCATGCACGCGGCGCACATCGTCGATGCGGGCGAGCAGCGCGGCGGGGTCGACGCCAAAGCTGGCGTTGTCGTCGTTCGCCTGGCCAGCGGCCGCGTCGTCATCCCACGGCTGGGCCGGTGCCTGCTTGCGGCGCGCGCATTCCGAAAACCACGTGTTGCGCACGATGGCCAGCAGCCACGGGCGGCCGTCGCCGCCGCGAAACCCGCCAAACAGCCGGAACGCGCGCAGGCAGGCTTCCTGGACGATGTCGTCGGCGTCTTGCGCGTCGCCCGAGAGCCAGCGCGCCAGGTTGTAGGCGGCGTCGACATGCGGCAGCACCGCCTGCGCAAAGCGCTGGGCGTCGGTGGGCGAATCGAGCGGGGTGTCTGACAGGTCGGGCATGACGGCCTGGAGGCAGTTGACCTCCGTATACCGGGGCGCAATCCAGTTTATTCCCGCACCGAAGAAATTTTGTGGAAACGCCAATCTTGTGGAATACGCGGGCACCCCAGCCGGTATGACAGGCAGGACCGGCGCTTCCTTCATTGCCATTGCGCTGGGCCGCTACCCAACTCGGTCATCTATTGCAGGGGACACCCATGAGCAAGCAACCCGGACGACGCCAGTTCCTGCAACTGGCCGCGGTCGGCGGTCTGGTGTACGCATCCGGCCTGCCCGGCTGGCAGGCGATGGCGGCCACCACGCGCGCCGCCGGCACCAAGCAGGACGATTTCTACTTCGTGCAGTTATCCGACACCCACTGGGGCTTCAAGGGCGCGCCCAATCCGGATTCGCAAGGCACCCTGCCCAAGGCGATCGCGGCAGTGAATGCGTTGTCGCCCGCGCCGGACTTTGTCATCTTCACGGGCGACCTGAGCCACATCAGCGACGACCCTGTCGAGCGCCGCAAGCGCCTGGCCGAGTTTCGCGATATTGCCGCCAAGATCAAGGTGCCGGTGGTGCATTACATGCCGGGTGAACACGATGCCTCGCTCGACAACGGCGAGGCCTATATCGAATTCTTCGGCCGCACGCATTATTCGTTCGATCACAAGGGCGTGCATTTCATCGCCATCGACAACGTGTCCGACCCATCGGCGCGCGTGGGCGAGGCACAGCTCGCGTGGCTGGCGGCGGATGTGCGTTCCGTGCCCGAGCACACGCCCATCGTCGTGTTCACGCATCGGCCGCTGTTCGATCTCTACCCGCAATGGGACTGGGCCACGCGCGACGGCCAGCAGGTCATCGACCTGTTGATGCCGCACCCGAACGTGACGGTGTTCTACGGCCACATCCACCAAGAACACCATCACATGACGGGGCACATTGCGCACCATTCGGCACGCTCGCTGATGTTTCCGCTGCCCGCGCCACCCGCGCCGGGCTCGCAAGCAAAACGCAACCCGATCCCGTGGGATGCCGCAGCGCCGTATCGCGGCCTGGGCTGGCGCAGCATCACCGAGCACGGCCAGCAGGACACCGCCACCTGGGCGCTGGCCGAACAGCCGATCCAGGCGAACAGCGAAGCCAACACCACCACCAAGACGCCGGAGACCACCTGACATGCGCCCCTTCATTGCACACAACCCCAAGCGCCGCTTGGCGCTGCGTCAGTTCACCGTGCTTGCGGCGGGTGCGGCACTCGCCTGTGTCGCGCATGGCGAGGGGCCGACCGTCATCCGCGTACACGCGCGCAAGTTCACCTTCACACCTGACAAGATCACGCTCAAGCGCGGCGTGCCCGTGGTGTTCGAGCTGACCGGGCAAGACATCCTGATGGGCTTTTCGATTCCGGATTTCAACGTGCGCGCCGACGTCGTGCCGGGGCAGACCGTGCGGGTGGCGCTCACGCCCGACAAGACGGGCACGTTTGATTTCCTGTGCGACATCTTCTGCGGCTCGGGCCACGAGACGATGAATGGAACATTGACCGTCACCTGAAGCGCAAAGAGCAAAGAAGAAAGCGAAGTGAAACGCCCCGACCTGTTCGGGGCGTTTTCATTGACAGGATGCACGCATGACGTGCTTGCAGCGGCATACACATTCTTTACGACGCGCGGGAATAAACCGTCGGCCTACGGTGTTTACTCCACTAGCACGCCATCGACCCGCACTCTGGAGGACCTACATGTCGTCACGTTCGAAGCGTCGTCTACGCACGTTGCTGTTTGCCGTGTTCACACTCATGTCAGGCATCGGGACGCACGCTGCAGTTGCGCAGGAGGCGCCGCCACAGGCCAATCGCGAGCAGGCCTTCCTCGCCGAAAACGATGTCGCCATGACAAAGATGATGGACGGCATGGCCGCAAAGCCCAGCGGCAACATCGACCAGGATTTCGTCGCAATGATGACGCCACATCACCAGGGCGCCATCGACATGGCCGTGGCCTACCTGCGCTACGGCCAGAACGAACAACTGCGCCGCATCGCGCAGGAAATCGTCGTCGCGCAACAGCAAGAGATTGCAGCGATGCGCTTGGCGCTTGGCCAGCCGCCGCCCCCGTCGGCACCGGTCCCCACGCAGCTCCGCCCGGCCTCCGCAACGACTGCGCCCGCATCCCATGCGGCGCATCACGCCCACACCATCACCCCCCAACAGGAAGACCGATGACGAACCGACTGTTTGTTGCCACGGCGCTTGCCGCAGCGGCCATCACGTGCGCCGCGAGCGCCAGCGCCGGGCAGGCACCCGCATCCCTTGCCTCGCCTGACATTCCCATCAGCCACAGCGATCGCGTCTACGCGGCCGAGCAATTCTCGAACACGGTGTCCGTCACGGACCCCGCCAGCAACACGCTCCTGGGTGTGATCAAGCTGGGCGATCCTGCGCCCGGCAACTTCAGCCCGCTCTACCGCGGACAGGTGCTGGTGCATGGCATGGGCTTCTCGCCAGATCACCGGACCTTGGCGGTGGTCTCCGTCGGCTCCAACTCGGTCACGTTCATCGATACGCAGACCAACGCCGTCAAACACACCACGTATGTTGGCCGCTCGCCTCACGAAGCGTTCTACACGCCGGATGGCAGCGAGGTCTGGGTGACCGTGCGCGGCGAAAACTACATCGCCGTGCTCGACGCCAATACCTATGCAGAGAAGGCGCGCGTTACCGTACCGGCGGGCCCCGGCATGCAGATCTTTTCGCCGGACGGCAAGTACGGCTACGTGTGCTCGTCGTTCAATCCGGAAACGGTCGTGATCTCGACGGCCGATCACAAGATCGTGGGACACATCAAACAGGAATCGCCGTTCTGTCCCAACATTGCCGCCACGCCGGATGGCAAGCAGGTGTGGTTCACATTGAAGGACATCGGCAAGGTGCAGGTATTCAACGCCCGCCCGCCGTTCAATGCGATCACGTCGTTCGAGACCGGGCCCATCACCAACCACGTCAACTTCGCGCATAACGCCAAGGGCACGTTGGCCTATGTGACGATCGGCGGCACGAACCAGGTCAAGGTATTCCGGACCGACAATTTCGAACAGGTCGCGACGATTCCCGTCGGCAAGCTTCCGCACGGTCTATGGCCGTCCGGTGACGGCACCCGCATCTATGTCGGCCTGGAGAATGACGACGCACTGGCCGTCATCGACACACTGACGAACAAGGTGGTATCGACTGTTCCGATTGGGCAGGCACCGCAGGCGCTGACGTACGTGCCGAACGCTGTGCCTGATGGCAACGGCACGGAGAACCTGCAACCGCTTGGCACAGCGGGGCAGGTCAGCCATCTCGCACTCGTGCCGGCCGCCGCAGACAAGTCCGACGCATCGGCCGCCCCCACCAGCGTGGCGCTGTTCGATCAGGGGCTCGTCCAGGTGTTCCAGGCATCGGTGACCGGATTGCAGCCGAAGCAGACCTATGCGATTGCCTTGTCACAGAATGCGGATGGCAGCGGCCCGCTTGAGACCCTGGCGAGCTTCATGACCAACCCGGCCGGTGTCGCCATCGTCAACTCGATCGGGCAGATTCGGCAGGTGGTCACGCCTGGCAACGCGGACGCTGGCAACACGCGCCGGTATCTTGTGATTGCACCGGTGATGTCCGGCAAGCTTGCGACTGCGGTGCAGATTCAGGCGCGCTAGGCAATGTGCGCCCCTGCGGCGTTCGTGCCGGGGCAGACCGTGCGGCTGGCGCTCACGCCGGACAAGACCGGCACGTTTGATTTCCTGTGCGACATCTTCTGCGGCTCGGGCCACGAGACGATGAATGGAACATTGACCGTCACCTGAAGCGCAGCGGCCAACGCCCGACGCCCAACGCAAAACGCCCCGAACAAGTCGGGGCGTTTTCATCTGCGAGCGCTGCCTCAGGCCAGCGCGTCTGGCACGGCCAAGGTGAGCAGCAGTTCGTCGAGCCGCTCCATGGTGGAGGTCATGCCGTCTTTCATCCCCATGTCGATGACCTTCTGCACATCTTCCGGCGAGTTGTACAGCACCACAGTCGTGACGAGGGTGCGTTCGTTCGCATCGGCAAAGGTGACATCCCAGCGGGCGCGAGGCATATGCGGATTCACGGCGCCGGTTTCATCAGAAAAACCATCAATGGCCGCATAGCTGTCGATCGGGTTGATCTTCTGATAGTCCAGACGGCTCCAGAATGACTCTCCATCGGGCGTGATCATGGCGTAGTGCCAGTAGCCGCCTTCCTTGAATTCCATATGCTTGGTCTTGGTGGCGAGCGGCTTGGGCGCAAACCACTGATCGAGCAATTCGCGCTTTGTATGGCAATCCCACACTAGCTGGCGCTTCGCCGCGAACTCTCGCCTCACGGTGAGGCTGCTCTTTTGCATGTCGACGAGGAAATCAAACCGAAGATCAGCCTTCATTGTTTTCTCCTTGGAGTTTCTCTAAGAGGTTGTCCAGATTGCTGTACCTGCTCGCCCAGATCGCGTGCTGCTTCTCAAACCAGCGCTCGGCTGCGGCCAGCTTCTTGCGCTCGAGGGTGCACGTCCGGATTCGGCCGCTCTTCTGCGAGCTGACCAGCCCGACGCCTTCCAGCACCCGCATGTGCTTCATGAATGACGGCAGCGCCATGTCGAATGGCTCTGCCAGCTCACTCACCGTCGCGGGCCCTTCGCCGAGCCGCTGAATAACCGCCCTGCGCGTTGGGTCCGAAAGCGCGTGAAATACCGCGTCTAGCGCAATTCCATTGTTATCCATTTGGCTAACTATATACGTGAGAATGCGTTGATGCAACCGGGTTCGACAGCATGTTGTAACGCAGGCGGGTGGCCGGTCAGCATGCACACACACCCATGCTAGGATGACCTTCCCCCCGGCAGCAGCCACACCGCACATGACGACCATCTACGCGACACTCGGCGTGCAGCCGGACGCGACCCTGGACGAAATCAAGCGCGCTTACCGCCGCGCCACGATGAAGTGGCATCCCGACCGCAACCTCGGCCGCGAAGCCGAGGCCTATGCGGCGTTCCAGGAAATTCGCGAAGCCTACGCCATCCTCTCCGACGCTGAACAGCGCCGCGTGTACGACGAGGTCTTCGCGCAGGAAATGCAGCGCTGGCAAGCGGAGCGTGATGCGCAGGAAGCACAGGAGCGGGAAGCGCAACGCGAGCGCGAGCGCCTTGCGCAGGAGCATTACGAAAAGATGGTCGCCACGGCCATGCGCTTTGCCGACGAGGGCCACAATCGCGACGTCCTGTTCGGCGTGCTGCTTGGCCGGGACTGCGATGCAGAACTTGCCGCGCGCATCGCCGACAGCGTGTGGGCCTTGCAGGAAGCACGGCGCAACACCGCGGCCACCACAGACACGCCCGACAGTGAATCGACGATCCAACCCGATGAAGCGACTTCGCCCCAGCGGCACTCAAGCGCGTTCGAGACGTTCTGGCAAGGGTTGTTTGGCCTGCGTCAATAGCTGCCGAGTTTTCACGAGCGTAGAGCGTCGGGACACATCCGACCGGGCATACGCCGATTCTGATTTATAGTTTCGCCCCTGCTCAGACGAAGCAGCCATCGGTACACTCTGCGCCATCGCTTTCCGTGCCATAGAGAAAGCGATCGAGGCTTGGAACCCTCGGACATAACGGGCAAGCGCCGGGCATAGGTGCTTGTCCTCAACCGCTATGGCTTGGCTTCGTCTCCCTCATTGGGCGAGCCAGGCTTGTACGGCTTCGGCCGTGCCGATCGTTATGTCTCGGTGTTCCAAACCTGCCTGTGCTCGCCCACCCCTCCCAAGGGTTGGGCGCGGTTCCGCTCATCACATGAAGAGGAATGCCGTGACCCGCTCGATCTCCCACGCCACCAACTCACCTGCTGGCGACGCGCTTAGCGAATATCAGAAAGGCGTGCTGTCTGCGCGTAGATTCCTGCGCGCGATGTTCAGCCGCAACGCCGCGGGCAACACGTGCGATACAGGCGCGACGCCTGCGCCAGAACATCCGGATCAACAACGCTGACTTCATGGGCGACCCAGGCGCATGAGGTCTACTCGCGCCGATGTTGCAGCATCGGTGCGGGGCTTGCCTGGGCTCGCCCACCCATCACCCTGAAGCTTGGTGCGCCGCTCGGCCCGCGCTACCTCGCGCCCAGCAAACGACACTCCGCCGACAACGCCAACAGGTTCGGATCGCGCTCGCGATTGCGCTGCATCACCAGCACGATGTGCTGGCTGATCGCATAACGCGCGGCCAGCGGAATCAGCTGCACCTTGGGGCTGAAATCAGCCACGCGACGGGGCAGCAACGCGTAGCCGATGCCGCCGCTAACGAGGTTCATGAGCGAGAAGATATCGCCCACGCGCAGGGCAATCTGCGGCGCAAAGCCGGCCTTGTCGAAGGCGGCCATGAAATCGTGATACGTCGCAAAATCGTCGCCGAGCGCGACGAACTTTTCGCTGCGCACGGTTTGCAAGTCAATCTCCGCTGACGACGCATACGGCGAGCCGAGCGGCGCGGCAAACAGGATCTCGTCGGCAAACATCGGCACGGTCAGCAGATCGGGATTGCGCAGCGGCTCGCCCAGTGCGATGACGATGGCGTCGAGCTGGCCGTCTTCCAGCTTGGCGAGCAGGCTGCGGTTTGAGCCCAGCGTGAGTTCGATGTCGAGCGCGGAGCGGCGCGTCTTCAGGCCCGCAAAGATGCGCGGCAACGTGCCCACCGTCATCGAATACAGCCCGCCGATCTTCAGCGTGGTCGAAGAGAACCCCGCCGCTTCGCGCGTGCGGCGCACACCGGCTTCGCACTCGGCCAGGATGCGCTCCACGTGTTCTGCAAACACATAGGCGGTCGACAGCGGAATCAGCTTGCGGCCATCGCGCTTGAACAGCGGGCAGCGCAAACCTTCCTCCAGCGAATGCAGCGCGCGGTGCACGCTCACCGTGCTTTGCCCGAGCGCTTCCGACACACGCGCCATGTTGCCCAGCGTCATGAACGACTGGAACACCTCCAGCTTCTTCAGGGTGATGTCTTCATCGATTGCCATGGCTGGGTCTTGTCCGGGCGCGTTCTGTCGGCGCGCTGCTATCAGAATCGGCCATTGTTTCATTAACTTCAAGTTAATGAAACTGCGTCTAGGTTGATTGAAGCGCACGGGGTTCCCGCCTACGGTACAGGGCATCAAATCAATCAAGGCTGGAGACGCCACCCAATGCAACCGATGCCCACCCAATCGGCAAACGGGGCCAACGCACCCATCCCGCCCCAATGGCGCCGCCGGCGCGATGAGAAAGAACGCCGCCTGACTGCAGCCCGGCGTATTGCCAACGGCAAGGTCATTCCCACCAGCGATATCGTCGCCGCACTCGAAGCGCTGCTCGCCCCGGGCGATCGTGTCGTGCTGGAAGGCAACAACCAGAAGCAGGCAGATTTCCTCTCGCGCTCGCTGGCCAAGGTCAACCCCGAGCGCCTGCACGATCTGCACATGATCATGCCGAGCGTGAGCCGGGCCGAACACCTCGACATTTTCGAAGCCGGCATCGCTCACAAGCTGGACTTCTCGTTTGCGGGGCCGCAGAGCCTGCGCATCAGCCAGTTGTTGGCCGACGGGCTGCTGGAAGTTGGCGCCATCCACACCTACATCGAGCTGTATGCGCGGCTGGTGGTGGACCTGATTCCCAACGTGTCGCTGGTGGCCGGCTTCAAGGCCGACCGCGACGGCAACATCTACACCGGCCCGAGCACCGAAGACACGCCCGCGCTGGTTGAGCCCACCGCGTTTTCCGACGGCATCGTCATCGTGCAGGTCAACGAGATCGTCGATGATCCGGCCGGCTTGCCGCGCGTCGACATTCCCGGCTCGTGGGTCGACTTCATCGTGCAGGCCGACAAGCCGTTCTACATCGAGCCGCTGTTCACACGCGACCCGCGCCTCATCAAACCCGTGCACGTGCTGATGGCGATGATGGCGATTCGCGGCATCTACCAGCGGCACAACGTGCAGTCGCTCAACCACGGCATTGGCTTCAACACCGCCGCCATCGAGCTGATCCTGCCGACGTATGGCGAGCGCCTGGGCCTCAAGGGCAAGATCTGCCGCAACTGGACGCTGAACCCGCACCCGACGCTCATTCCCGCCATTGAATCGGGCTGGGTGGAAAGCGTGCACTGCTTCGGCACGGAACTCGGCATGGAACGCTACGTGGCCGCGCGCCCCGATGTGTTCTTCACCGGCCGCGACGGCTCGCTGCGCTCGAATCGCATGCTGTGCCAGCTCGCCGGCCAGTATGCGGTCGACCTGTTCATTGGCGCGACGCTGCAGGTAGATGGCGACGGGCATTCGTCCACCGTCACGCGCGGGCGCCTGGCCGGCTTTGGCGGCGCGCCCAACATGGGCCACGACCCGCGCGGCCGCCGCCACGCCACGCCTGCGTGGCTCGACATGACCGAACCGGTGACGATGCTCGAGCGCGGCAAGAAGCTCGTCGTGCAGATGGTCGAGACGTTCCAGGAAGGCGGCAAGCCGACCTTTGTCGACACGCTCGACGCGGTGGCCGTGGCCAAGCAAAGCGGCATGCCGCTCGCGCCCATCATGATCTACGGCGACGACGTCACGCATCTGCTCACCGAAGACGGCATTGCATATCTCTACAAGGCGCGCTCGCTGGAAGAGCGGCGCGCCATGATTGCCGCCGTGGCGGGCGTGACGTCGATCGGCCTGCGCCACGACACGTCCAAGACCGAGCAGATGCGCCGCGACGGCCTGATCGCCCTTCCCGAAGACCTCGACGTGCGCCGCAGCGATGCCAGCCGCGAGCTGCTTGCCGCCAAGAGCATCGCCGACCTGGTCGAATGGTCCGGCGGCCTGTACGAACCGCCCGCACGCTTCCGGAGCTGGTAATGGAGAAGACATTGCAACGGCCTCTGCCAGCCAGCCCGAAAGCGCGTGCAAAGCGGTTGGCCGCGCTGGTCGAGTCCGCCCTCATCGACGAGGTAACGCTGTCGCCCAAACCCGGTCTTGTGGATGTGCGTGGCAACGGCGCGCATCACGATCTCGACTGGACGCTAATGGTGCACTCCGCCCAAACCCTGCGCCCGGCGTTTGAAGCCATGGCGTTGGCCGGCGCACAGATCGAAACGCAAGCCGGCGCACAACTCGCGCTGCGCGAGCGCATCGGCCGCCTGGGGCGCGAAGGCGAAGCGGCCATGCTCGATGCCACGGGCGGCATCAACACGCACCGTGGCGCCATCTGGGCGCTAGGCTTGCTGGTGACGGCTGCGAGCCAAGCGCCGCATGCGTTGGGCGCGGCCGCTGTTGCAAGCCGCGCGGCACGCCTGGCCAACATTCCGGATCGCTTTGCGCCTGTCTCCACGGGCCACAAGGGCGAGCGCGCCTGCAATGACTATGGCGTCGGCGGTGCGAAGGGGCAGGCCAGCGCCGGCTTCCCGCATGTGATCAAGGTGGCGCTGCCGGCGTTGCGCCAGGCGCGTGCTGCAGGCATTCGCGAAGACCATGCACGCGTAGATGCATTGCTTGCCGTCATGGCCGCGCTTGACGACACCTGCGTGCTCGCACGCGGCGGCGCCAAGGCACTGCACGTCGTGCAAACCGGTGCGGCCACCGTGCGCGCAGAAGGCGGCTTGGCAACAGCACAAGGCCGCCGCGCTTTCCGCACGCTTGAACAAGACATGCTGGCGCTGCACGTGTCACCCGGCGGCGCGGCCGACTTGCTGGCTGCCGCACTCTTCCTCGACCGCCTGCCCGCAAGCGCGCACGCCGCGTCCGACATCGAATCCGCTCATCAGGAAACCGAACATGGAGCATCTTGATTTTCAGTTCACCGGCGGCGCACCCGCTGGGCGCCGCGCGTATGCCGGCGTAGTCGGCTCGGGCGACCTCGAAGTGCTGCTGACCCCCGGCAGCGCCGGCCAGATCGACGTGGCCATCACCACATCCGTCAACGGCATGAGCGCGACGTGGCAGGCACAGCTTGCACGTGTGTTCGGCTCGCACACGTGGCCAGCGGCCAAGATCATCATCAACGACTTCGGCGCGACACCGGCCGTGGTCCGGTTGCGGCTTGAGCAAGCGCTTGAAGCGCTCGCCCAGCCTTGAGGAGACACGCATGTCGCGCAACCCGATTGAACGAGACAGCTTTATCGAACGCGATGCACGCCGACGCGCCATCGCCCTGCTCGACCCCGGCACCTTCCGCGAGCTGCTCGATCCGTTCGAGCAATTGACCTCGCCGTGGCTGCCGCGGCAGGGCATCGTCACGCAGGCCGACGACGGCGTGGTGGTGGCACGCGGCACGCTGGGCGGACAGCCCGCCGTGGTGCTTGCCATTGAAGGCGCATTCCAGGGCGGCAGCATGGGTGAGGTGTCCGGCGCCAAGATTGCCGGCGCGCTGGAACTGGCGGCAGAAGACAACCGCAACGGCATTCCCACACGCGCCGTCATCGTCTTCGAAACCGGCGGCGTGCGGCTGCAAGAAGCCAACCTGGGCCTGGCCGCCATTGCTGAAATCCACGCAGGCATCCGTGCGCTGCGCGAGTACGGGCCGGTAATCGGCATCACGGCGGGCGTAGTCGGCTGCTTTGGCGGCATGAGCATCGCCGCAGGCCTGTGCAGCTACCTGCTGATGACGCGTGAAGCGCGCCTCGGGTTAAACGGCCCACAGGTGATCGAGCAGGAAGCCGGCATTGAAGAATACGACTCGCGCGATCGCCCCTTCATCTGGAGCCTGACGGGCGGCGAACAACGCGCCGCCGCCGGGCTGGCCGATGTCTGCATCGAAGACGATTCCGTCGCCATCCGCGCACAGGTGATCGAGTGGCTGCGCGCCGGCGCACCCAAGCACCAGCGCAGCGAGCGGATCGATCACTACCTCGAACGCCTCAACGCCGTCGACACATCGCGCCAAGCCACGGCAGAAGATGTGCGCACGCACTATGCAAAGGACGTCGCATGAGCCAGAACGAACTTTCCACGCGCGGCGCGACTTGGATGCGCACGCTTGCCGGCGGCACGCAGGTGGCGGGCTACGGCAGCACGCTGCAAGTCGTCGATGCGGCGCTCGCAGGTCAGCCCGCGCGCTACATCGCCGTCGTGCCCGATGCCCAGAACCGCTTCCCCCGCGCACGCAACGGTGAAGTCGGCCTCATCGAAGGCTGGCAGCTTGCGCGTGCCGTGCGCGATGCCATGACTGCAGATGCGGGGCAGGAAAAGAAGCGCGCCATCATCGCCGTCATCGATGTGGCAAGCCAAGCCTACGGGCGCCGGGAAGAGGCCTACGGCATCCACCTCGCACTGGCAGCAGCTGCGGATGCCTACGCGGCTGCCCGATTGGCCGGCCACCCCGTCATCGGCCTCATCGTCGGTCGCGCCATGTCGGGCGCATTGCTGGCACATGGCTATCAAGCCAACCGACTGCTCGCCCTGGACGATGCCGAGGTGATGGTGCACGCCATGGGCAAGGCGGCGGCGGCGCGCGTAACGCTGCGCTCGGTCGCCGATCTGGAACGCCTCGCGCAAGAGATTCCGCCCATGGCGTACGACATTGCCAGCTTCGCGTCGCTCGGGTTGCTGTGGAAATTGCTGAAGGTGAAGTCTGCCGACGCGCCCGATGCAGGTGACGTCGATACCGTGCAGACCGCGCTTGCAGCGGCGCTGGCCGATATCGCAGCCGACCCATCGCGCGGGCTGGAAAGCCGCCTGGGCGCGCCACTGCGCAGCGCGTCGTCAGAAGTACGTAAACGCCTGCGCAAGCAATGGAACGCGCAGCCAGCAAACGCATAGCGAATAGAAACACCTGCAGGGCGCAAACCTAAGCGCTCAGACGGTGTGGCCGTACCTGCCCTAGATGGCGCCTTGAATTTTTGCAAGCGGGCGGAAAAAGGAAGGGGAACTGTCTGAGCGCAGCGAGTTTTCCCCTTCCCCGCCCGGTTGCAGAAATTCAAGGAGAAGTCGCCATCTTGGGCGCGCCTTTCTTTGCTTACTTTCTTTGGCAAGACAAAGAAAGTAAGTCAGCCCCGGCAGGGGATGAAACAAAGGATGCACCAGCAAAGCAAAACAAAGTCCTCAACCCTCGATCACCAAAACACGCACAACAGGCGAGCCATCGCCGTTCCTTCAGGAGACAAAGAAGTGATCATCTACGGTACAACCCTGCTGGCGCTATGTCATCTCGCCGGCCTCTTCCTGGGCGACCTGCTCGGCCAGGCCATCGGCGTGAAGGCCAATGTGGGCGGCGTGGGCATCGCCATGCTGCTGCTCATCTTCGCGCGGCTCTATCTGCACAGGCACGGGCTCATGCCTGCCGCCACAGAGGCGGGCGTCTCGTTCTGGGGCGCGATGTACATCCCGGTCGTGGTGGCCATGGCGGCCACGCAGAACGTGGTGACGGCACTGCGCGGCGGCCCCGTTGCACTGCTCGGCGCCATCGGCGCGGTACTCGTGTGCGGTGTATGCATTGCACTCATCAACCGCACAGGCAACGCCGAAGACCGGCGCCCCCTGCCCCCGCTGCCTGAATCCGAACAAGCCCGCGCTTAAGGAGCCACACCATGCTGTCAATGCTAGAGAAAGTTCTGCAGCACAACGGGCTGGTCGCGGCGTTTGCGCTGGTCGGCATCGTCATGGGCCTGTCGATGTGGGTGTCCAAGAAGCTGACGTTTGGGCGCGTGCACGGCTCGGCCATCGCCATCATGATCGGGCTGGTGCTCGCCTATTGGGGCGGCATGCAGACCGGCGGCGAACGCGGCCTGGCTGACCTGAAGCTGTTCGGCGGGATCGGCCTGATGGGCGGTGCAATGCTGCGCGACTTCGCCATCGTTGCCACGGCCTTTGAAGTGCAGGTAACCGAGGCACGCAAGGCGGGCATGATCGGCGCCATCTCGCTGCTGCTGGGCACGGTGCTGCCGTTCATCGTCGGCGCCTGCGTTGCCTACGCCTTCGGTTACACCGATCCGGTGAGCGTCACCACCATCGGCGCGGGTGCCGTCACGTACATCGTCGGGCCGGTGACCGGTGCAGCGCTGGGTGCCACCTCTGATGTGATGGCGCTGTCGATTGCCACGGGGCTCGTCAAGGCGATCCTGGTGATGGTCGGCACGCCATTCGCGGCCAAGGCACTGGGCTTGAACAACCCGCGCGCGGCCATGGTGTTCGGCGGATTGGCGGGTACGGTCAGCGGCGTGTCGGCAGGTCTGGCGGCCACCGACCGACGCCTGGTGCCCTACGGCTCGCTGGTGGCGACGTTCCATACGGGTATCGGTTGCCTGCTCGGGCCGTCGATTCTGTTTCTGGCCACGCAAGCATTGCTGCGATGACACCCACGCTGCTGCGCGCGCACGATCTGCTTTGGGTGTCTGAGACCCCCATGGCGGCGGATGGCGCACCCTTGCCGGACTGGGCCATTGCAGCATGCCGGCAAGGCGCGCCCGTCGTTGTGCGAAGGGCGCCGCGCGGCAGCAATGGTGCAGTGCCGGTCGGCCTGCGCGGCGGTGCGCGGCATGAACGCTGTGCAGCCACCGTCGCCGCCAACGCCATCACGCGCGTGCTCTCGCCCGAAGCGCTGGCGACCACAACGGCCTCCATCGCACCCGACGCGCCGTTTGCGGCACTGCGCACCTTGCGTGCGCTTGCGCCCAAACTCGACGCGCTGGGCTGGGCGTGGGGCCCGACCGGCGGTGCCGGCTTTGCACTCGCCAGCGGCTTGGCGGTGCTGCATGCGGACAGCGATCTCGATCTCGTGCTGCGCATGCCGCATGCACCGTCGGCCGCGCAGCGCGATCAGCTCGTGCACGTGCTGGCCGAAACCGAATGCCGTGTCGACCTGCAGATCGACACCGGGCGCGGTGGATTCGCGTGGCGCGACTGGCTGACCTCGCCCCGCCAGACCTTGCTCAAGACCGATCACGGCCCACACCTCGTTGCAGACCCGTGGAGCGAACTCGCATGAGCGTGCTCTTCATGTTTCCCGGCCAGGGCAGTCAGCGTGCGGGCATGCTGCATGCGTTGCCTGTCGATCCGGCCGTCGTGCAGACCCTGGCCGAAGCGGGCGACGTGCTGGGTACGGACCCGCTCACGCTGGATACGACAGAAGCACTGCAGTCGACCGTGGCCGTTCAACTCTGCCTGCTGATTGCCGGAGTTGCGGTGGCGCGCACGTTGGTTCGGCAGGACGCCGCGCCCGACATGGTGGCCGGCCTGTCGATTGGTGCGTGGCCGGCAGCCGTTGTCGCGGGCGTGCTGGAGTTCAGCGATGCGTTGCGCTTGGTCCGCCTACGCGGGCAACTCATGGAAGACGCGTATCCGAGCGGCTACGGCATGGCCGTCACGGCGGGGCTGACCGAACCCGAGGTCGCCGCCATCGTGGCGCAGGTCAACTCGGCCGCAACGCCAGCCTATGTCGCCAACCTGAATGCGGAACGGCAAATTGTCGTGGCGGGCAGCGATGCGGCGCTCACGCAAGTCATGGCGCGCGCGCAAGCGGCGGGCGCATCGACGGCAACGCGGCTGTGCATGGCAGTGCCATCACACTGTCCGCTGCTGGGTGCACAGGCTGCCGAGTTAGCTGCCGCCGCCGCAAAGATCACGGCCCACGCGCCGCAACTCACCTACGTCAGCAGCAGCCGGGCGCGAGCGCTCTTCCGCGCCAACCTCATCGTTGAAGACCTGGCCTGGAACATGGCGCGGCCCGTGCTTTGGCACGACACGCTGCAGCACGCATTGGAACGCGGCGCACGCATGGCGGTGGAGGTGCCGGGCGGCGGCACGCTGGCGCGTCTGGCGCAGGCTGTGTTTGCTGCGGACGATGTACTGGACGCCGGCAGCCTGGAGGCAACGCGCATCCGCATACGACGGCAACGTCGCATCGATAGCTGATCGTATCGAACTCAGAGTCGGCCGATATCTCTTCTCCCGGTCTCGATAGAAAGATGTGTTCTTTACGGAAAGAACGCATCGACCTATGAGCCCTCTTGAGAACGCCATTGCAGAGAATTACGCCTTACGCCGTCAATACCTGGCGTTCCTTGAAGACCGATTTGGTGACGAGCTTCCGAAGACACCCACACCGCGCGATATCGTCAAGCTACTCAATTTGGACGAGGTGGAGTGGCGCATCTCGCGTCGACAAGCTCGGCTGCTCTTTGATGGCCAATCCTTGCAATGGATCGAAGACGGGCAAGTTGAGAGACGTTGGCCGGCGGTCTCTGGAAAGCCCGGTTTCAACGGAAAGGAGCATCAATCGCTAAAGGACAGGGGCCCCATTCCCGAAGGAAGCTATGTCGCATTGCAGTCGGACTTGCAGAAATGGGAAGAAACGCCTGCCATCAACCGCGCTGCCTGCATACTGAACGTCATCAGTATCAAAGCGGGACGCTGGCCCGGATGCACCATCGCGTGGGGGACACGACGCGTCGGATTGGTCCCGGACCCAGGAACCAACGTGTACGGCCGTAACAACTTCACTATTCACGGCGGCTGGTTTCCCGGCTCCATTGGGTGCATCGACCTGACCAATTCAATGGAGTCGTTCGCTAAGGAGTTTCTGCTCTATGCCAAAGACATGGAACTGGACGTTCGCTATTAGGCTCGCCTTGGCACTGATTCCCGCGCTTGTGTTTCTCATCACCCCGATCGAACTTTGGGGCGGCCTAACCGCCCCGGAGGATTACCCTTTCGGCGCTGAAAGTCCTGCCGCCGCCATGTGGGCGTACAAATCGCAGGGCAACTATGTGGTGTGGTGTGCCGCGTCTTGGCTGACGAGCGGCATCGCGATCGGGGCGCTGCTAGTCAAGCGCGCGAGCCGTCTTTCCAGGGGCCTGTGGTCCACGCCGTTTCTGATTGTCTGGGGGCTAACGGTAATCGACGGAACGCGGCTGGTAAGCTGACGATGAGCAAAAAAAAACGGGGCTCTAAGCCCCGTTTCTTCTAGCCAAATCGTCTTAGACGATTTCCCGCGTTTCCATGAACTGGATGTCCGGAAAGCGCTCCTGCGTCAGGCGCAGATTCACCTGGCTCGGTGCCAGGTAAACGTAGTCACCCGCACCATCCAGGGCCACGTTGTGGCCGGCCTTGTCGATCAGCTTGTCGATATCTTCCTGCTTGCCGCGCAGCCAGCGGGCCGTGGAGCACTCGTGCGGTTCGAAGATGGCATCGACGCCGTATTCGTGTTCAAGGCGATGCGCCACCACGTCGAACTGCAGGATACCGACGGCGCCGAGCACCAGATCGTTCGACGCCAGCGGGCGGAACATCTGCGTGGCGCCTTCTTCGGCCAGTTGCTGCAAACCCTTCTGCAACTGCTTCAGGCGCAGCGGGTTGTTCAGGCGCGCGCGGCGGAAGAACTCCGGCGCAAACGACGGGATGCCCGTGAACTTGAGCGCCTCGCCTTCCGTAAAGGCATCGCCCAGCCGGATCGTGCCGTGGTTGGGCACGCCGATGATGTCGCCGGCAAATGCTTCTTCCGTAGTGTTGCGGTCCTGCGCCATGAACGTGATGGCGTTGTTGATGGCAACCGTCTTGCCGGTCGACACCTGCAGCAGCTTCATGCCGCGCTCGAAGCGGCCCGAGCACACGCGCACAAAGGCGATGCGGTCACGGTGCTTCGGGTCCATATTGGCCTGGATCTTGAAGACGAAGCCGGTGAACTTCTCTTCCATCGGCTTGACTTCGCGCGTTTCGGTGGGGCGTGCCAGCGGCTCGGGCGACTGATCGACCAATGCATCCAGCAGCGATTGCACACCGAAGTTGTTCACCGCCGAACCGAAATACACCGGGCACTGCTTGCCGGCCAGGAATGCTTCTTTGTCGAACGTGTGCGATGCGCCGCGCACGAGTTCGATGTCGATGCGCAGCTCTTCTGCCTGCGAGCCCAGCACGCGGTCCAGTTCGGGGTTATCCAGGCCTTGAATCAGGCCGGCGGTGGCGCCCTTCTCGCTGTCGGCGTTCGGGTCGAACAGCTGGACCGTATCGTTCACGAGGTGATACACGCCCTTGAACGACTTGCCCATGCCGATCGGCCACGTCATCGGCGCGCACTGGATCTGCAGCACGCTTTCGATTTCATCAAGCAATTCGATGGGCGCACGACCTTCGCGGTCGAGCTTGTTGATGAACGTGAGAATGGGCGTGCTGCGCAGGCGGCAGACGTTGAGCAGCTTGATGGTCTGCGCTTCCACGCCGTTGACGGAGTCGATCACCATCACGGCGGAGTCGACGGCCGTGAGCGTGCGGTACGTGTCTTCCGAGAAGTCTTCGTGGCCCGGGGTGTCGAGCAGGTTGACGATGTAATCGCCGCCGGCGTTGCGGTACGGGAACTGCATCACTGAAGACGTGACCGAGATGCCGCGCTGTTTTTCCATCTCCATCCAGTCGGAGGTGGCGTGGCGGTTGGCCTTGCGCGCACGCACGGCGCCGGCCATCTGGATGGCGCCCCCGAACCACAGCAGTTTCTCAGTGAGCGTGGTTTTACCCGCATCCGGGTGGGCAATGATGGCGAACGTCCGGCGGCGCCGGATCTCCTGCTGCAGCGTACTCACGGGCAAAAACCGAAAGGGAGAAGTGATGAATGCGCCCATGGCATGGGCGCTGGCTGGCGGGGTCATCCCGGCGGCCGATGGACTGCCCGATCAGAGTTGTCAATCCGGGCAGCCGAGATTGTACGCGATCGGCGCCCTTGCTTAAGATCGACTGATCCGAGCGGCAAACAGGGGAAACTCCCTAGGAACCGTCCCCCGGACGGAGGAGACCAACCCGTTGTGGGAATGCACTGACAACCCTTTCGGAGTCGATGTTATCGAAGTTGTCATGAAGCTCCCGTATTGTGGAGGCCGTCGCGAAACCCGCCTTTGGGTACGCCGCGACGTCGAAAGAAGCAAAGAAGCAAGGAGTCCAACATCGTGCGTAGTCGAATCCCTGTCGATCCGGCAGTGCAACGCATCATCGAGACCACCCGCAAGGCGTGGCAACTCGACGAGCAAAGCGTGCGCGCGGCGCGTCAGCAGCGTGCCGCCAATCGCCGCAAACGGATCAAGGCTTTGCCGCAGGACAGCCTGCAGGCACTCGCCGCACTCGCCCTGCAAGCTGAAATCTGGGCCGTGCGCAAGACCGTGGTGACGGTCGGCTAGTCGCGTAGTTCCTCACCGTGTCGAGGGCCACAGTCGTGGCCCTTTTCTTTTGGGCGTCACGCAACGATCGGGTGCCATGAGACGGGGCATGGCGGTTGCTTGTGATTGGCTGACACGACTCAACTCAGGAGGCCGACATGACCGAACTGACCCCCAAGCCGCCCACCAGCAGCAATGGAACCAACGGTACGAACGGCGCCAACGGTGCGACGGTCACCACGCTGCATCCGCAGATCGATCACACCGCGCAGCGCGTCAAAGATGCCACGGCAGAAGGCATCGACCGGCTGGCAAGCGTTCTTTCCACAGCGCTGACGCAGTTCGACAAGCGCACCGAACAGTTGAAGAACCTGCACGCAAATGTCTCGGAACAGGCAAGCGGGTCCGTGCGTCAGCATCCGGTCATTACGATCGGCTTGGCGTTCGTGGCCGGAATGCTGCTGGAGCAGTTGACGCGGGATTGAGCTGGCGTCTTCTCAGGCTTAGCCGCTGTTGCGCGCGGAGGGGCGGGTTGCCCCTGTCCCACCATTGGAGAGATTTGCCGCCAGCGCCGGGTTGAGCAACGCCGCCTGCGCCGCCGCACCGGTCTGACCTGACGCTTCGTACTGGCGGCTGCCGAATCGCAGCGCGTATTGCCGCGTGACCAGCGCGCCAAAGAAGAAAATCTGGGCAGAGTAGTAAATCCACAGCATCAGCGCCACCACCGAACCCGCCGCCCCGTAAGACGACGCCACAGCGCTGTTGCCGAGATACAGACCGATGAGGTGTTTGCCCAGCGTGAAGAGCAGCGCCGTAACGATGGCGCCCAGAGCAACGTCTCGCCAGGCCACACGCGTTTCGGGCAGCATTTTGAAAATGGTGCCGAACAGCAGCGATACGACTGCAAACGAAAACGCCGACGACAGCACCTGCGCCACCAGCAGCGCAATGCCCGAGGTCGAGCCCGCCCACAACGCCCCCCAGAAGCGCTCCACCACCGCCAGCGCCGCGTTGATGGTGAGCGACACCAGCAGCAGAAACGCCAGCACCAGGATCAGGCTGAACGACAGCAGGCGCGAACGCAGCAAGCCCCAGAGCCCTGTCTGCTGGCGCGGCGGCACCTCCCATAGTTCGTCCAGGCTGTCCTTGAGTTCGGAGAAGGCCGTGGTGGCCCCCACCAGCAATAGCGCGACGGCCGTGACTGCAGCGAAAAGGCCGCTGCCCGAGCGCCGGGTAGCGGCGAGCACGGCTTCCACCGCGGAGGCGCCCTGCGCCCCCACCAGACCTTGGATCTGCCCAAAGATTTCGCCGCGCGCGGCCTGTTCGCCAAAGAACAAGCCGGCAATGGAAATGACCAGCACCAGCACCGGCGCCATCGAGAACAACGTGTAGAACGACAGCGCCGCGCCCTTGCTCGCAGCGCGGTGCGCAGACCACTGCCGCACCGCCCCCATCAGCACCTGGGCGGAGCGCTTGAGCAGGTCGCGGTCGAAGAAGGCAGCCGGGCGCATGGAGGTTCCTTGCAAGGCGATGCGGCCGGCGCAGTGCCGGCCTCGACCTTGAGCCTAGTCAGCGCACGGCACGCGCGCAAGCGCGACCGTGGCTGCGAGGAATCTTGAGGGCTTGCGCCCTCAGTCGTTACCGCTGCCCAGCAACCGGCTGATCAGAAAGCCTGCGCCGAACGCCAGGCCGATCGTCGCAAGCGGATGCGATCGCATGCAGTCCGCCGCATCGCTCATCAGACGCTGCTGCGAGGCGCGCCACTGATCGCGCTTGGCAGCGGCCTCGTCAAGTGCGGTGGCCGCTGCGTCGGCAGTGCGGTCGATGGCCTGTGCCGTGGTCGCCTTTACACGCTCGGCGGCTTGCGCCACGTCGCCGCGGATGAGGTTGCCGTTGGTATCGGATTTGGGAAACGGGTTGGTTTGAGACGGTTCCATCAGTCAGCGCTCCTGGAGTTGCGTGGCATCGTGAGAGCCGGGTTGAAAGCTATGCGCATCATCCCGGCGTCATCCTCTGCCCGCGACCAGACCCCAGATCAGGCTGACCACAAACAGCACCACGAAAATCATGAACAGGATCTTGGCGATGCTCGCTGCGCCGGCAGCGATGCCGCCAAACCCGAGCACGGCCGCAATCAGGGCGATGATGAAAAAGACGACTGCATAACGCAGCATGGTGACCTCCTGTGCAGTTGAGTGAGCTTGCCGCCATGGGGCGGATACCCCACTGGTTCAGCAAGCCGCGTACCGCGCCAGGAGTCCGGGTTATGCCTCAGTGGCATGCGCGCGGCCGGAGCCCGCGCTGTTGCCGTCGCCGCCGTCGTCGGCGTTGCTGTTGCCGTATTCCTCCAGCCGGTTGTAGAGCGTCTTGAGGCTGATACCGAGCAGTTCAGCCGCGCGCTTTTTCACACCGCCGCACTGTTCCAGCGTGGCAAGAATGATCTTCTTGTCGGCGCTCGCCAGCGAGGTGCCTACCGAAATCGTCAGCGTGGAACCAGACGAAACCTGCGTACTCGACACCTGCAGCGGCACGTTGGCTGTATCGATGCCGGCGTCGTCGGACAGGATGTATGCGCGTTGCACGTAATTGCGCAGTTCGCGCACGTTGCCCGGCCAGTGATAACCGCGCAGCGTTTCCATGGCCGGTGGCAGGAATGCCTTCTTGGTATTGCTCTGCGCGTTGAGCTGATCGAGGAAATGTTGAGCCAGCAGCTCGACATCCTTGCCGCGCTCGCGCAGCGGCGGCAATTGCAACGGAAACACGTTCAGGCGGTGATACAGGTCGGCGCGCAGCTTGCCGTCGGCCACGGCCTCTTCCGGGTCGCGGTTGGTGGCGGCAATCACGCGCACATCGGAGTCGATCTCGCGGTTGGTGCCCACGCGCATGAACACACCGGTTTCCAGCACACGCAGCAGTTTCACCTGCAGCTCGATCGGCATCTCGGTAATTTCATCCAGGAACAGCGTGCCGCCGTTGGCGCGTTCGAAATAGCCCTTGTGCTGGCGGTCGGCGCCGGTAAAGCTGCCGCGCTCGTGGCCGAACATTTCGGACTCGATCAGGTTGGGCGAAATGGCACCGCAGTTGACCGGCAGAAACGGCTGCTTGCGACGCAGGCTGAGGTCGTGGATGGTCTGCGCGGCCAGTTCCTTGCCGGTGCCCGATTCGCCAATCAGCAGCACGGTCGCCTCGGTGGGCGCCACGCGGCTGACCTGGTCATACAGCGTCTGCATCACGGTCGAATTGCCGAGCATCTGGCCGAAGAGCCCCAGGCGGCGCAGCTCACCACGCAGGTTGCCGATCTCGGCTTTCAGATCGCCCGGGCGCGGGATGCGCGCCAGTACGGATTTCAAACGTTGGAAATTGACGGGCTTGACCAGGTAGTCGGCCGCGCCCATGCGCAGGGCCTCGACGGCGGTTTCCACGCTGGCGTGGCCTGTCATGACGATGATCTCGGTGCCGGAGTGCGGCGCGATGTCTTCCATCAGATCCATGCCGTTGCCATCGGGCAGGACAAGGTCGATCAGCACGGCATCGGGGCTGTGACGCGACATCTGAATGCGCGCATCGCGCAGCGACCCCGCCAGCGCGGTGGTGAAGCCTTCGGCGCCCACCAGCTCACCTAGAGCGGCGCGTGCGTTGGCATCGTCTTCGACAATCAGGATATGTGGCATCTCGATTTGGTTGGATGAGCCGGTTATGTGCCGGCGGTCATGCAGAGCACAACGGCCCGCTCGACTAGAGGACCGGCGGCAGGTGCAAAAAGTATTCCATCCAATACAACCTCCGCCATCACGCGCTTCAGCCCGCGTCGTCAACGCGGAGGTCGGTAATTTTTACACGCACACATGCAAGAAATGGATCGAATACATCACTCCAGGGTGGGCCACTGGTACTACGCAGGAGTCAGCATAGTTGAGAAGGTCAGCGCTTCGCCACCTGCGGGCCGAAATGGACACCTTACGCCGCATGACAAATGTGAAACCCGCGCGGCATCTGCGTCTCAGGCCCGTTTCTTGTCAGCGTTTGGCCGACAGGATGGGAGAAACGTCAGCGCATGCCCGACATACAACGCGCTTGGGCGGCCCTGATAATGGCTCAACTTTTCAACACAATGTGACGGGATGACGACGTACCCTGCCTTCCGAAGACTGCATCGCTGAAGATGCAGCCGCTCGCCAGGACGTCCCCGTCGCGACCAACCACGAGGGAGCCATGTCCTTGAGCGAAGCCTTCGCCGACGACCGCGCGGTGACCGTCGGGCGCCTGCGCTATCCCCCTGCCCTGGCCGACTTTGACGACACCGAACGCGTGCCGTCCGACGCCGAAACATCCCCTACCCAACCGATCGCCGAGCCGGATTTCGGTCACCTCTACGGCCGCTCGCCCGTGATGCGTGCGCTGTACGACCAGATCGGCAAGGTGTCAGGCACGCTGGCCACGGTACTCATCATGGGCGAATCGGGTACGGGCAAGGAGTTGATTGCGCGCACGGTGCACGACATGAGCCCGCGCGCAGACCAGGCGTTCATCGCAGTGAACTGCGGCGCCATCTCGCCCAACCTGATCGAGTCGGAACTGTTCGGCCACGAGAAGGGCAGCTTTACTGGGGCGGCCCAGCGGCATATCGGCTATTTCGAACATGCCTGCGGCGGCACGATCTTCCTCGATGAAATTACCGAGATGCCGGTCGAGATGCAGGTCAAGCTGCTGCGCGTGCTGGAGACCGGCGTATTCATGCGGGTGGGCGGCACTGAGCCCATCCAGACGCGCGCACGCATCATCGCGGCCACCAACCGCAACCTGCTGGAAGCGGTGAGTGAAGGCGCCTTTCGCGAAGATCTGATGTATCGCCTGGCCGTGGTGCCGCTGCAGGTACCGCCGCTGCGCGATCGCGAGGACGACATTGAAGAGCTGGCCTTGCACTTCCTTGCACAGTTCAACGCTGCGCACCAGACCGACAAGGTGTTCTCGCGCCAGGCCCTGTCGGCACTGCGGGGCCAGCCGTGGCCCGGCAATGTGCGCGAGTTGCGCAACGCCGTGCAGCGCGGATACATCCTCGGTGAGAAAACCGTCGAACTGGCCGCGCCGCTGGCGCCCGCACGCGGCCCTGCGCGCCCGACCGTCAAGGAAGGTGTGCTCAGCCTGTCGGTGGGCGTGACGCTGGCGGATGCGCAACGCGCAATGATCCTGGCCACGCTGGAGCATTTTCATGGTGACAAGCGCCAAGCCGCCAAGACGCTCGGCGTCAGCCTGAAGACGCTGTACAACCGCCTCGACCTCTATCAAAGCACCGCAGCAGCCGCCATGGCGGCTTGACCGCGCGCTTTCAAGCTCAAACGCCCCCCGGCCCTGACGCACCCGCCGCATCCGCGCTGACGTTCTAGCGCGGATGCGCGTGCGCGCGCTCGCCCGGATGCTCATGGCGGCGGCGCTCCTGCGGTTCCGGCGTCGGCCGGCGCGGAGTGGGTTCGGTCTCCGCGCGGGCGCGCGGGCCCGTGCGGACGGCGGTGGTAAGTGTCATCGGCATGGCGAGCCCTTCCCTTTCAACGTTACTGGCCTGGCTTCGAGCTACCGGGGTAGGAATTTCCGGTGGTCGTTGCGGCGTCATTGCCCCCCCGCCTGCACGCCCGAGTGCGACATGTCGCCCGCGCTGTTGGTACCGCCCGGCACGGTCGAATTCGATTTCGATTTCTTGTGATGGCGATACTTCTTGTGCATGGGCTTGCTGGTGTCGTTGCCGCTCCCTGCGGCGGGGGCCGCCTCGCTGCCGGGCATCGCTGTATTGGCTGTGCGGTCGGCAGTCGAAGACGGCGGGTCGGTGCGCTTGCCCGGCGCCTTGGTGGAGTTGCTGGATTCCTGGTTGTCGACCGGTGCGGTCGTCGTCTGGGCGACGGCCGTGCCGATGCCAAGCCCGAAGATGGCGCTGGCGAGGGCAGCGGTCAGGAAACGTGTTCGCATGTGGTTTCTCCTGGGATGTGATGCTCGATAAGAAGGCGATGGAAGCGCACTGCGGCGCGTCTCCCGCCTTCGTCGCAGCAACGCATGTACCTGCGGTGCCACCCATCTGCACCCGCGCACGCAGCCCGCAACCGCCGCTGGCGCTGTCATGTGCCGGCAACAATGGGCATATAAAAACGACATGACCATGTAGAAACGGCGTGCCAGCCGCCCGTAAAGCCTTGTGGCGACTGGCTTTGTTGACATGGCATACCCTTTGCATCGATGCGGTGACCGGTCGACGTAATTGTCGACGCCCACTCACCAAAGGAGGCAAGGCGAATGGTCAAGGCCGCTCTGGAAATGCGTGCGAAGCAGCATCTCGCGCTCACGCCACGACTGCAGCAATCCGTCAAGCTGCTGCAGTTGTCTGCAACCGAATTTGCGCAGGAAATGCAAGAAGCGCTCGCAAGCAATCCGTTCCTGGAAGAGGTCGAGCAAGAAGCGGGTGCGCAGCCCGATGCTGCACGCACCGGCGACATTGCCATTCCTGCCGATCGGGACAGCGCCGCGGCCGATCACACGCCTGCAGACGATGCACCGCTGGAAACCACCACCAGCGCCATTGAAACCGACCCGACGCTGGCCGCATCGGAAGATTTCCCCACCGACTTCAGCACCTACTACAGCCATGGTGGCGGTCACCATGGCGACGGTGAAGACAGCGACATCGGCGAATGGGTGCACTCCACGCCGAGCCTGCGCGAACACCTGCATCAGGAGTTGCGCAGCTATCGCCTGTCAGAGCGCGACTGCCTCCTCGCACAGACGCTGATTGAAGCGCTGGACGACGACGGTTACCTGCGTCAGTTGCTCTCCGAGTTGATTCCGCTGGCGCCGGTGGAGCCGCCGCCCACCGAGAAGGAAATGCAGATTGCGCTGGCGCTCGTGCAAAGCCTGGACCCGCCGGGCGTGGCGGCGCGTGATCTGGCGGAGTGCCTGCGCCTGCAGATCGAAGCGCGCCCCGCCGACACCGAGGCCGAAGAACGCATCCAGGAGATCGCGCAAGACATCGTGCGCAGCCACCTGCCCCGCTTGGCCAAGCGCGAACTCACGCAAATGCGTCGCGCGCTCGCCTGTACCGAAGAGGAGCTGCGCGACGCCTGTGCCCTAATCCGCATGCTGGACCCGCGCCCGGGGCTGCGCTTTTCGCAAGCGCATGCGGGGTACATCGTGCCCGACGTGATCGTCGCCAAGATCAAGGGCAAGTGGGTTGCCGTGACCAACCCGGCGGTGGCGCCGTGCGCGCGCGTCAACAAGGTCTACGCGGAGTTGTTTGCCCAGACGCGCGGCCACAATCGCACGCCGCTGGCGCACCAACTGCAGGAAGCCCGCTGGCTGATCCGCAACGCGCAGCAGCGCTTCGCCACCATCCAGCGCGTGGCCGAGGCGATCGTCGCGCACCAGAAGCACTTCCTGGAATACGGCGAGGTGGCCATGAAGCCGCTGGTGCTGCGTGACGTGGCCGAAGAGCTTGGCCTGCACGAATCGACCATCTCGCGCGCGACAGGCAACAAGTACATGGCCACGCCGCGCGGCATCTTCGAGTTCAAGTATTTCTTCTCGCGCCAACTGGCAACCGACACCGGCGGCGCATGCTCGGCCGCGTCGGTGCGGGCGTTGCTCAAGGAGATGATTGAAGCTGAAGATGCGGACGCACCGCTCTCCGATGTGTCGCTCGCCAAGATGCTCGCCGAGCAGGGCGTGATCGTTGCGCGCCGCACAGTGGCCAAGTATCGCGGGCTGATGCGCATTGCGCCGGCGGAAATGCGGCGCCAGGTCTGACGCGCCCCGCCATCGACAGGAGTCCCGTGCGCAAGCTGCCCACCGATCATTACCCGCACCGCGATAACGGCGATGCGACCACTGCGTCCTTGCATCTGGCCGACGTGACGATGTTCTGGGCGGCGGAAAGCGGTGGCGTCAAACGCTACCTGCGCGCCAAGCACGACTTCCTGCGCTCCACGCACTGGCGGCACACGTTGGTCGTGCCCGGCACAGCGGACGACGCTACCAATGAGATCGCCGTGGTGCCGGGTGTGCCGCTGCCGCTGTCGCATGGCTATCGCATTCCGCTGCGCACGGGGCCGGCCGTGCGAGCGCTGTGTGCATTGTCGCCAGACCTCATTGAAGCGGGAGACCCGTACCGGCTGTCATGGGCGGCGGTGCATGCCGGCGCGCAGCTGCAGGTGCCGGTGGCGGCGTTCTATCACTCCGATCTGCCAGCGTTCTTCCGCCGCCTGGGCGGCCCGCCTGCCGAGCTGGCCGCGGCCGCGTACGCCCGCAAGCTGTATCCGCACTTCGATACGGTGTTCGTGCCCAGCCGTTACATCGCGCAGAAAGTGGCCGACCTGGGTGTGCAACGCATCGAACTGCAGCCGTTGGGCGTAGACACGCGCTTGTTCCATCCCGCGCGGCGCTCGCTGCGCTGGCGCGAACAACTCGACCTGCCGCGCGATGCACGCGTGCTGCTGTACGTCGGCCGCTATGCGCCTGAGAAGAATCTGCACGTGCTGTGCGACGCGGTGGACAAGCTGGACGACGGCAGCGTGCTCGTCACCATCGGTTCGGGCCCCACACCGCCACGTGGCAAGCACGTACGCGCACTCGCATATGAAGGCGACACGCAGCACCTGGCCGCCGCCATGGCAAGTGCCGATGTGTTTGTGCATGCGGGCGATCAGGAAACATTCGGCCTCGTCGCATTGGAAGCGATGGCCAGCGGCGTGCCGGTCGTCACCTGCGCGGCCGGCGGTTTAAGCGAGCTGGTGAACGAGCGCGTGGGCTATGCCGTGCCGCGCTGCCGCGCTGACGATTTCGCGCAGGCACTCCAGGCGCTGCGCCAGCGCGATCCGGTCGCATTGGCGCATGCGGCACGCCGCCATGCGATGCAATACGACTGGCAGGCCGTCCTGCCGCAACTTCTGCAACGCTACCGCGCGCTACTCGGCCGGCAAACCAGCGCCGCTGCGCAGACAACTCCACAACCGGCTCGCGAGCCCGTGCGTGCTTCGCGCGGCCGGTAACCCTGATCGATCGACTCTGTTCATCATGTCGCGCTATCTCATTCTTGCCATGCACGATGTCACGCCCGCCACCTGGCCTGCGTGCAAGGTGTTGCTCTCTGCGTTGGATGAGGTGGCGCGCGTACCCAAGTCTCTGCTGGTCATTCCGAACTTCTATCGCGGCCCGACCGCGCGCAGCAGCGAGCGCTTCTGCCGCGTCATGAGCGAATGCCTGGCCGAGGGCGATGAGCTTGTCCTGCACGGCTATGCGCACCTGGACGACCAGCCCCCCGGCGGCGTGATCGACCAACTGATCCGCACCCGCTATACCGCGGGCGAAGGCGAATTCTCTGCCATTCCGCTGGCGGCGGCGCGCGCGCGCATTGAAGCTGGAGCTGCCTGGTTTGCCGCCAACGGCTGGCCGCTGCATGGCTTTGTCGCCCCGGCGTGGCTGATGAACCGGCCAACCTGGGAGGCGCTCGACGGCCTGCCGCTGCGCTATACGACCACGCTGCAGCGCTTCTTTTTGCTGCACCCCCGGCGCCCGCTCAAGGCGCCATGCCTGACGTACAGCGTGCGCTCGCCAGCGCGCCGGCTGGTGTCGCGGTACTACCTGCGCTGGCTGGCGCAGCGGCACGCGGAGGCACCGCTACTGCGTCTGGGCCTGCATCCGGCCGACGCGGCGCATCCCGACGTCATCCGCCATTGGCAAGAGCTGCTCGCTGCATGCCTGGAGACGCGCACGCCCGTTACCAAGAACGGCTTTGCGCAGGTGCTGGCCCAAGCCTGGATGGGCGGCCCGGAAACCACCGTCGCCGGGCACGCACAAACGTCGTATTGAGCGCGGGCGCTAGAACAGCCACACCGACAATCCGCCGATCAGCATCCCGAGGCCAGCACCCGCCAGCACGTCGCTCGGATAGTGCAGGCCGAGCACGACGCGAGAGACGGCCACCATGAGCGTAAACGGCACGAGCGCCAGCGCCATGCGCGGGTAATACGCCGCCATCACAATGCTGAACGACACCGCATGCAGCGTGTGGCCCGACGGAAAGCTGAACTGATCGAGCACGCGCCCGCACAGGTGGATCTCTTCGCAAGAGAGATAAGGCCGGGGCCGGCACACGCCGCGCTTGAGCAGGATGTAGATGACCAGCGAGAGCAGCCCCGTCAGGCCCATTTGCTTGGCGCATTCCCAGCCGGTGTCCCCGCCCACCACGGGCAACGCCGCCATCAACGCATACCAAAGCATGCCGTCGCCAAGGCGACTGACACCACGATAGAAGCGCATGGCCGACGCATCGCCGGCCACGTGATTGAGCGCCACGGCGAGCTGCCGATCGCGCTCGCGCCAGCGCTTCCAGTCAGGCCAGGCGTGGGTCGCCATGGTAGGCCTCCCCGTTGGTGGCAGCGTCGTGCAAGGCGATGAGCGCGGCTTCAAAGCGTTCGAGCACGCGCGGCCAATCCAGCGCCTGCGCTGTCAACCGGGCCGCTTGACCGAGGCGTTGCCGCAAGCCGGCATCGGTGGCGAGTGTGACGGCAGCCTGCGTGAACAACGCGGCATCGCCGACGGGCGCGAGCCAACCGTTCTCGTGGCTGCGCACGTGCATGCCGGCCGCGGCGGTATCGAACGCCACCACGGGCAAGCCGCTGGCCATCGCCTCGACCACCACGTTACCGAAAGTTTCGGTCACGCTTGGAAAGAGAAACACGTCTGCCGATGCATAGTGCGCGGCCAATGCCTCGCCATGCTGCGTGCCTGCAAAGATGGCATCGGGGCAACGACGGCGCAGTGCGTTGCGTTGTGGACCATCGCCCACCATGACGAGGCGTGCCTCGGGCACGCGCTCGCGCACGGCATCAAACGCATCCAGCGCGACACTCAGGTTTTTTTCCAACGCAAGACGCCCCACCGCGAGCACGACCGGCGTGTCGGCGTCAGCCCCCCATTGCGCACGCAATGCGTGACTGCGGGCTTGCGGCGTGAACCTGTGTGCGTCCACGCCGCGCGTACTGACGGTCAGGCGCTCGAAATCGAGGTCGCTTAACTGCCGCTGCAGTTCGCGCGTGGGAACGAAGGTGCGATCGGCGCGATTGTGAAACGAGCGCAGATAGGCGCGCACCAGCGTTACGGCACCTTCCCACGCGTAGTGGCGGCCGTACTCGTCAAAGCGCGTTCTGAAATCGGAGGTCACGGGCACACCAAGGTGCCGCGCAGCCCGAATGGCCGACCAGCCGAGCGGTCCTTCCGTGGCGACATGCACAAGATCGGGTCGGTAGGCGCCCCACGCACGAAGCAACCGCCTGCGTGCGGGCAGACCCATACGCAAATCCGGATACAGCGGAATCGGCACGCCAGGAACGCGGAGCGTGTCGTCCGCCAACGCAGGCTGGCCGGCGTCGATGGCACGCTGGCGCGGGCGCACGACCATCACGTCATGCCCGCGCGCCTGCAAAAATGCCACGGTGCGCGCGGCAGTAAGCGATACGCCGTTAAGTTCCGGCGGCCAGGTTTCGGTCACATAGGCAATGCGCATGGGCCGATCAACCTTTGTGCTCATCGCGGCTGTGCGAGGGGCCGCCCATCTGGCCTCGTTTGTGAGCAAGGTCGTCTGCGCTGCGGTTGGCGACTTGGCGATCGCTGTCGTCGCGGTTGGCCGCATGGCGCTCGCGCACGACGCGTTCTACACCGGGGGTATTGTGCAGATCGGTGTCGAGCTGACCGCTTTCGATGTCGCGCGCGGCCTGCTCGACATCGCTGCGCGGGGCGGAACGTTGCTCTTCAAGGTGTTGGTCGCGCTCGTGCGGCAACCGATCTGCCGAGCCCGACTCTGCCTTGCCCTGCTCCGGCTTGCCGAGCATCTTGTCGATGTTTTCAGCGTTTCGGCCCGCGCCTGGCGCACGCGGCGGTGTCGTACCTGCCGGCCGTTCGCCGCGCTCATGCGAGCCGCGTAAGGTGGGGCGTAGTCGGTTCATGGTGCCCTCCTGCGGACGTGATCTGGTTGCCTTGCGCACCGCAACCACCGTGCCCACAACCCACGCGCGCATGCTGCAATCGACAAGACCTGCACCACCGCTGCACAACGGCGCGACGGAAACATTGGAGCGTACCCACGCATCTGCCGGCGTCGTGGCGTAGTCGTTGCGTAAGCGTTACATGCGCGCTTGTAACGCTTGCTGCGCAAAGTGACTCTTGTGCAATCAGCGAGGAAGCCGCACGCGTTCCGAGCGACGCGTCGGGCGGCCGCGCAGTCGGTCCAGTAACCGCTGCGACACACCTGCCGGCGCGTCAGTGGTGCCGAGCAGCGTACCGAGCGGACGCAGCCGATCGACGTGATCACATACCACCTTGATCATCGCCGTGATCGACGTCCCAAGCAGCAAGCCCCACAGGCCCCACAGCCAGCCCCACAGCAGCAGGCCGATGTAGACCACGCACGGATCGAGCTTGGACGCCCGGCTCTGCAGCCACGTCACGAGCAGCGTGCCGACCAGCGTGGCCAGCAGCAGCGTGACGCCTGCCACGACAAGCGCATCTGACCACGCGCCCATCTGCAGGTATGCGCCAATGCCGCTGGCCACGGCAATCACCACCGAACCGAGATACGGCACAAAATGGAGCACGGCGGTCGCGAGCCCCCAGACCGCCGCGTCTTCCATGCCGAGCAGCACAAAGGCCACCGTGGTGAGTACGCCCAGCACGATGTTGGTTGCAAACAGCACCAGCAGCGAATACTGAATCTGTGTGCCGATGACCGCCATCATGCGCACCGCGCGCTTCTTTTCGCTCAATGTGTTGCCCACCGCGCGCACCCATTTGCGCTTGAGCGCCTGGCCAGACGCGAGCAGGAAGTAGACGAGAAACGAGACCACGACGAGTTGCCCCACCAGCGCGAAGAGGTTGGCGGAACCCGTCCATAGAAACTCGCGCAGCGGCAGCACCGGCTGCGCCGCAGGAGCCGCGACTGCAGGCGACCGTTTGGCAAGCGCCGGTGCCGGCTTGCCCTGCACGCCTTCGGCGGCGTGCTCGAGCGCGACGGTCACTTCGCGCATCTTGTCGAATGCGCCGCCCATGTGCCCGCGCATACCGTCGACGGCTTCTGCCATGCGCTCCGCGGCCAACGGCAGCCGGGCCGCCATGGCAGAGACCCCGTCTTGCATCCCGAAGACCAGCACTGCACCGGCAATCCACAGGCCGAGCACCACGATGGCCGCTGCAATGGGGCGCGGCACATAGCAGCGCCGCAACCACACGACCACCGGGTTCAGCGCAAACGCGAGCACCACGCCAAGGGTGAACGGCACCAGAAACGCGCGTGCCCATTGCAGAAATACCAGGGTGCCGCCAATGGCCACCAGCACCATCGCCACGCGCCAGGCCGGCTGCCGCAGCCCGTCGAGAAGGCTGCCGTGCAGCGGTTCCGGCTGCGTGGGGGGTGGAGTGAGTTCGGCTGGCATGGCAGAGAATGTGGTTCACCGTTCTCTGCGCAAAAGTTGTGCCTTGGGGCGCCTATGAAGTCGTGGAAACAGGCATGGCAAGCATGCGCAAGGTGCGCACCAAATCGTACGGCGACACAGGCTTGATCAGGTGTTCCTGAAAACCGGTGGCCAATGCCTGAGCACGATCGTGCGGTTGTGCAAATGCGGTCAGCGCGATGGCGGCCATCGGCGCAGCGCCGGTAGGAAGGTGTTCGTGTTCCCACGCACGAATTCTCTGCAGGATCGCGTAGCCGTCTTCATCGGGCAGCGCGATGTCGCAGACCACCGCCTGCGGGCGGCCTGCTTCGCCTCGCGCGCTCCAGACGTCGAGCAGCGCCATCGTCTCGTGGCCGGAGCCCACGCTGCCGACTTCCGCACCGACTTGCGTGAGCAGGGTGGCCAGCGCGTCGCGCGCGTCCTCCTGATCGTCGACCAGCAGCACGCGCAGGCCCGCCAGTGAGGGCAACGGCCCAGTGCGCTCGGGGTCTTCAGCCAGCGGTGTGATCAGATCGGCGCCGGCATGCAGCGGCAGATATACGGTGAAGGTGGTGCCTTGCTGGTCGCCCTCACTGCGCGCATACACGCGCCCGCCATGCAGTTCGGTCAAGCGCTTGACCAACGCCAGACCCAGTCCGAGGCCGCCCGTGCGCCGCGTGTGCGCGCCGTCAGCCTGACGGAATGGATCGAACAGATACGGCAGGAACGCCGGCGCAATCCCCCGGCCGTTATCGCGTACGACAATGCGCGCCACCTCGCCCAGCAGATCGGCCGACAGCCAGACCTCGCCACCTTCCTGCGTGAACTTGATGGCGTTGGTCAGCAGGTTCCACACAATCTGCTCGACACGATCGGCATCGCCGTCAATCTCGTGATCGTTCAGTTCGATGGTGGTGTGCAGCGTGATGCGGCGTTCGGCTGCCAGCGCGTGCACGCTGTTGAGCGCGCTTTCCAGCGCCGCGCGCAGCACGAATGGCTCGCGTGTCAGGCGCAGCTTGCCGCTCATCACGCGCGTGGCGTCTAGCAAATCTTCAATCAAGCGCACCTGCTGCTCGACGCCGGTCTTGATGCCCGCTAGCGCCCGCTGCATGAGCGGCGCACCGCCTGCGATCTGGCTCTCCAGCACATACGCCCAGTTCTGGATGCCATTGAGCGGCGAGCGCAGTTCGTGCGACACCACTGCCAGGAACTGATCGCGCGCCAGCGCTGCGGCCTCCGCTTGTGCACGTGCGGCTTGTTCGCGCAACAACAAGGCATCGCGCTCGCGCTCGGCCTCGGTACGTTCGGTCACGTCGTAAATGATGAGCAGCGCCGATTCCATCGCACCATTCCGGTCGGCTTCCGGAATGACGCGCGCGTTGTAGTGCGCAATGCGCGGGCGTCCGTCCCGCACTTCGAGATGCAGCGCGAGCGTCTGTTCCGCACCCAGGGCGAATGCGCGGCGCGCAGCGTCCTCCAGCGGAAGGGTGACGTCAACGGAAAGGGACGATGCAGCCAGCGTCTTGCCAATCAGCCCGGCAGGCGTCACGCCAAACGCTTCGGTTACGGCGCGGTTGACATATACGCAGCGCAGTTCGCGATCGAGCCGGGCAATCACGTCGGGCGCGTTCTCGACCAGCGTGACGAATTCGCGCTGATGGCGAAAGCGCTCGTGCTCGGCCTCCTTTCGCTCGGTGATGTCTTCCACCACGCAAACGAGCGCCTGCACGCTGCCGTCCGGACCGTGCTGCGGCGAATACGCGGCATGCACAAAGCGGCGACCAACATCGTCCGGGTAGGACAGCTCCATTTCAAATTCGACGCGTTGCCCCGCGAATGCATCGCTCAGGTATGGCAGGACGCGCGCGTACGCGGCCTCGCCCATCAGTTCGCGCAGATGGCGCCCCAGCACGTCTTCGTGCCGAGCGCCAAAGCGCTCTGCATAAGCGCGGTTTGCAAAGCGCACGCGGTGCTCGGGGTCGATCTGCACAAGCGGAAACGGCACGCTTTCGGTCAGCCATTGCAGCTGGAATTCCGACTCGGCGAGTGCCGCCAGGGTCTGCTGGCCCTGCGGCACGTCTTCGACCACGCCGACGGCGTGGGCGGATGCACCGTCGAGGCTTGGCATGAGGTAGCCGCGCTCACGAACGCGGTATTCGCGCGTTTGGCCGTCGTCGGTGCCGAGCCAGCGGTATTCGAGGACGAACTCCTGCCCCCGCGCCAAGCCCTCCCAGGCGGCACGCAGGGCGATATGGTCATCCGGATGCACATGGACGAGCCAGCGGTCGCGGATACCGCACAACGAATCGGGCTGCACGCCCCACGTCTGCGCCCCGGCGCTCACGTGCAGACGCGTACCCGTCAACGGATCGTCTACCCAGAACACATCAACCTGCTTCCTTGCGGCCAGTGGGGTACGCGTCTCGCGCGCGGCGCGCACGGGTGCCGACCAGCCCGTTACGGATTCACTCATTGCGCCCTTCGTTAGCAGTTTTCATTCCCGGGGCACCGCGAAAAAAAATGCGGTGCCGCAGCACCGCATCATAGGGCGTGGAGCGAAGTTACTGCGAGGGCAATTCAGAAGCTGTTTGCGAAGCGCCGTTGGCCTGGGCCACGAGCACGCGAATCGCGTTCGGTGTAACCGCGCCAATACCCCCCGCCGGCAGCGTGGTGATCAGCCAGTCGGCGTTGTTGGCCAGGCTGAAGGGCTGCGAGGTGAAGATGATGTTCTTCGTTCCCGCCGTCGCCACGCGCACCTGGTACGTGCCGCCATCGACGTAGATCGAATCCTGCGTGCTGGCGGGCGCCGCGCCGCCATACGCGGCGCCGCTCATGGTCGGCGCAATGGCGGAAAGATCCACATTCGGCGCGGTCACGTAGACGTCGACGTTGGGGGCGTTGTACGAAGCGTTGAAGGTGCGCACGCGCGCCTTGTCCGACAGGATCGACTTGTTGTACGGATCATCGATCAGCGCCAGGCTCGTCGCAGAACCATTGGCACCCACGATGGCCAGCGCCGTGTAGCGGTGACCGTTTGCGGGCGTGAAGCCGGTCGAGGCCAGCGGCGTACTGCTGCCCGTGTTCGACACCGTGGCCGTGCTGGCCGTCGCGTCGATGCCGAAATAGTTGCTGACGTTCTTGAAACCGACATTGGTGATCTTCGTGGTGCCGTTCACACCAAAGTCAACGTTGCCGATGAACGGGTTGGCGTGCACCGTGCGGTATTGCGGCGAGCTGGTACCGATGATCTGCCCGATGTCGTCGTCACCGCCGCCGCATCCGGCAAGCACGCCCAACGAACCCAGCGCCAGCACGGCGACAATCTTCCTGATCTGTATCTTCATTCTTGCACCTCGGAGGGAGAGTCTTTTCATGAATCGGGCCGCATACATCGCTCGCCCATGTACGTTGTTGTCAACTTGTGGAGCCGAAGATAAACGCACACATTCCGCGCGCCTATCGAACCGGTTCCGATCGTTTTGTCGGATGCGTCCGACATACGAAGCGACGTTCCCGCATTGAGCACGGCGCGTGCCCATCGCAGTTGAATGACCACTCCAATCGGGTCTCACGACCTGGGCGTGGAGGCGGATCGCTATACTTGCGCGATCCGTTTTTGTCTTCGTGCGCCACACACGCTCCGCATGCTCGAACCGCGCCCGGCTGATACCGTGCCCCTTCCCGATAACGCCGCTTCCCAGGCCGATCTGCAGGCTTTCCCGCAAGAGCGCGAACGCGTGCAGGCGTGGCTCGCTGCGCGCGCTTCTGGCGCCCGTGCGGTGAGTGCTTCCACGCTGTCGCAGTACCGCGTGGAAGCCGAGCGCGTGTGCTGGTACGCGCGCACGTTCGGTAAGCCGATCGCAAGCTGGCAGCGCGACGACGCGTCGGCCTATTTGCGCTTTTTGCAAGAACCGCCTGCATGGGCGATCAGTGCGCGCGGCATTGAACGCGACGATGCCAACTGGACGCCACTGCGCGGCCCGCTCTCGGCACGTTCCACACGGCAAAGCGGCATCATCGCGGCGAACCTCTGTGGCTGGCTGCAGCGTGCGGGCTATCTGCGCGTGAACCCGTTTCTCGATGACGATGCGATCGTCATTACCGTGCCTGCGCCAAGCGCGCCTGCAACCAGATCCGTCGCGGCATCCGAGCCGGACACGGCGCTGAGCGCATCAGACATGGCATTGATGATCGATGCCGTGCGTGCGCGTGTCGCCTTGGGCCGTGAAGCGCGCTTGCGCCAAGCGCGCGATCACTTCCTTGCCGTGCTGCTCGCACAGGCGGGCATACGTGTATCGGAGCTGGTGTCCGCCCGCATGGGCGACGTGGCGCTGCACGCCGTGCCGGCAGAGCACGCGACATCGGATGCATTGCTGCCGACGTCGGTCTGGCTGCTGGCGATCGGCACAGGCCGCTCGCAGCGCTGGCTGCCATGCGACGCGTTGATGTCTGCGCTGCGCGAATACCGTGCGGCCTTTGGCCTGTCGCCGCTGCCGCTGCCGAATGAAGCCACGCCGCTGCTGCTGTCGGTGCGCAAGCGATCGCCGCGACGCGCAGACGGCACCATCATCGACTCGCCCGCCCTGCGCCGCGACTTCGGCGAGCGCAAGGGCATCGCCTCGCGTTCGCAACTGCTGCTCATCGTCAAGGCCATGCTCGGCGAAGCCGCTGAGTACGCTCGCGCCATGGGCCACGCCGACGCGGCCGTCCGCTTGGCGAATGCGTCGTTGCGCGGCGTGCGCGGCGCTCATTTGCGCGAGCGGCTTGCGGCCGGTGAGGCCGCAGCCGACATCGCCCATGCGCTTGGCCTTGCCGCCCTGCCAAGCGCTTCCGTGCGTGCACGCGAAGCCGATCTGGCCGCCAGCATTGCTGACGCAGCCCGCAAACTGGCCCTGCCGTCCGCCTGACATTCCTCCACACATCGCGCAGAAACGGGTACGCACCGCCTGCGCAGATGCCGTATTCACGCATTGTCGGAACCAATTGTCGACGCGATTCGCGCGACAGTTGTCGCTTACGTCGTCCGCAGAATTGGGTACGCTCCGCCGCTGAATCGTCGACGGTGGCACGCAGAAACGGGTACGCTCGGCTCCGAAATCGCACGCAGAAACGGGTACGCTTTGGCGCAAATGCTCCCAAAAAAAACGCGGACTCGAGAGTCCGCGTTCATTGTGCGTTGCCTGAAGACCCTGGAGCTCAGTGCCCGCCCGACAGATAGAAGAAGCGGAATAGGAACACCGCCGAGATGATCCACACGATGATCGGCACCTCGCGCATGCGCCCCGTGAACAGCTTCAGCCCCGAGTACGTGATGAAGCCGAACGCGACGCCGTTGGCGATCGAATACGTGAACGGCATCATCAGCGCGGTCAGCACGGCCGGCACGGCTTCGGTGGTGTCTTCCCAGTTCAGATCCACCAATTCGCGCAACATCAGGCACGACACATACAGCAACGCGGGCGCCGTCGCGTAGGCCGGCACCACGCCAGCCAGCGGCGAGAAGAACAGACACAGCAGGAATAGCACCGCCACCGTCAGCGCCGTCAGCCCCGTACGGCCGCCGGCCTGCACACCCGAAGCGCTTTCGATATAGGCGGTGGTCGACGACGTGCCCAGCAGGGAGCCCGCCATGATGGCCGTGCTGTCGGCCAGGAGCGCCTTGTTCAGGCGGTCCATCTTGCCCTGCTTGAGCAGGCCCGCGCGGTTGGCCACGCCCATTAGCGTGCCGGTCGCGTCAAACAGCTCCACCAGGAAGAACACCAGCACCACATTCAGGATGCCCACCGACAGCGCGCCCATGATGTCGAGCTGCATCAGCGTGGGCGCGAGCGACGGCGGCATCGACACCACGCCGTGGAAGGTGTTGCCCGCAAAGAAGAAGCTCGCTGCCGTCACGGCCAGAATGCCGATCAGGATGGCGCCCTTCACGCGCAGATGGTCCAGTGCCACGATCACGAAGAAGCCGATCACCGCCAGGATGACCGAAGGCTGGTGCACATCGCCGAGCGTCACGAGCGTCGCCGGATTCCCGACGATCAACCCCGCACCACGCAGCGAGACGATGCCCAGGAACAGCCCGATACCCGCCGTGATCGCCACGCGAATCGAATGCGGAATCCCGTTCACGATCATCTCGCGAATGCGGAACACGCTCACCAGCAGGAACAGGCAGCCGGAAATGAACACCGCGCCCAGTGCCGCCTGCCACGTGAAGCCCATGCCCTTGACCACCGCGTACGCGAAGTAGGCGTTCAACCCCATGCCCGGCGCCATCGCGATCGGGTAGTTCGCGTACATCCCCATGATGATCGTGCCGATCGCCGCGGCGATGCACGTGGCGACAAATACCGCGTCGTGCGGCATGCCCGCGTCAGCCAGGATGTTCGGGTTGACGAAGATGATGTACGCCATCGTGAGGAACGTCGTCAGCCCGGCCAGCACTTCCGTGCGGACGTCGGTCTGGTGTTCCTGGAGCTTGAAGGTGCGCGCGAGCCAGGTCATTCAGGTTGTCTCCTCTTGTTGTGAAGTGTCATCGCTGGCCGACGCCGTCCTGCGCCTGGCTCCCCCGACGCACGCCCACCACGGGGCGAGGCTACTCTTAGCAAGATTCCGGCACCCCCAAGCGGCGCGGTCGAAATACTGTTCATGCGAATCGAATGATGGAAAACGCGCCGGCCAAGTGCCACGCCGGCGCACGGGATGCGCATGATGCCCGAAACGCCGGGCGTGTGCACATCGCCTGGCAAGCCCTATCGCCCAGGCAGCGCAGGACACGACTCCACCAGCAAACCGTACCCGTTTCTGCGAAATCCCGATGCTACGCGGCCTGCGTGGCGACGGGCGTACCCGTTTCTGCGCTGGACTCCGCAGAAACGGGTACAACTTGTCCCGAAGAGGGCACGCGTAATGACAGGTAAAGGCGTACCTGTTTCTGCGAGCCCTTGAAGAACAAGACCGTACCCGTTTCTGCGCATGGTCGCGCCCAAGGCCCGGCCCAAAGCGAACCCGTTTCTGCGGAAGAAGCCCCGGGGCTGGCTGTACCCATTTCTGCGTGATCCTCCGCAGAAACGGGTACGCCTTATCTGCACGCTGCCTCGCCAAGCCCTTGGCTAATAAGGCTTTTTACCCGCAGAAACAGGTACGGCAGCTAGAACGTTCCGCCCCGAGGCATCGCCAAACAGCATCCCCTCGTCCAGGTTTCAGCGATGAAAGTTCAGGATTCTCCCGTCTTAAGCAGCAGGCTTGATGATCTGCGGGCACATACTGTTTGCGAGCCACCACGCAGAAACGGGTACGCGTGAATCCTAGGCGGGCTGTCAGAAGCGTGCGCTCGCTTTCATGGAATGGTCTGTAATAAGGAGCGCCAAAAAATCACCAGAATCGGCAGGCGCGCAGATTTGGGTACGCCAGCACGTGCAGAAATTACCTTGATCCACGCAGAAACAGGTACGCTTCGACAGCGAGCAGGCTGAACCGGTCTCAAAAGTCATCAAGTCGGCCGCAGAAACGGGTACGCACGTGCAGAAACGCATCGAACGGCGTCGTCCGACCTCAGTTTTCTGTGGATAACACTGTGGACAACATGATGTTGTCCCCGCAGATTCCGGTACGCCCAATGCGCAGAAGCGGGTACGGTTTCGCGCAGAAGCGGGTACGCCATCGCGCAGAATCTGGTTCGCACGTCCGCAGAATCTGGTTCGGTTTGCCCCCTTAAACCCAGTACTGGCAAGGCTTTGCGGGCCGCGTATACGGTTTACCTGTAGTAAACGTAGAAGGTATATATAGCTTGTAGTGAGGAAAGGTCTTCCGTGGACAACCTTAACGGTTGCCCACCGATGCCCTTCCCGCGACAACGAGCAAAAATAAGAAAACGTACCCGATTCTGCGTGACAAGGCGAAGGCGTTTTAGTACAAAGGCTCTGAACAATTCTTGCCCACCATGGTCACCAAACGCCTTACACCCAATGGGAAACCGGCCGACGAATCGCCCGGCCGCATCATCGTCCCCTCGGGAGGGCAAGTCATTGCCGCGCCAGAGAAGTTTCAGCGCCTGTTCGACGAAGCACAGGCGATGGAACGGGAAGACGCTTGGCAAAGCGGCGAGGTTGGCTTTCTCAGCCGCGCCAGCGTGCAGGTCACCCTCCCCTATCGCGCTCCCAAGGGTGCGCCGCCGGTCTGGACGCGTTCCAGCGGCAACATTTCGCTGATGATTCAGCCGGGCTACTTCACGCAGCAGCGTTCTGAACGGGCCAGCAATGGGCGGCAGCGCATCGTCTCCGAGACGGTCTCTTTCGGCTATCCCTATGGCTCGTATCCTCGGCTCATGCTGGCCTGGATCGGCAAGGAAATCATGGCCAAGAAGAAGCGCGGCGAATTCCAAGGCACGGTGGAAGACCGGCGCATTTCGCTGGGCAACTCGTTGTCCGAGTTCATGTACAACCTGGGCATCCCAATGGCCACCGGCGGCAAGCGTGGCACCATGACGCTGGTCCGCCAGCAGATGATCCGCTTGTTCTCTGCCACGATTGCCATCGTGCAAAACAAGTCGGCGCCCAGCAGCCAGAATCAGAACCAGGAACCACTGTCGATCGATCGCATCGGTTACCTGCTGGCCGATCAATTGTCGACGTGGTGGGATCCAATGCAGCCGGGCCAGGGTTCGATGTTCGAGAGCTTCGTGGTGCTGTCAGAACCGTTCTTCAACGAACTCGTGAATCGCCCTGTGCCGGTGGATATGCGTGCGTTGAAGGCGCTCAAGCAATCGCCGTTTGCGCTGGATGTGTATTCGTGGCTCACATACCGCTTCTTTACGATCCAGAAGCGTACAGAGATCCCTTGGGAAGCGCTGCAGATGCAATTCGGTACTGAGACCGAAAGCGAGCGGAAATTCCGTGCGTTGTTCCGCAAGGCGCTGAAGGACGTGCTGGTTGTCTATCCAGACGCGAAAGTCGATGCTGACTCGTCCAAGGCCTTGATTCTGCAGCCATCGCGTACCAGCGTGCGGAAGCTGGCCTGAGGTACGCAAAAGCGCTGGACAAAAAAAGGGGAGCAGATGCTCCCCTTTTTCATCTCAGGCGATCAGCCTGAAACTTATTCCGGCTTGATCGCCGAGGCTTGCAGACCCTTCGGGCCTTGCTTCACCTCGAAGGTGACCTTCTGGCCGTCCTTCAGGGTCTTGAAGCCCGAACCCTGAATTTCGGAGAAGTGCGCGAACAGATCTGCGCCGCCGCCGTCCGGAGTGATGAAGCCGAAGCCTTTGGTTTCGTTAAACCATTTGACAGTACCCGTGGCCATGCAAAAATTCCTTTAAAAAACAAAAAACACGTCGTCCAGCCGATCCGGACATCGCACGAAGAACCGGCTGATTCCGAATCTTGCGTAGACAAAGTCTTCAGACGACTGTCTGAGCATCATAACCAGTTTGAGGCAGAGTGTCGATGGGCGGCATTTTCGCAAAATGTCGCTTTTATGCATCCCACTGGTAAACACCTACAAAGCCTGTAAATGCTGGGGTGAACGCAGAAAGTTATGCGTTAAAGACCGCATTTACATCTCAGTTTAGGTGAATTGAAAACCACCTGACCGGCCCCTTTTTTGATGAGGCCCTTCGGATGAAATTTGTATGAATTGAAATTTATCGAACTTGTGTTTTTATGCGGTCTTCCCTAAGATGAGCGCTGCTGACTTTCAGCGCTGAAAGTGGAGGGCCAGTGAGCGCCAAGATCGTAACGGTATTCAATCAGAAAGGCGGATGCGGCAAGACCACGGTCAGCATGCACATCGCCGGAACCCTTGGTTTGCGGGGGAATAAGACGCTGCTGGTCGATATGGACGAGCAAGGAACGGCCACTCGGTGGGCCGCTCAAGCGCCTGAAGACAAGCCCTTTCCGGCTTCGGTGATCGGTTTAGCACCGTCTGGCGGCGCAATGCACCGAGAGGTGCGCAAGTTTGTGGCGGACTACGATTACATCGTCGTCGATTGCCCTCCGGCGGTCCACTCACCGTCTTCGTCAAGCGCTCTGCTCATCTCCGATATTGCGTTGATCCCCGTAGTGCCGTCGCCCCCCGATCTGTGGGCTGCTGTGGCCGCCAAAGCCTTGGCTCAGCAGGCTCAGGTGACCAACGAGACACTGCGTATTCGCGTACTGGCAAACATGGTTCAGCGGCGTGTCTCGCTTGCTAAGCAAGCAATTGAGATTCTTGGTGATGATGGTGATATTCCTTTGATGGATTCAATGATCGGCTCGCGCTCTGCATTTCGTGAGTGCCAAGCGATCGGTGCGACGGTGCACGGGGTGCCGGGCGCCCGGGAAGCCGTTAGTGAAGTCGACATCTTGATCGACGAGGTGTTGCAGTTGTTGCAGGAGGAACGTGTATGAGCGCGAAGTTGAAATCGCTCAAAGACGGCATGCTGGCCGGCATTGCCGCAGAGAAGACCAAGGCGACACCGGTTGATCGCTTTGCTTTGGCGGAAAAAGCGATTACATCGCACCCCCGCGGGCTGCTTGGGCAAGCGGCTCCTGCCCCTGCTTTCAGCGCTGAAAGTCCCGCACCTGCAAATACTTCTGAACGCAGGGTGATCAAGGTTCCGCTGGAACGGCTGCAGGAAAATCCGCTTAACGCCCGCCGCATCTACGATCCGCAGATCGTTCAGGAGCGGGCGGCATCCATCGCTACGCATGGTCAGCAGACGCCAGGGTTGGCGGCGCCAGACCTCGCACGGCCGGGCTGGTATGTCCTGATCGACGGTCACTACCGTAAGCGCGCCTTGGCCGCCGCTGGGAAGGCCGAGATGGACTGCTTCATCGAAGACGGCCTGTCCGACATCGATTTCTACCGTCTGTCCTTCGTCTTGAACGAGCAGCGTTCTGGCCAATCCGTGCTGGACAACGCCATCGCATGGCGGCAGCTGCTAGATGAAGGAAAAGTTAAAAAAGAAGAAGATATTTGTGAGATTACCGGCGTATCCGCGGGAACGGTCAACAAGACGTTGGCATTGCTGAAACTGCCGGAGTCAGTGCTCGAAGTCATGAAGGAACGACCGGCTGGCATCGGTATCGCGACCGGATACGAGCTGACGCTGTACTTCAAGAGCGCGGGCGAAGACCGCACGCGTGAGCTGGTACATCGCGTCCTGGAAGAGGGGCTCTCAAGCCGCGACGTGGAGCAGATCCGCAAGGTGGCTCAAGAAGGGCGTACCCGCAAGGTGAAGGAAGTCAGCCGCCAATATAAGATTCGAAGCGCGGAAGGTGATCTTCTCGGCACAATCAAGGAGTGGGATTCCGGAAGAGTGATGCTCGATGTGAAGCTCGGAGATCGTGCCGCCCGGGAATCGCTGGTGGAAGCGCTGAAAAGCCGATTTGGCCTGGATGTCGCCCTACTGTAGTTTCGCCGCAGGTTTGTTTACTAGAAGCGCCCCATGGGGCGCTTTTTTTTACCCTGATTTCGGGCTCGGAAGCCATATCGGAGCGTAGAGCGTACCCGTTTCTGCGCCGGCTCAACGGTGTCCGGTGTACCCCATCGAAGGGCTCGTTTCCCGGCCCGCTCGGCACCGAATTGAGTGGATTCCCCCTTCAAAGGGGATGTCTATGTTTCAAGACTCGACTGCAATTACACATACACCAAATGTAAATAATGACCTGTAACGCTGATTACTTGAGGTTTTTAACCCTTCATGTACACTACATGGACACTTGATAGCCCCTATGGCACGCCCCGGTCTCTATTTCTCGGCTGAGCAGCAGCAGCGAATCGTTGAAGCGATTCGACGGTTGGATATCGCCTTCCCGCACGACAACGCTGTGTTCCTTGATGAGGTAATCGAAGCCGTCCAGGCCGTGACGCGACGTGTTTACGGCGTTCGGCGTTACGTGCAGTGGTTGGCGGAAGCGGGAGTACGCCGGCGTCCGAGCAATTCGACGTTACAGAAGGCGATAGACCGGGCGCAGGGGCGCGGGCCGATTGCAAGTGGTGTTGCTACGGATGCGGTTGAGCCGTGGCCGATCCCGTTGGCACACGCAGAAACGGGTACGCTTTCGGCTCGTGACGAGCGCAACCGCATCGCCTCGCGCGCCATCGGCGCGCCCGGTGCGGGCGCCGAATGGATGGAAGCGCGCATCCGAGCTGAGGTGGCGGAGCGCGCGCTGGAACACGAAGCCGCGCGCAATCGGCAATTGCAGGCCGCCATGGCCGACTTGGAACGCCGTCTCGGCGAGGCGCTTGCCACGGCGCCTGCCGTCCCGCCCAAGTTGACCGACGCGACCCTCGAGCGCCTGGAACAGACCATGGAAACCGTGACCCGCCTGGAGGGCGCGGCCAGCGCGCTGGCGGGTACCGAGCGCTTTCTACGCTTGCAGAACGATGCGGTGCGCCAGCAGACGCAAAACGAAGCCGATCAACTGCGCCAGCGCATCCGCACCCTGGAAGCTGAGGTCGCGCAACTGAACGCCCAGATCGATGCCTACCGGCGCACGCCCGAGCGCACCGCGCCGGTCTCGCGCGGCTGGGTCAAGCCATCTTCCTGATTTTCCAAGCACTGTTAGCGGGTGCTTACTGGTCTGGCCGACCGCGAGTTGGCTCAGAACGGCACGCAGAATTGGGTACGCTTTTCGACTTTCGGCGCTGAAAGTTGGTGCGACGGAGTTTCAACCCGTTGTAGGAAAGGTGCCGATGCCGTGCTCGCGACGTTGCGGCAGAGGCGCGCCAGATGGTGCTCCATCAAAGGGTCGACCCCTTTAATTTGCGCTGGCATATGACTTGCTCATGACGCTACGTCTCACCAATGGAGTTGTCATGAACGAGAAGATCACCAAGGCCGTGTTTCCCGTGGCGGGGCTCGGTACACGTTTTCTACCCGCCACTAAGGCCAGCCCGAAAGAGATGCTGCCGATCGTCGATAAGCCGCTGATCCAATATGCGGTGGAAGAGGCAGCCGCCGCGGGTATCACGGAAATGATCTTCATCACGGGCCGCGCCAAGCGCGCTATCGAAGACCATTTCGACAAGGCTTACGAGCTTGAAACTGAGCTGGCCGCCAAGAACAAGCAGGCGTTGCTGGAGATGGTGCAGTCGATCAAGCCGCCCGGCGTCGAGTGCTTCTACGTGCGTCAGCCCGAGACGCTGGGCCTTGGCCACGCAGTGTTGTGCGCGCAGAAACTGGTACGCGACGAACCTTTCGCCGTGATCCTGGCTGATGACTTGCTGGACAACCAGCCGCCCGTCATGCAGCAGATGACGGAGCTTTACGATCACTACCGTTGCTCCATCGTCGGCGTCGAAACGATTGCGCCGGAAGCCTCGCGGTCGTATGGCGTGGTTGCCGGCCGTGAATGGGATGACCGCTTGGTCAAGCTCGATGCCATTGTCGAAAAGCCGGCGCCGAAGGATGCGCCGTCGAACCTGGGCGTGGTCGGGCGCTACATCCTGACGCCGCGCATCTTCGATCATCTGCGCAATCTGAAGCCTGGCGCAGGCGGCGAATTGCAGTTGACGGACGCTATCCAGAGTCTGCTCGCTGAAGAGCAGATCCTGGCGTATCGCTACCGTGGTCAGCGTTTCGATTGCGGCAGCAAGTTCGGTTACCTGCAGGCGACGGTCGAGTTTGCGCTGCGCCATCCGGAAGTGCGTACTGACTTTGAGGCGTATCTGCATGAGCGTCTGGGCCTGTCCCAAACGCATGAAGATGTGTCTGCCGAGATGGATTCGTTGGTCCGCGACACCATTCCGCTGAGCGTGGCCGCCTGAGCTCCGCCTCTTTCAGAATCGGTCGTGCGGGTTTCCGCACAGGCCGCCCGGCCGATTCTGAGAAACCGCACACTTCTCCGATCTTCCGTTGTTCGGTCGATTTCCGGCAAAGCCCGGTGCCATGGGCGTTTGTGGCGGATCGACGCGTCTGTTTTCTGCATGGAATGCTTCTTGAGTAAGAGCGACCACCCATAAACCGGCGGACCGCTTGGACGTCGCACACGCAGCTTGGTGTGCGACTTGTCACCAGCAAAGGCCGCCGCAACGCTCCAAGGAGACACCATGACGCAGCCTCAGGCTGGTGCGGTCACGGGCGACTTTTCGCCCGCGCAGGCCCCCACCAAAGACACCCCCGCAGACGTACGCCGTCGTCTGCGTTCCATCTTCTCCGGTTCGATTGGCAACCTGGTCGAGTGGTACGACTGGTACGTGTACTCGGCGTTTGCCCTGTACTTTGCCAAGTCGTTCTTCCCGAAGGGCGACCAGACCGCGCAACTGCTCAATACGGCGGCGGTGTTTGCGGTCGGCTTCCTGGCGCGTCCGGTGGGCGGCTGGTTGATGGGTATCTACGCGGATCGCTATGGACGCAAGCGCGCGCTGTTCTTCTCGGTGGTGCTCATGTGCGCGGGCTCGCTCATCATTGCGCTCACGCCGAGCTACGCGACCATCGGCGTTGCGGCACCCGTGATGCTGGTACTGGCTCGTCTGCTGCAGGGGCTGTCGGTCGGTGGGGAATACGGCACCTCGGCCACGTACCTGAGCGAAGTCGCCAACAAGGAAAACCGCGGCTTCTACTCGAGCTTCCAGTACGTCACGCTCATCGCCGGCCAACTGACGGCGCTGGCGCTGCTGATCGTGCTGCAGCAGTTCGTGCTGTCGCCGGCGCAGCTTGAGGCGTGGGGCTGGCGCATTCCGTTCTTTGTCGGCGCGCTGTGCGCGCTGGTGGCAATGGCCATGCGCTCGCACATGGAGGAAACGCAGTCTTTTACCGCCGCAAAGGCAAACAAGAAGCGCGGCACGCTGTCGGAGCTGGCCAAGCATCCGCGCGCCGTTGCGACGGTCGTGGGCCTGACGATGGGCGGTACGGTGGCGTTTTACACGTACTCGATCTACATGCAGAAGTTCCTGGCTAACACGGTCGGGCTGTCGAAGGACACGGCGACGCTGGTGTCCGGCGCCACGCTGCTGCTGTTCGCGATGCTGCAGCCGATCGTGGGCGGGTTGTCTGACCGCATTGGCCGCCGTCCGATCCTGATTGCGTTTGGCGTGCTGGGTACGCTGTTCACCGTGCCGATCATGACCGGCATCAGCCAGACCACCAACGTGTGGACGGCCTTCTTCCTGATCATGGCCGCGCTGGTGATCGTCTCGGGCTACACGTCGATCAACGCGGTGGTGAAGGCCGAGCTGTTCCCTGCGGAAGTGCGCGCGCTGGGCGTGGGCCTGCCGTATGCACTCACGGTGTCGATCTTTGGCGGCACGGCGGAGTACATCGCGCTGTGGCTCAAGCAGGCGGGTCATGAATCGCTGTTCTACTGGTATGTGACGGGCACGATCTTCCTGTCGCTGTTGGTCTACGTGTTCATGCGCGATACTCGCGAGCATTCCCGCATCGAACATTGATCCCATGTCGCCAACCGACGGCCACGCCGACCTTGCCCACCCCGCACACGGGCGCGGCTGGCGCGTGGCTGTCGCGCTGGCCATGGCGGCGTGCTGTGCGGCAGCGGGGTGGGGCGCTTACGCCATCGCCCTGCAGCGCTACGTTGCCACGCGCGCCGAAGAGGCCGGCCAGCGCACCACCTTCTACGCCCAGAACCTGCGCAGCACGCTGGCCCGCTATGAATCATTGCCGAGGCTGGCGGCGCTGGAGCACGTGCTGCACGTCGCGCTGCAAGAGAATCCCCAGGCCGGCGACGCCGTCATGCGTCGCGCGGCCAACGCCTATCTGAAAGAAGTCCAGGCGGCCACCGACTTGGCCGCCGCTCACCTGATCAATACGACAGGCCTCACGATTGCGGCCAGCAACTGGGATCTGCCGACCTCGTTCGTTGGCCAGAACTACGCATTCCGCCCGTACTTTGTCGAGGCCATGCGCGAAGGGCTCGGTCGCTTCTACGGTGTCGGCAATACCACGGGTGAGACGGGCTATTTCGTGGCCGCCCCTGTGCGCGAAGACAACAAGCCGATCGGCGTGGTGGTTGTGAAGGTCAACCTCGATGCGTTCGAGGCCACGTTGTCGCGCAGCGGCGATACGGTGCTGCTGGTGGATCGGCACGGCGTGATCTTCCTGTCGTCCGTACCCGAATGGAAATACCGCACGCTCGGCACCTTGAGCGCGGACCAGCGCGCAGCACTCGACGCGACGCGCCAGTACGCGCCCCACATCCTCGCGCCGCTCGGAATGAGCGACGAGCAAGCCGCGAGCGTACCCTTTTCTGCGGACCACCCGCCGCAGACCGTGCGCGTGGCGCTGCCCGGAAAATCAGTGTCGACACTGCGGGTGCAGTACCGCCCGGTGGGCCTGCTCGGCTGGCAGGTCGCCGTGTTGATCGACCCGCGCGACGAGCAGCGCACCGCGCTGGTGGCCGGTGCAAGCGCTGCGTTTGCGATGGCGCTGATCTTCGCCGTGCTCGTTGCTTTGCGTTTGCGTACGCGCCGGCGCGAAGAGCAGCACCGCGCGCGCGCCGCGCTGCGAGAAGTCCAGCGTGATCTGGAAGCGCGCATCGCACAGCGCACTGCGGAGCTGACATCCGCCAACACCGCGCTGGCCGGCAAGGTCGAGGCGCTCGATGCCGCGCAACGCATCCTGCGCGAAACGCGCGATGCCGCCGTGCAGGCCGGCAAGCTCGCCGTGCTCGGCCAGATGGCCGCCGGCATCACGCATGAACTCAACCAACCGCTTACCGCGCTGACCACGCTATCCGACAACGCCAACCAGCTTGCCGAACGTGGCCGCATCGACGAAGTGCGCGGCAACCTCACACACATCAGCCAGCTTGCCGAGCGCATGGGGCGTATCGTTTCGCACATCAAGGCGTTCTCGCGCAAGGGCGATGCGGCACGCGCTGCCGTGTCGGTGGATGAAGCCATCCGCCAGGCGCTGATGCTGGTTGAGACCCGTCGCCGCCAGGCCGGTGTGACGGTGGTGACAGAGCCCATCCCAGCGGATCTTGCGGTCTGGGCCAATGCCGTGCGGCTTGAGCAGGTGCTCGTCAACCTCATCCGCAACGCCATTGACGCCACCGCCGAGGCTCCCGCAGCCGACTCGGCTGCCGTGCGCGTGAGCGTCCAGCCCATCGAGAAATGGGTACGCATCACCGTGCGCGACTTCGGCCCGGGCATTCCCGCCGACGTGCTGCCGCGCCTGTTTGAGCCGTTCTTCACCACCAAGGACGATGGTCAGGGCCTGGGGCTCGGCTTGGCGATTTCGCTGGCGATCATCGAGGACTTTGGCGGCCGGCTCGAAGGCCGCAATGCGGGTGACGATGCAGGTGGCGCAGAATTCATCATCGAGCTTGAACGCGTTGTGAAACCCACATGACTGAACACGGTACGCCGGACTCTTCTTCCCCCATCGACCACGCGCCCGTCTTCCTGATCGAAGACGATGACGTGGTGCGCCTGGGCTGCGAGCAAGCGCTCACGCTGGCGGATGTGCCGGTGCAATCCTTTGCCGATGCGGAAAGCGCGCTGGCCGCACTCTCCACGCAAACGCCGGCCGTGGTCGTCACCGACGTGCGCCTGCCCGGCCGCGATGGCCTGGCTGTGCTGCGCGAGATGCTGCAGCACGACCGCCAGTTGCCGGTCATCCTCATCACCGGCCATGGCGATGTGACGATGGCCGTGGCCGCCATGCGCGCCGGCGCCTACGACTTCATGGAGAAGCCGTTCCACTCCGAGCGCCTGGTCGACGTGGTGCGGCGCGCGTTGGAAAAGCGCAGGCTCACTTCTGAAAACCTGCGTTTGCGTGAAGCGCTGCAGGGCCGGCAGGCGTACCCATTGATCGGCCAGAGCGCCGTCATGCAGAACGTGCGCCGGCTCGTCACCGCGCTGGCTCCCACCGATGCTGACATCCTCGTCACGGGCGAGACCGGCTCGGGCAAGGAAGTGCTCGCGCGCGCCATTCACGAAGGCAGCCGACGTCGCGGGCCGTTCGTCGCGCTCAATTGCGCGGCGCTGCCGGAGTCCGTGTTCGAGAGCGAGATGTTTGGCCACGAGGCGGGCGCTTTCACAGGCGCCAACCGCCGCCGCATCGGCAAGATGGAGTATGCAGATGGCGGCACGCTGTTCCTGGATGAGATCGAATCGATGCCGCTGGCGCTGCAGGCCAAGCTGCTACGCGCGCTGCAGGAACGCAGCATCGAACGGCTGGGCAGCAACGCGAGCGTGCCCGTCAATTGCCGTGTGGTGGCCGCCGCCAAGGTCGACTTGAAGGATGCATCCGATCACGGGCAGTTCCGCGCGGACTTGTATTACCGCCTGAATGTCGTGTCGATTGCGCTACCGGCGCTGCGCCAGCGTGCCGAAGATATTCCGCTGCTGATGGCCCACTTTCTGCAGCAGGCCGCGGTGCGCTACGAGCGTGCGGCGCCCGATTGGTCTGCGCAGGACATGATGCGCTGGCAGCACCACGACTGGCCCGGCAATGTGCGTGAGCTGAAGAACGTGGCCGAGCGCTTTTGCCTCGGCCTGGACGACGGCCTGGTGGTGTCCGAGGCGAGCCAGCATTCCCTGGCGGGCCGGATGATGGCGGTCGAACGTACCACCATCGAGGAAGCGCTGCGCGCGACGGAGGGCAACGTTGCTCGCGCGGCCGATCTGCTGGCCGTGCCGCGCAAGACGCTGTACGACAAGCTCAACCGGCACGGGATCGAGCCGGACCGCTTCCGCAGCAGTTAGCGCAGCGAGGATTCGCCGATCTTGCGGCCGCCTTGCGGGGGCCAGCACGTTGCTGCCAGCAGCACGGCCGCCACGGCATAGATCGCTTCGGTCACGGCCAGCGGTAGCACATGTACCTGGTACAGCGCAGCGGGCAAATCTGCCAGCGCATGCAGCAGCACCGCCAGCACGACAATCACAAACCGCCGCTGCCGCACCGCGTGCCATACCACCAGCGTGAGCGTGAACTGGATCAGCATCGCGGCAACGCGCTCGCTCACTGCACCGAGCGCCAGCCACGGCGAGAGCTGCGCCAGCATGGCGTGGATGGTCCCGACCATGGCATCGGCGCCGCTGGCCGCGAGGCGCGATTCCAGCTCGCCGTGGTTGGCGGCAATGCCGAACATCACCATTTGCGCCTGCGATGCCGCGCCCACCAGCCAGGCTTCGATGCCCGCGTGACCGAGCGCGTAGGCCACAGGTGTGGCGGCACCCCCCGGCTTGCGCACGAGAAAACGCAGGCCAAGCCAGCGGCCGCTTTCCTCGAACAAACCGGCCATCAGCGCGCCGTAGATGACAAACAGCACGGGCATGCGCAACCAGTGCGCCGTGATCGGGTTGAGCTGCAGCAGATACAGGTGCAGCGTGCGTTCCAGTACCAGCGCAAACACGACAAACACCGCCGCGCCCACGCCGATGTCGCGCCACGCCAGGTCAAAGCGCCGCCGCAACCAGAACCACGCCACGACCGGCACGCTAGCGATGAGCAAGGCCGCGATGGCGTGGGCAACGAGGGCAGACAGGGCGACGGTGGGCATGGCGGATGGCGCAGTTGGGGCGACGAGTTCGCCCGCATGCTACCTGAGGGCGCGGGCGCGGGCGCGAGTCTTGCGGGCCGATTGTTACAATATGTGCCTGCGGCAGCAGTGCCGCTTCTTGACTTCTTGATATGGCAGGACGGACGTTCGTGAAACGCATGATGTGGCGGTGGATCTGGATATGCAGTGTCGGCGTGGGCGCCTTCGGCATGGCGGTGCCTGCCCAGGCTGCGCGCTGGCACCAATACCTGACGACGACGTCCGTCGTGGCTTCCATCGATCGCACGTCGCTGCGCTCCAACCGTACCGGCCACAAAATTTTTTTGGCGCGCACGGTGCTCAAGCGCAGTGAACGCCGCGCCCATGGCGCCCATTACCGGCCCGGCACGGTGATCCTCTCGCGCCAGGAGATCGACTGCCATCGCCAGCGCATCCGCCTGATCGACTACGTGGTGCGCGCTCCCGACGGCGCCACGCTCGATACCGATACCGCAGCCGGGGCGCACTGGATGCGCATCCGCCCCGGTACGCTCGCGGCGCGCTCGGCCGCCTATGTCTGCGGCCGCCGTTAGACATCGCGGCGACTCGACATTGATTGGCGGGCATAGCACTATGGTGTTTGCCCTCCCACTACAACAAGACACCGGTCGCGAGGGGCGCCGGTGCCAGCCGACGGTCCGATGAAACTGACCCTGAAGTCGCAGGCGGCCATCATGGCGACCGTCATCAGCGTGACGGTGGTGAGCGTGTTCGGCTGGTCGCAACGCGAGCCGATCCGCCGCGAGGTGATGGCGCAGATCAAGGCGCAGCAGACGGCCATGGTCAAGGAGTCGGCGGAAGACCTCAAGCAGCGGCTGGACACCTACCTGGGCGTGCTCGAGCGCACCGCGCAGCAGATGCGCACCGTGCGCTTCGACTCGCCTGCGCAGGAAGCGGCGTTCTACCAATCCATCCAGCCCGCCAGCGGCCTGTTCGACGGCGTGTTCCTGGCCTCGGCCGATGGCAAGGTGACAGCCACCTCGCCGCGTCGCGCGGGCGTGGTCGGCATCGACATTTCGGATCGGGATTACTTCAAGCAGGTCATGGTGGTCGATCAGCCGACCATCTCCGCGCCGCTGCGCAACCGGGTGGGCGGCGAGCCCATCGTCATCATGGCCGCGCCCGTGCATGATCAGGACGGCAATCTCGTCGGGTTGATCGGCGCGTCGCTGTACCTGCTCAAGCCGAACTTTCTGGGGGACATGCGCGACATGCGCGTGGGCCAGACCGGCCACGTCTACCTGGCCACGCGAGGTGACAACCCCGTTTATATCGTCCACCCCCAGGCCGACAAGACGCTGGCGCCGCTCGATGCCGATCCGGCGGTGGCCGCGGCCTTCCGCGCGAATCCGGATGCGCTGCCTGATCGCGGTGGCGACGTGGTCACCACGCAAGACATCACCTCGGCCGGCTGGACCCTCGCTGCGGTGTTGCCTGGCGCCGAGGCCAACCGGCAGCTCTTCCTTATGCGCCAGCGTTTTCGCTGGTCGCTCCTGGTGCTGGCGGCGTTGATCGGCGCATCGGTGTGGGCGGCGATGCTGTGGCTGTTGCGCCCGCTTGGCCGGTTGCATGCCGCCATGACGCAGCTTTCGGCCACGGACTTGCGCAATGCGCCCCCGCTTGAGCTAGGCGGTACCTCGGCGGAAATCGACGCGGTATCGACGGCGTTCCACAAACTGATGGGCGAGGTCGTCCGCCAGCGCGCCGAACTCGAAGCTGTGAACGATGCGTCGCCGCTCGGGTTGTTCCGCTCGGATGCGGAGGGTCGGACCGTCTATACCAACGAGGCGTATCGCCGGCTGCTCGGTGCAACGCATGAAGAGGCCCTGGCCGACGTGTGGCTCGCACGCCTGCATCCGGACGACCGCGATGCCACCATGGCCGGTTGGCGCGATGCGGTCGCACGCGGGGCCGGCTACAACGCCGAGCAGCGCATGATCGTGCCAGGCCTCGGTGAGCGATTGCTGGTCGTCACGACAGCGCCGGTGCGGGTGGACGGCGACGTGGTTGGCCACGTTGGGGCCATGGAAGACATCACCGTGCGGGCGCGGGCGCAACAGGCCTCGCGCGTGCTGACCAAGATCCTCGACTCCACCACCGACTTCGTTGCGCAGAGCGACGTACAGGGCAATGTCACGTACATGAATCCGGCCGGCCGCCGCTTTGCCGGCATTGCGCCGGATGCCAATCTTCAAGGCCTGACGGTTGCGGATTTCTACCCGCCCGAGACAATGGGCTGGCTGCGCGAGGTGGCTGTACCCGCAGCCTCGCGCGATGGCGTATGGATTGGCGAAACCACCGCGCGAGGTGCCGAGGGTCAGGTCGTGCCGATCAACCACATGATCATCGCGCACCGCGATCCTGCCGGGCGTATGGAGTATTTCTCGTCGGTCATGCGCGACATCACGCAGGACAAGGCCGCCAAGGAAGCGCTGCAGCGCAGCCGCGAAACGCTGCAGACCGTGACCGATGCGCTGCCTGCGCTGGTCGCCTTCATCGATACCGGGGAGCGCTTCCGCTTTCTGAACGCCGCCTACGAGAAAGCGTATGGACGATCGACCGCGAGCATGCTCGGGCAGACGCTGCGTGAAGTCGTGGGTGAGGACGCTTACAGCAACCTGCGCGATGCGTTGCAGCGTGCGCTGGGCGGCGAGACGATGGTCTTCGAGCGCGAGATCGGGGCCCTCGATCAGTACCGGTGTGAAGAGGTCAGCTACCTTCCGCAGTTCGATTCGCAAGGCCGCGTGGCGGGCGTGCATTCGGTCACGCTGGATATTACGGAGCGCAAGAAGCAGGAGCTGCGCCTGCGCGCGCTGACAACCACCGACCACCTCACCGGCCTGGCCAACCGTGCCGGCTTTGAAGCGCGTTTGCAGGCGGCGCTGGACCAGGCACGTATGAATGGATCGACCGGAGCGCTCCTGCTGATCGATCTCGACCACTTCAAGGTGGTCAACGATACGCACGGGCACGCCGTTGGCGATGCGCTGCTGCGTACTTTCGCGCAGCGGCTGGCGCGTGCGGTGCGCCCGTATGACGGCGTGGCGCGTTTTGGCGGTGACGAGTTTGCCGTCATCCTGGAACACCTGTCGCACCCGGGCGACGCAAAGACGGTTGCCGCGAATATCCTCGCCGCATGCAACAAGCCGTTTCGCTTGCGTGAGACGATGGTTCAGGTTGGCGCGAGCATCGGTATCGCAACCTTCGACGCGCATACGCTGGCGCAGAGCGTCGTCTTCGAAGCCGCGGACGAGGCGTTGTACGAAGCCAAATCGCGCGGCAAGGGGTTGTTTGTCAGCGCCGACGAGCTGCCGACGGACTGATTTCGCAGTGCGGCAAGGCACGCAGAAACGGGTACGCTTCACGTCGATCTGGCGGTATTGCGCAGGCAATGTTGCGCCGCAATGACTGCCCCCCAGGCCGGGCGGCGGACAATCCCCTATCGCACGGTCGTGCGCTTTCCGGTAAAGTCCCGCGACTGACTGCACGTGCCGGCCACCCCGGCGCGTCGCACAAGAGCGCTGTACCCATGGCGCCTTCGCTTCACACTCCGACGCACTTCCGGTGCACGCATGCCCGATCCGGCATCGCTCGCCCGGCAGGTCTTCCGCCGTTCGCCAACGTTGTTTGACTTCGTGGCGCGAAACCCGGCAGGCGAGCGTCCGGACGCGATGCAGGGCGCATGCGGGGGGAGCGACGGTGTTGGGCCAGCGCATCTTCGAGACGAATCGCATTCAAGCAATCGCGACGGACAAACAAGGAGCAGGTTCGCATGCAAAAAATGATCAAACGGCTGCTGTTGACGGCAGTGGCTGCGGGGGCGGCAATCGCAACGGGCGCGGCAACCGCGGCCCAGGACATCAAGATTGGTGTGGCCGAAGCGCTGTCGGGCGGCGCAGCCCAGTACGGCGTGGCCATCCGCAACGGCTTCCAGCTGGCCGCTGACGAGATCAACGCCGCGGGCGGTATCAACGGCAGCAAGATCGCGCTGGTGATCGAAGACGAGCAGGGCAAGAAGGAAGAGGCCATCAACGTCTTCAAGAAGCTGATCTTCCAGGACAAGGTGGCAATGGTGTTCGGCCCCACGCTGTCGAACTCGGCCCAGGCGGCCGACCCGATCGCGCAGGGCTCCAAGACGGTTGCCTTTGGCACTTCCAACACGGCAGACGGCATCACCAGCATCGGCGATTTCGTCTTCCGCAATTCCGTGACCGAAGCCGACGTGCTGCCGGCCACGATCCAGACCGTTGTGAAGAAAGCAGGCGTGAAGAAGGTGGCCGTGTTGTACGGCAACGACGACGTCTTCACCAAGAGCGGCTACGACAACTTCAAGAAGGCGCTCGAAGACCTGAAGATCCCGGTGACGACCACCGAGACCTTCGCCAAGGGCGACGTCGACTTCAAGGCGCAACTCACCAAGATCAAGGCGACGAATCCGGATGCGATCGTGCTGTCGGCGCTGATTGCCGAAGGTGGTCCGATCATGGTGCAGGCGCGTCAGCTCGGCCTGAACGTGCCGATCATCGGCGGCAATGGGATGAACTCGGTCAAGGTGTTCGACCTGGCCAAGGACAAGTCCGACAACCTGTGGGTGGGCAGCCCGTGGTCGATCGAGAACCACACGGCCGAGAACAGCAAGTTCATCACCGCCTACACCGCCAAGTACAAGGCAGCGCCGGATCAGTTTGCGGCGCAGTCGTATGACGCGATGTACATCGCGGCGACAGCGCTGAAGAAGGTGAAGTTCAGCGGCAACCTCGAAGCCGATCGCAAGGCGATCCGCGATGCGCTGCCGGCAGTCAAGCACGTTGGGGCGACCGGGGCGTTTGCGTTCCGCCAGGTGACGGCACGTGGCAAGCCGGCCGGCTATGACGCCGTGCAGACGCCGATCGTGAGCGTGACCAAGAACGGCAAGTACACGATCGAGAAGTAATCTTCGGTTCTCGTTGAAACCGAAACGCGGGGCGTAGCTAAACCTACGCCCCATCGCTTTTTTTGCGGCTGCTTTGGTGACATTCGGCCGCACCTCACTCTGATTCATCATGCTGGAACAGCAACTCGTCAATGCGCTGTCGCTCGGCTGCGTGTATGCGTTGTTCGCCCTGGGGTTCACGCTGGTTTTCGGCATCCTGGGCGTGATCAACCTGTCGCACGGCGCGGTCTTCATGCTCGGTGCCTATGCGGCGCTGCAGGTCGTCCTCCACTTCGATCTGCCGCTGTGGGCGGCGCTGGCCGTCGGTTTTGCCGTGAGCGGCGTGGCCGGCCTCATCATCGATGTGCTGCTGCTGCGACCGCTGCGTCGCCGCAACGCGCCCCACCTGATTCCGATGATCGGCACCATCGGTGCGGGCATCGCCATCAATAACGCCATGCAAGGCGCGTTTGGCGCCGAGAACCTGCGCTTCCCGGCCGGGCTCGTGTCGGACGCCTCGCTGGATCTGGGCGGCATCCACCTCACGCCGCTCGAGCTGGGCATCATCGTGCTGTCGTTCGTGCTGATGGGTGCGCTCATGCTGCTGCTCAAGCGCACGCAACTCGGCCGCGCACTGCGCGCGATTGCGGAGTCGCCCAAGGCAGCGGCACTGCTCGGTATCAACGTCGAAGGGCTGTTCCTGCTGACCTCGTTTGCAGCCGCCGCGCTGGGCGGGTTGTCGGGCGTGCTGATCGGCCTGTACTCCAACGCCGTGTTCCCGCTGATGGGACAGCCGATGCTGCACAAGGGCATCGCGGTCATCATCCTGGGCGGCCTGGGCGATATTCGCGGCGCAATGCTCGGCGGGCTGTTCCTCGGCTTTGCCGAGGTGCTGTCAGTGGCCTACATCGGCTCGACCATGCGCGATGCGGTGGCGTTCGGTCTGCTGTTCCTGATCCTGCTGGTGCGGCCGCAAGGGCTGTTCGGCAAGGTGCTCGAACGCAAGGCATAAGGAGACCGACATGGAATGGTTCGACAACTTCTGGTCGGTCTACAGCAACCTGGTGCTTACGCTGGGCATCAACGCGTTGCTGGCGCTGTCCATTTATCTCACGCTGTCGTGCGGCCTTCTGGCGATGGCGAATGCGGCTTTCATGGGCATCGGCGCGTATACCTCCGCGCTGCTGACGATGAATGCGGACATGCCGTTTTCGGTCGCGCTGCTGGGCGGCATGGCGGCACCGGCCGTGGTGGCCGTTGTCATCGGCCGGCCGACGCTGCGTCTTTCGGGCGTGTATCTGGCCATGGCCACGCTTGGTTTTGGCGAAGTCGTGCGCGTGCTGATCCTGAACACCGAAGACTGGACCGGCGGCGCGCTGGGCCTGAACGGCATTCCGCAGCTGACCGAGTGGTGGCACGTGGCGCTGGCCGTGTTGGCCACGCTGTTTGTGCTGGCGCGCATGCGCCGCTCGAAGGTTGGCCGCGCATTCGAGGCCATCAAGGAAGACGAGACCGCCGCAGGCCTCATGGGCATCAACGTGGCCGGCACAAAGCTGCTGGCGTTCACGCTGGGTGCGGCCATCGCCGGGCTCGCGGGCGCACTCAATGCGCACCTGACGTTCTTCATCGGCCCGAACGAATTCGGCTTCGATCGCGGCGTGGAAATTCTCACGATGACGATTCTGGGCGGCACCAACGGCCTGACGGGCCCTGTGCTCGGCAGCCTGATCCTGTCACTGTTGCCCGAGCTGTTGCGTGCGTTCAAGGATTTCCGCCTGGTCGTCAATGGCGTGATCCTGATGGTGATCGTGCTGTTCCTGCCCAAGGGCATCTGGGATCCGGCGCGTTTCGCGCGCTGGTTCGGCATGAAGCGCGGCGGCACCATGCCGGGCACGGGCGACAGCCGAGCTGCTTCCAATGAATCGCACTGAGGCCGCCATGCTGAAGCTCACATCCATTTCCAAGCGCTTTGGCGGCCTGTCAGTCTTGCAGGACGTCAACATTGAAGTGCCGCAGGGCACCATCTTCGGCTTGATCGGCCCGAACGGCGCCGGCAAGACGACCGTCTTCAATCTGATCACCGGCCTGCTGGCGCCCACGGGTGGCTCGCTCACATTCAACGGCGAAAATCTCGTCGGCAAGAAGCCGCACCAGATCACGCAGATGGGCATTGCGCGCACGTTCCAGAACATCCGCATCTTCAAGGAGATGACGCTGCTGGAGAACGTGGTGGTCGGCATGCATCGGCATCTCGACTACGGCGCGCCGGGCCTGCTGCTGTCGCTGCCCAAGTACCGTGCTGCCGAGCGCCGCGCGCGCGACCGTGCGCTGGAGTTGCTTTCTTGGGTCAAGCTCGACCACAAGGCGCACGACATTGCCGACAACCTCTCGTACGGCGACCAGCGCAAGCTTGAACTCGCGCGGGCGCTGGCCACCGAACCCAAGCTGCTGTTGCTCGACGAGCCCGTCGCCGGCATGAATACGGGCGAGAAGGTCGACCTGATGGCCGAGATCGAGAACATCAAGGCGCGCGGCTACACGATCTTCATGATCGAGCACGACATGCGTTTCGTGATGGGCCTGTGTGAGCGCATTGCGGTGCTCAACTTCGGCCGCATCATTGCCGAGGGGCCGCCCGAAGCGATCCGCAACGATCCGCAAGTCATCGAGGCGTACCTGGGCCGCGATGATGACGATGAAGCGAACGGCGATGCCGCGCAGAAGGAGACGGCATGACCACCTTGCTGGAAGTCAAAGGGCTGGACGTGTCATACGGGCACATCGCAGCCGTCAAGGGCATCGACTTTGCGCTCAAGGCCGGCGAGATCACCTCGCTGGTGGGCGCAAACGGTGCGGGCAAATCGACCACGCTGCTGGCGCTCTCGGGGCTGATCCCGAAGTCGCAGGGTGATGTGCGCGGCCAGATCCTGTTCGAGGGCGAAGACGTCACGCTGTGGTCTGCTCACAAGCGTGTGGAGCGCGGCATCGTGCAGGTGGCCGAAGGGCGCGCCACGCTCACCACGATGACGGTGCGCGAGAACCTGGAGCTGGGCGCTTACACGCGTAAGGACAAGGGACAGATCGCCTCTGACCTGGAGCGCGTGTTCCACCTGTTCCCGCGCCTGAAGGAGCGTATCGATGGGCTGGCCGGCAACCTCTCGGGCGGCGAGCAGCAGATGCTGGCCATTGGCCGCGCGCTGATGGCTCGCCCGCGCGTGCTGCTGCTGGATGAACCCTCGATGGGCCTCGCGCCGATCATCGTGCAGGAGATCTTCCGCATCCTGCGCACCATCAATGCTGAAGGTCTGACGATCTTCCTGGTCGAGCAGAACGTGCGCCAGGCATTGAAGATCGCGCAGCACGGCTACGTGCTGGAGACCGGCCAGATCGTGCTCGCTGACAGCGGCAAAAACCTGCTGGGCAATCCGCGCGTGCTCGAAGCCTACCTGGGCGGCTGAGCGTTCCGAACATGCCTCGGCATGCAATATTGCCGAGGTGTAAGAACCGCATATCCATTGGGTTTGCGGTTCATTTTGACCCAAAAGCGTACCCGTTTCTGCGTACGTTCAAATCCCCGCCAATACGTGTCGCTGTGCGTCGAACAGCGCGATCAATGCGTCGGCCACGGCCCGCACGCGCGGTGATCGTCGAACGTCGGGGTGGATGACCAGCCAGATTTCTCGATGCAACGCAGGGTCGTCGACGGGCAATCGACGCAAAAGCGTACCCGTTTCTGCGGGCGCGCCAAGCAGGTGAGGCAGCGCCGCGACACCCAGGCCGGCCAGCGCCGCCTGATGCATCGCCGCCAGATCGCTGCAGCGTAAGACCACGCGACGGTCGCCTGCGTAGTTGTCCAGCCAGCGCTGTTGTGGGACGTGGCGCAGGTTTTCGTCGTAGCCGATGAATTCCCACTCTGATTCGGGGCGTGCGAGCACTTCTGCGGTGGCGTACAGGCCGTAGCCGAGGTCGCCCAGCGGCCGTGTCGCCAAAGTAGATGACGTCGGGCGTGACAAGCGCACCGCCAGGTCAGCTTCGTGCGCCATCAGGTTGGCGTTGCGCTTTTCGCCGAGCAGCACGAGGTCGATGCCGGGCCATTGCCGGCGCAGTGTCGCCAGGTTTGGCGCAATGATGTGGCTGGCCACCGTGGGCGGCGCGGAGATACGCACCGTCCCGCGCAAGCTGCCCGCCCCCGCAGCCGCACGCGCAAAGCCGGCGGCTTCCTGCTCCATGCGTTCAGCGCGCTCGGCCAGTGCGTTGCCTTCAGCGGTCAGGCGCCAGCCGCGCGGCAGGCGGTCGAACAAGCGCACGCCCAACGACTGCTCCAACGCATCGGCACGCCGCGCTACCGTGGTGTGTTCCACCGCCAGCCGCCGCGCAGCGGCCGACAAGCTGCCCTCGCGCGCCAGCACGAGAAAGTAGCGTACGTCATCCCATTGCAAGGAAGAGGAAGGTTCGGCCGCCGCCGCACGCGCCAGGGCACGCACATTTTTTGGTCGACCTGGGCTTTTTTGCACAGAAGCTGATCAGTTTTTGTGAATTCCCGGGTGATTCTGAACGGATTACGCTTGTTTCACAACGTGACGAACGCGGTACCCGTCATCACCAAAACCGAAAAGCGTACCCATTTCTGCGAGGACTTTTGCCATGCACGCCAAGGTGATCCAACTGCGCGAACCCGGACCGGCATTGGGTTTGCGGCCCGCCAGCCTGATGTTGGCGCCCCCCGGCCCGAATGCGTTGACGGTGCGGCATACCGCCGTCGGCGTGAACTTTGTCGACGTGTATCACCGTGTCGGGCTGTACCCGGTGCCGGCATTCCCAGCGGTGCTCGGGGTGGAGGGCGTGGGCGTGGTGGAAGCCGTGGGTACGGATGTACGCGGCTTTGTGGTTGGCCAGCGCGTGGCCTGGGCCGGCCTCATGGACGGCGCGCCCGGTGGCTACAGCAGCCATCGCAACATCCCGGCCGAACGGGCGATTGCCTTGCCGGATGCGCTTGATGACCAAACCGTCGCGGCCACGTTGGTTCGCGGCATTACCGCGCACATGCTGCTGACGCGGGTACGGCAGATGCGCGCCGGCGATACGGTGCTCGTGCACGCCGCTGCCGGCGGCCTGGGTGTGTTGCTGGTGCAGTGGGCCAAGCGCCAGGGTGCGCGCGTGATCGGTACGGTTGGCACCGAAGCCAAGGCCGCCGTCGCGCTGGGCCATGGCGCAGACCACGTCGTGCTGCATCGCCAGCAGGACGTGCGCGAAGCCGTGCTGCAACTGACCGGTGGAGACGGCGTCGACTATGTGATCGATGGGATTGGTGGCGCGATGTTGCAGACGTCGTTGGCGGTGACGCGGCCCTTCGGCATGGTGGCCAGCATCGGTCAGGCGGGCGATGTGGGCAACGCCCAAACGGATGTCGTCGATCTTGCGGCGCTTGGACCGTCGCGCTCGATTGCGCTGGCGCGGCCAGGCGTATTCCGCTACATGGCCGATCTGTCGAACTACCGGACGGGGGCGCAGGCGGCATTGCAGCGCATGCTGGATGGCGTGCGCGTGCCGGTGGGCGGCACCTATGCGCTGGAAGATGCGGCCGCCGCGCATACCGCACTGGAAGCCGGACAGACCTCGGGCGCACTGCTCTTGCGCCCTTGAGAACCCTGCGCGCCGAAGGGTTTCCGTGCAAAGCGTACCCGTTTCTGCGGGACACTCAGCGTCGTTGCTTCACGCTGCCGGGTCTCGCGTTTCGAAGGTTTCACCTCATCCCACAAGGAGCCGTCGCATGCTGTACCTGATTCTTTTCAACTACACCGCACCGCTCGAAGCACTCGATCGCGTGTTGCCAGCGCACCGCGCGCATCTGGACGCTCACTATGCGAGCGGCCACTTCCTGATGTCGGGGCCGTTCTTCCCGCGTGAGGGCGGTGGCATCCTCGCGCGTGCCGAATCCCGCGAAGAGATCGACGCCATTGTTGCGCGCGACCCCTTCGTGATCGAAAACCTCGTAGAGGCGCGCGTTATTGCCTGGGGTCCGAATCGTCGGAGCGCTGACACACCGCAGGCGTGGTTGCCAGACGCCCTGGTCGCGACATCGACTTAAAACCGGTGCGGCGCCGCCGCTATCATGTCGGCTTGTCCTTGCACGAACCGACATGACCGACACGCCGCCGCCTCAACCTGATGTGCCGCGCCAGCCATGGTGGCGGCGCGCGACTGCCCGGCTGCCGTTCGGTCGCGAGCATCTTGTGTTCGTGATTGCCGGGGTGATCGGCTGCGCGGGCGCCCTGTCGACGATCCTGTTTCGCGAGTGCCTGCGCCATCTGCAATGGTGGCTCTCGGGTACGGACCAGGGTTTGGTGGCCACGGCACGCGCGTTGCCGTGGTGGGCGCGCCTGCTGGTGCCGACCGCGGGTGGGCTGCTGGCAGGCATCACGTTGCAAGTGGGCCTGAAGTGGATCCCCCGAAAAGGCTCGGAAGACTATATGGAAGCCATTGCCGTGGGCCATGGCGTGCTTAGCGCGCGCCAGAGCTTGGTACGCAGTGCGTCGTCGTTGTGCTCGGTGGCCAGTGGCGCGTCGATCGGGCGCGAAGGGCCGATGGTGCAATTGGCGGCAATGTGCGGCTCGCTGGTCGGCCGCGTGTTGCGGCGCTGGACCTCTGTGCCAGTGGAGCAATTGCGTCTGCTGGTCGCGTGCGGTGCGGCCGCTGGCATCACCTCTGCTTACAACGCGCCTATCTCGGGCGCCGTGTTCGTCTGCGAAATCGTGTTTGGCGTCATCACCACGGCGACGCTCGGGCCGCTGCTGGTGGCCGCTGTCACCGCCGATATCGTGGTGCGCCAGTTCTTCGGGTACGGGGCGGTCTACGAGATGCCGCACTTCGATTTCGTTTCCGGCTGGGAAGTGTTGACGTATCTGGGCCTTGGTTTGGCGGCGGGGATGGTGGGGCCGCTGCTGCTGGGGCTGATTGACCGCGCGCGTGATGCGTTTGCACAGACCAAGCTGCCGCTCACGCTGCGATTGGCCGCTGGCGGGTTGATCGTCGGTGCGCTGTCCACGGGCGTGCCCGAGGTCTGGGGCAACGGCTACAGCGTGGTCAATAGCTTTCTGCACGAGCCGTGGCTGTGGCAGACGGTGGCGCTGGTGCTGATTTGCAAGGTGGTGGCGACGGCGTCGAGCGCGGGCTCTGGCGCTGTGGGTGGCGTGTTCACACCCACGCTGTTCTGTGGCGCGGCGCTCGGTTTGCTGTACGGCACGGGCATGCACGCGCTGCTGCCAGGTGTTGCGCCGGTGCCGGTCAGCTACGCGGTGGTCGGCATGGGCGCGCTGCTGGCAGCCACCACGCATGCGCCGCTTATGTCGATCCTGATGATCTTCGAGATGACGCTGTCGTATCAGGTGGTGTTGCCACTCATGTTGGCGTGTATTACCGGCTATGTGACGGCACATGCAGCCGGTGCGCCGTCGGTGTATGCGCGTGCGCTGGCGCGCAACCGCGCAGATGCTGGCGACGATGCGCAGCACCTTCCATCGCCCTTAGAGAGCACGCAGAAATAGGTACGCTTTGCTGGTTGGGACTTGCCTGGCCACAGATATTCCTTGTGGACAAGCTTGCCCAATCAGCTAAATCCAAGGAAAAGCGCTCTATAAGTCTCTTTAAATTGTGCGTTTCCGGGAACTTCCGGGAGTTATTGCGACATTTTGTTGCTGTTGCGAATCGTTATCATTTATATTTGCGTCCGCAATTCGTAGTGCGCTCTCGTGCACGGCGGCACGGGCGCAGGAGGGCGTTCCGGAGCGGCTGGCACCCAATAGAAGAGTGCCGCCGGAGAAACCACGCAATGAACCGCCGCACGCCCGTCGCCAGCGCCCTGTTGGCTCTGTTTGCCACCCCCACCGTCGCACTTGCCCAGCAGGCCACGCTTGCACAGGTACCGGCCACCGCCACGTTGCCGGAAGCCGTTGTGAAGGGCTCCGCCCCGCGCGACGACTACAACGCCGCCAAAAGCTCCATCTCGAAGCTGCCCGAGAACCTGCGCGATGTGCCGCAATCGGTGACGGTCGTGCCCAAGGCGCTGACCGATGCGCAAGGCGGCAGCTCCCTGGCCGATGCGCTGCGCAACGTGCCTGGCATCACCATCGGCGCGGCCGAGGGCGGGCAGATCGGCAACAACATCAACCTGAACGGGTTCTCGGCGCGCACCGACATCTACCTCGATGGCTTCCGTGATCGCGGCCAGTATTACCGCGACTTGTTCGCCCTCGATTCGGTGGAAGTGCTTATGGGCCCGTCGTCGATGCTGTTCGGCCGCGGCTCGACCGGCGGCGTCATCAATCAGGTGACGAAGAAGCCGAAGCTGAAGGCGGCCACGGAAATCACCGGTTCGGTCACGACCAACGGCCTGGTGCGCGCGACCGCCGACGTCAATACACCGACGTCCGACACTTCTGCCTTCCGCATCGCCGCGATGGCGCAGAACGGCAAGACCAGCACGCGCGACGAGATGACCGCGCAGGATTTCGGCATCGCGCCGTCGTGGCGTTTCGGCATCGGTACGCCGACCGAGGTGACGCTGTCCGCGCTGCTGCAGCACAACCGCGACATGCCCGATTACGGCGTGCCGAACCTCAACGGCCACCCGGTCAACGTAAGCCCCAAGACGTACTACGGCTACACCGATGACCGCACCACGCAGGATGTGGCGTCGTTCTCGGCCAATATCGATCACAAGTTCTCGCCCAACCTGCGCCTGCGCAACCAGACGCAGTTCAACTACGTGCAGACCGACGCGCGGGAGACGGCGCCCAACGCTGTGGGTACGGTCAATTCGTCGGGCGCGTTCACGGCGCTCGCCAACAGCAACTTGCCGCTCTCGGCGCTGTCGGTGCGTTTGCAAAGCCATGACCGCCGCATCCGCGACTATTCGCTGTTCAACCAGACCGAGCTGACGGCCAAGTTCGATACGGGTTCGGTCAAGCACACGCTGCTGGTTGGCACCGAGTTCGGCCACGACGGTTACGACAACCAGAACTATTATCGCAACGGCTCGTGCAACGGCACGCCGCTCGCGCAGTCGAGCATGACAAGCGGTTTCGTCTCGTGCGAGCCGCTGGTCAGTCCGAGCTACACCACGTCGCCAGCCAGCACGCCGTCGAGCCTGGGTAACCTGCAGGGCGGCTCAGCCAACACGGTGGCTGCGTATTTCAACGACTCGATCGAATTCACCAAGCAGTGGAAGGCGGTGGCCGGCCTGCGCTATGACCGCTACGTGGCGAGCATTTCCAATTCGTTGAATTCGGCGAACACGCCGGCGTCGGCCAAGATCACCGCGCTGCCGTATGCGCAGCAGAGCGTGAACTTTGTCAGCACGCGCCTTGGCGGCATCTGGCAGCCGACGGACTGGCAGTCGTACTACGTGTCGTATGGCACGTCGTTCAACCCGTCATTGGAACAACTCGTAGGCACCACCGGCCAGCAGAACCTGGACCCGGAGAAGAACAAGTCGTATGAAGCCGGCGGCAAGTGGGATCTGCTCAATGGCGATCTGTCGGTCAGCTCGGCGCTGTTCCAGATCACCAAGGACAACGCCCGCACCCAGATCGACAGCACGACGTACACGTCGGCCGGCAAGATCCGCGTGCGCGGTGCGCGCCTGGGTGCCACGGGCCACGTGACCGACAAGCTGCAGATCTTTGCGGGCTATACCTACCTGGATGCGCAGATCGTCAATGGCATTGCTGCAGGCACGCAGGGCATGACGCCGGCCAACACACCCAAGCACGCTGCCACGGTGTGGACGAGCTACGCCTTCCTGCCGAACTGGGAGGCGGGCGCAGGCGCGTTCTACATGTCGCAGCGCTACGCCAACAACACCGACACGGTGCAGGTGGGCGGCTTCGTGCGCTGGGACGCGATGCTGGCCTACCACCAACCGAAATACGACGTGCGGCTGAACCTGTTCAACCTGTTCAACAAGACGTATTACGATGCGCTGATTCCGTCTGATGGCGGTCGCGCTGTGCCGGGCACCGGCCGTGCGGCGATGCTGTCGGTGGTGTATCGGATGTAATGGCCGGGGGATGGGCCCTCGGCTGCATCCTCGTTTCCTTCCATCGCCATGCTCGTCTGCATTCCCAACGTCTTCAACGCTGCGCAGGTGGCTGCGCTGCGCGATCTGCTCGATAGCGCGGGCGATGCCTGGGTCGATGGTCGCGTGTCGGCCGGGTATTCGGGGGCACCGGTCAAGGTCAACCAGCAGATTGATGAGCGCGCGGAAGTGGCGCTGCAGTGCCAGCAGCTCATCCTGAGCGTGCTGGAGCGGCACCCGCGCTTCATCAGCGCGGCGCTGCCGAACGTGGTGTACCCGCCGATGTTCAACCGCTACGGCGAGGGCATGACGTTCGGCGCGCATGTTGATGGCAGCGTGCGTATCCATCCGCACAACGGCACAAAGCTGCGCACCGATATCTCGGCCACGCTGTTCCTGTCAGATCCTGCCAGCTACGACGGCGGCGAACTGCAGATTGAAGACACCTATGGCATGCACAGCGTCAAGCTCAATGCCGGTGACTTGGTGATCTACCCGGCAACGAGCCTGCATCAGGTGACGCCCATCACGCGCGGCGTGCGCGTGGCGAGCTTCTTCTGGATCCAGAGCCTGATTCGCGATGACGCGCAGCGCGCCATGCTGTTCGACTTGGACAACGCCATCCAAACGCTCAACCAGACCGACGCGGATGCCACCGCGCGCCGCACGCTCATCGGCGTGTATCACAACCTGATGCGGCAATGGAGCGAGACCTGATCTGCGTCTGCGGCGCCACGCCGGGGAAGGTGCGACGCAGTCTTCGCACGAACTGTGCGCTTCGGCTTAGTGGCCCGAACGGCGATACAGCTCGGCCATCATGCCGCAGCTTTCCACGTGCAGCGCAACGGCGCGGCTGGCTTCACGGCGCACAATTTGCCAGAAACGGGCGAAGCGCGAGGCGGGGGCGGCTTTGAGAGCAACGGTGTTCATGGCGATTCCTTCTGAGGACTGATTTAGGGATAACCCTAGTAGGGAATACCCGAATGTTAGTCCGAATATTGCGACGCAGCAAAGCCGCATCCGCCAGTGTCGCCTCATCACCACATATGGGTGCCTAACCCGCCACTCTGCTGACCGTGCCGGCATTGCCGTCTACGCGGATCGTCTCGCCGTCCTCCAACTGTGCCCGGATGCCGGGCAGGTTCACCACGGCCGGAATTCCGAACTCCCGCGCCACGATGGCGCCATGCGAGAGGTAGCCGCCGGTTTCCATGACGAGCCCGCCGGCCTTCAGGAAAAGCGGCGTCCAGGCCGGGTCGGTGCTGGGGGCGACCAGGATATCGCCGGCTTGCAGCGCCGTGCCGGCAGCCGCGTGATCGACGAGCCGTGCCTGCCCCTGTGCCGAGCCTGCGCCCACGGCGGTGCCGCTCCAGGCATCGCCTGTGAGGGCGATTGGCGCGCTGGTCCCGACCGGTGCCTCGCCATGTTCGGTGAGGATGTCCGGCTCCTGCGCAGCGGCCCAATCGTCCAACTGCTGGCGGCGTTCACGCGCGCGCTGGGCGACGAAGCGCAGCGGTAACGCGCCGGTGGCCGCGGCCACGCATTCGTCCAGCGTCAGGTTGAAGATGTCTTCAGGCGTATCGAGTCCTTCCTCGCCGACAAGCCTGTCTGCCAGCTTCAGCAGACCGATACGCAGCGCTTCCAGATACGCCACCAGCGCGCTGCGCGCGGCTTCGCGCTGGTTGCTGTCGCGCACGGCACCCTTGAGCATCCCTCGCACGATTGGGCGCAGCCAGAACGGCAGGCGCGCCCACGCACGCTCAGATGCCGCCAACTGCCGTTGCCGCACTGCATTCGCGTCGCTGCCGATCAGGCCGACGACGAGGTCGAGCAAATAGTCGGGTTGCTCGCGCCAGCGCGGGCGGCGGAAGTAGCTCTCTTCAATGGCGCGGTGCCCGTAGCGCTCCAGAAACGTACTGAAGTGCTGGCGGAACGCGCTGTGCGCCGGCAGTTGCAGCGCCCATTGCGTGCCGATGCGGTTGTCGGCGCGAAGCCAGGCGAGGGCTTCGGCGTCGGCGGTGGCGGTTTGCGCCAGAGCCATCAGGTCGTAGCTTTGCTGCGCGGTAACGCTGGGTTCTGCGCCTGCCATGAGCGCGGCGGCCAGGGCGTGGCCTTCGCCGGGGCAGTGTTTTTCGATCACGTCGACCAGGCCCGAAACGGCGCCGCCCGCCGAGCCCTGCAGGAAGAACAGGCCGTCTGCGCGGCGCGCGATGTTGAAGCGTTCGCGCAGGCAGGTGGCCAGCTCCGCTGTTGCTTCCGGCCACGTGTCTTCACGCCATTGCGCGGCTTGTTTGCGGGCGCGATTCAGATCGCTCTGTGCATGGCGGCGCGCGGCCCCGGCACTGCACAAATAACGTACGAGCCGCGCACCGCGTGCCAGCCGCTGCGGCCAGGTGGCGCGCGACAGCGTAATCTCGGGCTGCGTGCCGCCGAGCATGCGGTTAATAGCCTCCGGCGCAATGCCGAACGCGTCAAATGCCTCCCACTGCATCAACGAGACATCGAGGTACACGCAGCCGCCAAACAGTTTGGCGCGCGCCAGCCCCGGCAGCAACGCATAGCCCGCCAGCGAGTACGCCAGCATCAGCATGCGGTTGGCCGCGTGACCGTAGAGCGTCCAGTCGATGGGCGACAGCGGCGCGGGAAACACCTCGCGCGTGTTGCCGCGCGTCCAGAACGTTGGCTGGGTTTGCAGGGCGGCGTAGGTCTGGCGCGCGGTCGTGGTGATCGGGCGAGCCTGCACGATCCAGAAGCGCTGCCCGTCCCAGACCCATTCGATGTCATAGCGCGGCTGCGCAAAGTCCAGTGCGCGTGCCGTGTCGCGCGCCACCGTGGCAAGTGCGATGAGCTGGGCGTCTTCCAGCACGGCGCGGCGCGCATCTTCGGTGGCGGTATCAGCGAGTGCGGTGCCGCCTTCGGCCAGCGCGCGCGTCATGCGGTGCTTCGTGCCGATCCGGCGTTCGACCACATGCAGCGTGTCGTCTTGCGGCGCAACTTCCAGTCGGTCGACGTCGCCATCGGCGTGGCCGCCCACCAGCGCTTCGCCCAGGCCCCAGTTTGCGTTGATGACGATGTGGTCGTCGCGGCCGCTCAGCGGGTCGCCAGTGAACGCGATGCCTGCGGCCACTGCCGGCAACATCGGCATGATGACCACGGCCATCGCCAGGTCGGAGGTGTCGATGCCAAAGCGCTCGCGGTATGCCAGCGCTTGCGGTGCGTGCGCCGAGTCCCACACGGCGCGCACCGCTTCCGCCAGCGCCTGCACGCCAATCACGTTCAGGCGCGTCTCGTGAATGCCCGCGAACGAGCGTCGCGCGGAATCCTCCTGCGGCGCGGAAGAGCGCACAGCCAGCGGCGTGTTTTGCCAGCCGCGCGCAGCCAGCGCCTGCGCGATGGCAGCCAGCACCGTCTCGGGCACGGCATCTCCGTGATTTCGCCCGCGGCTGGCATCTGCGGCCAGCACGAAACCATCGGGCACCGGCACGCCGAGTCTCGCCATGCGGCCAAGCTGCCAGCCCTTGCCGCCCGCCACTGCGGCACCGGCCTGCGCCGCAGCCGGCCAATCGAGCACGAGCGGATTCATCACGCCTCCTTGCAGGCCATGCCGTGCAGGAACAGGTCGATGACGGCGGAGAAACCCGCGTGCAGATCGGTTTCGGGACGTGCCAGCCAGCGCATGAGCGCGCCGAGATACAAGTACTCGAACAGCCCCGCGAGCTGCTCGGCATCGAATCGGGTGTCGAGTTCGCCCGAGCGCTGCGCCGCGTCGATAAGTGCCATGAACACCGCTTCCAGCCCGCTGCGCTTGTCGCTGTCGCGGTTGCGGGCGGCTAGGTCGGCGCTGGCAAAGCGGTAGCGGAAATACGCGGCCAGATAGGGCCGGCGCACGTTGCACCAATCGGCCGAGGCGGAAAGCAGCACCGCCAGGCGGGAGGCGAAATTCGGCTGCCCCTCGATCTGTGCGCGCAGTTGCGTACCGCCTGCCTCCAGCTCGGCGTGGAACTGGTGCGCCAACAGCGCTTCCTTGACCGGAAAGTGGTTGTACAGCGTGCCCTTGGACACATCGGCCTGCGCTGCAATCTGCTCCATCGTCACCGCGTCGTAACCGTGCTGCTCGAACAGGGAGAAGGCGGTGGCCGCCAGATGGTCCAGCGTCTGGTTGCGCTTGCGCTCGCGGCGGCCGGCTTTAATGGGGATGGGGGTGGACGACATGATGGGCACACCATTTGGTAAACGATGTGCAATTTTATACGTCGTTCAAAAATATGTGCAAGCGAGAACCCCTCTGTAGAATCAGCCCATTCTTCCGGCAACCTTTTGACAGGACCGACCATGACTGCACTGCGTACCCTGTATCCGCCAATCGAGCCCTATGAAACCGGCATGCTCGACGTGGGTGATGGCCACACGGTTTACTACGAGCGCGTTGGCACGCCCGGCGCCAAGCCCGCGGTGTTCCTGCATGGCGGGCCGGGTGGTGGCGTTTCTGCTGACCACCGCCGCGTGTTCGATCCCGCACGCTACGACGTGATGCTGTTCGACCAGCGCGGCTGCGGGCGGTCTACGCCGCACGCGGGGCTGGAGGCCAACACCACGTGGCATCTCGTGGCCGATATCGAGCGCCTGCGCGCAATTGCCGGCGCCGAGCGCTGGCTCGTCTTCGGCGGCTCGTGGGGTTCGACGTTGGCGCTCGCTTACGCGCAGAAGTATCCGCAGCATGTGAGCGAACTTGTGCTGCGGGGCATTTACACCGTCACGCAGGCCGAGCTGCGCTGGTACTACCAGTACGGCGTGTCGGAGATGTTCCCCGAGAAATGGGCACGTTTTCAGGCGCCCATTCCAGAGGCCGAGCGCGGCGACATGATTGCGGCCTATCGCAAAGTGCTCACCGGCAACGACACCGCCAAGCAGATCGAAGCCGCCCGCGCCTGGAGCGTGTGGGAAGGCGAGACCATCACGCTGCTGCCCGACCCTAGCAACAGTGCCAAGCACGCCGACGACCATTTCGCGCTGGCCTTCGCGCGGCTGGAGAATCACTACTTCACGCACCAGTGCTGGCTGGAAGAGGGCCAGTTGCTGCGCGAGGCACACAAGCTGGCGGGCATTCCCGGCGTAATCGTGCATGGCCGTTACGACATGCCGTGCCCCGCGCGCTACGCGTATGCGTTGCATGAGGCGTGGCCGGATTCGGACTTCCACCTGATCGAAGGTGCCGGCCATGCGTGGTCCGAACCGGGCATCCTCGATCAACTGCTGGCCGCAACGGACCGCTTTGCCGGCAAGTAACCCATGACGGATTCCGCCGACCTGCGCTTCCTGCTCGCCATCCAGGACAACGGCAGCCTGGTGGCGACTGCGCGGGCGCTGGACCTGACGCCATCCGCCGTGTCGCAGCGGCTGCAGCAGCTGGAGAAGAAGCTGGGCACACGTCTGGTCGATCGCACGGCGCGCAGCTTGCGCTTTACGCAAGAAGGCATGTTGCTGTGCGAGCGCGGCGCAGAGCTGATTCGCCAGCTCGACGCACTGTCAGAGGATTTGCACACGCGCCGGGGCGGCCTGGTTGGCACGCTCAAGGTGAATGCGCCGCTGGGGTTTGGGCGACGCTACGTGGCGCCTGTCATTGCCGATTTTCAGCAGCAGCATCCTGATGTCGACATCGAACTGGCGCTATCCGATACGCCCCTGACCGAAGCGGCGGACCGCTTTGATGTGGTGGTGCATATCGGCGCGCTGCAGGTGTCGAACCTGGTCGGTTACGCAATTGCACCGAATGCGCGCTTTGTCTGCGCTTCCCCCGCGTTGGTGAAGCGCTTCGGCGTGCCCGAAACCCCCGATGACCTTGCCGCGCTGCCCTGCATCGTGTTGCGCGAGAACAAGGAAGACGTGTCGCTTTGGCACTTCAGCAAAGGCCGCACGAGCCGCAGCGTGCGCGTGCCGAGGCACCTGATCTGCAACGACGGCGATGTCATTCGCCAATGGGCGTGCGAAGGGCGTGGCGTGATCCTGCGCTCCGAATGGGATGTGGCGGACGATCTGCGCGCGGGCCGCCTCGTGCGATTGCTGCCAGGCTGGAAAGCGCCCGACGCCAACGTGATCGCGCTTACGCACAACCGCGCCGGCTTGCCGCTACGGACGCGTCACTTCATGCAGGCGCTACAGAACCGTTTCAAGCCGCAGCCGCCGTGGCGCGCATGATGCAGCTGCACTGAATCTTTGATTCAAACCGGCTTCACCGAAAGCCAGTGCGCGGTACCTACAATCGGTGGCATCGATCTCTACCGATTTGCAGGTGACCAGCGTGAACGCTTCCACGGTTTCTCCCGACGCCGGCTATCCCAAGGCCATCCTGTTCGATCTGCTGACCGCGCTGCTCGATTCGTGGTCGCTGTGGAACCGCGCCGCTGGCTCTGAACAGGCAGGCCGCACGTGGCGCGCCGAGTATCTGCGGCTCACTTACGGCTGCGGCGCATACGTCCCTTATGAAACGATGGTTCGGCAGGCCGCGCAGAACGTCGGCTTATCAGCGTCCGCTCCTGAAGCGCTGGAAGCCAACTGGTTGCACCTCGCCCCGTGGAGCGGCGCTGCGCAAGCGCTGGCCCAGCTCCAGCCGCACTGCAAGCTGGCCGTTGTCACCAACTGCTCGGAACGGCTGGGCCGGCAAGCCGCCGCGCTGTTGCCCGTCACGTGGGATGTCATTGTCACGGCCGAGCAGGCTGGCGTGTACAAGCCCGATCCGAAGCCCTATCGCATGGCGCTTGAACAGCTTGGCGTGGAAGCGGCTGACGCGGCATTTGTTGCGGGCTCCAGCTACGACATGTTCGGCACAGCGGCCGTAGGCCTGCGCACGTACTGGCACAACCGCGTCGGCCTGGCGCCGGTGGAGGGCGCGCAACTGCCGGAAATCACCTCGCCCGCGCTCGACGATCTGCTGCCCTGGGCCCGCCGTTTTGCCGCATGAGGATGCAAACCATGACCCCTGACACGCACTCGCTTGAAACCATCGACACGCCGGCTGCGCTGATTGACCTGCCGCGCATGCAGCACAACATCGCCCGCATGCAGCACCGCATGAACGCGCTGGGCGTGAAATTTCGTCCGCATGTAAAGACCACCAAGTGCCTCGACGTGGTGCGCGGGCAGATGGCGGCCGGCGCGCAAGGCATCACCGTATCGACGTTGAAGGAAGCCGAGGCCTTCTTTGCCGCCGGCATCAAGGACATCCTGTACGCGGTGGGCATTGTCGCCACCAAGCTGCCGCGTGCGATGGCGCTGCACAAGCGGGGCTGCGATCTCAAGCTCGTGGTCGACAACGCAGAGGCCGCCCTCGCCGTGGTCGACTACGCTCGCGCGCACGGTGAGCGCTGTGAAGTGTGGATCGAAGTCGACACCGATGGGCACCGCTCCGGTATCACGCCCGAGCAGGAGGCGCTGCTGGAAGTCGGCCGCATCCTGAAAGACGGCGGCATCGACGTGGGCGGCGTGATGACGCACGCCGGCTCCAGCTACGACCTGAACGACCGCGCCGCGCTGGCCGCATTGGCCGAGCAGGAGCGCGCCGGTTGCGTGCGCGCCGCGCAGCGCCTGCGTGATGCCGGCATGCCGTGCGCGGCGGTGAGCGTTGGCTCCACGCCTACCGCGTTGGCCACCGAACACCTTGAAGGCGTGACGGAGGTGCGCGCGGGGGTCTACGTATTCTTCGATCTGGTCATGCACAACGTGGGCGTGTGCGCGCTGGATGAAATCGCACTGAGCGTGCTGACTACCGTGATTGGCCATCAGCCCGAGAAAGGCTGGGTGATTGTCGACGCCGGATGGATGGCGATGAGCCGCGACCGCGGCACCGCCAAGCAGTCGCATGACTTCGGCTACGGGCTGCCGTGCGCGCTTGACGGCACGCCACTCGACGGGCTCATGCTGATTGGCGCGAACCAGGAGCACGGCATTCTGGCGGCCATCGATGGCTCGGTACAAGACGACCTGGTGGCGCGCTTTCCGGTCGGCACGAAGCTGCGTGTACTGCCGAACCATGCGTGCGCCACGGGGGCCCAGTTTCCGGAGTATCAGGCGGTGTCGTCGCGGGGGAGGGTGCAGACGTGGGGGCGGTTTCACGGCTGGTGACTCGTGCACCTGGCATGCCGAAAAGCAAAAGGCCCGCAGCGTTCCTGCGGGCCTTTTGCTTGAATCAAACTACCAAATCAAAAAAATGATGGGATCCGGTTTTAGCGTGGCGATCCCGATATTCGACGGTTAATAGGGATTTGTACTCATCTGCCTGGGCAAAATCTGGTCGATAAATAGAGAGACGGCCACGCAATTCAAGTGGCTGATAGCGAACACCATTGTCCCGCAGGAACCATGTCAAACATGGCAGACATTACCGAGCCCCAGTTATCTGATGCCATTGCGGAATTGGTAAGTTGCGGCGTGTTCTCCGTGGATCGTCAAATGCACATCCTGTCGTGGAACCGCTTCATGCAATATCACAGCGGTTTTTCCGGCGAGGATGTGATCGGCAAGGACATGTTCGCGCTGTTTCCGGAACTGCCGGAAAAATGGCTGCGCAAGAAAATCGAAAGCGTATTCGTTCTGGGTGTCTCTGCGTACACATCTTGGGAGCACCGCCCGTATTTGTTTCGTTTTCGTCATACGCGGCCCATTACCGACACGATTGAATGGATGCAGCAGAACTGCAGCTTTATTCCGATCGAAGATGGAAATGGTGTGGTCATCGCGGTGGGGATTACGTTGCTCGATGCGACGGACGTGTGCCTTGCATATGGCGAGCTGAAGAAGCGCGAAAAAACCGTAACCGATGCGCTTCAGGAACTCACTGTGCGTAACGCCCAACTCTCTGCGCTGAACGAAGAGCTGGCCCAGGCGCATCAGCAGCTGCTGCAGTCTGAAAAGCTCGCCGCCATTGGCCAGCTCGCCGCCGGCATTGCGCACGAGATCAATAACCCCGTGGGGTTCGTGCTCTCGAACCTGAACAGCCTGCAGCGCTACATGAACACGCTGCTCGATTACGCACGTACCCTGGATCAGCTGATCGGCCAGCATGCGCCGTCACTCGACGCACAGCTCTTGGCGCTTGCGCAGGCGGCCGACATCGAGTTTCTGGCCGAAGACGCTCCCGCGCTCGTGGCCGAATCGCAGGAAGGCCTGACCCGGGTGCGCGACATTGTGGTGGACTTGCGCGATTTCTCACGCGTCGACAGCGCCCACCAGTGGGATCAGGTGGACATTCACCGCTGCATCGAGTCGACGCTCAACATCGTCAACAACGAGATCAAATACCAGGCTGACCTCGTGCGCGAGTACAGCGAACTGCCGGCCGTGACCTGCATCCCGTCACAGATCAATCAGGTGGTGCTGAACCTGGTGGTCAACGCGGCGCAGTCGTATGCGGGCAAAAGCACGCAGGGCGGCGGGCGCGGCACCATCACCGTCCGCACCGGAACTGACGCGACCGACGCTGCATCAATCTGGTTTGAGGTAGCAGACGCCGGCAGCGGCATCGCGCCCGAAAACCTGAAGCGCATCTTCGACCCGTTCTTCACCACCAAGCCGGTCGGCAAGGGCACCGGGCTGGGGCTGTCTCTCACCTACGGCATTGTCAGGGCGCATGGCGGGCGCATCGACGTGTCGAGCACGGTGGGCCTGGGCACGACCTTCCGCGTGACGTTGCCACGATGCAGGCCGGAAGCCCCGCCTGTCGAACAACAACCGCCGGCCGATACCGCGCTGGCCATAACGTAAGCCTCACGCTTTACGCCTGAAGGGGGGACACATCATGGCGCTACCTGTGCTCGTTGCCGACGATTCATCGTTGGCGCGCAAGCTTCTGATCAACGCCTTGCCTGACGACTGGGATGTCGAGGTCACACAGGCAGCCAACGGTGCGCAGGCGCTGGAGCTGTTTCGTGCCGGTAAGGGCACGGTCGTTTTCCTTGATCTGACCATGCCGGACATGGACGGCTTCCAGGTGCTCGAACACATCCGCAAGGCCGGCGACGACGCCTTCGTCATCGTGGTGTCCGCTGACATCCAGTCGGGCGCCGTCGAGCGCGTCAAGGACCTCGGTGCCATCGGCTTCATTGCGAAGCCCGTATCGGTCGAGCGCATTGTTCCGATCCTGCGAGGGTACGGTCTCTATGAATGACCTGACACTGAACGAAGACCAGCGCGACGCTCTGCAGGAAATCGCCAATATCGGGATGGGCAAAGCGGGGGCGGCACTGGCCGAACTGCTGGGCGCCTTTGTGACGCTCTCGGTGCCAGACATCAAGCTTGTCAACGCGGCACAACTGATGGCAGAGCTGCTGGGCCGCGACGTGGCCGGAGACGCGCCCTCGCCGGTGCGGCAGGCGTTTCAGTCCGACATTTCGGGCGAGGCGATCGTGCTGTTCGGCAAGGACGGCCGCGAAGAACTCGAAGAGCTGATGGGCTACGGCGATGCCGACGTGAACAGCGAAAGCGAGGCCCTGTCCGACATCGCCAACTTGCTCGTGGGTGCGTGTGTGCGCAGCGTCTTCGAGCAGCTCGGCCGCAATCTGTCGTTCTCGCGGCCAAGCTTTGTTCCGGCTGCGGTGCTGCAGCAAGCCTTGTCGGGCGAACAGTTCCATCGTTGGGATGTGGCGCTGTTGCTGGAAGTGCGCTTCACCCTTGAGCGCGGCGGCTTTGTGGCCCAGTTGGTGATGCTGCTACCTGAAACCGCCATCCGAAAAATGAAGCACGCGCTGGAGCAATTCCTGCAGGCGCTTTGAGACGCGCCCCGCCAGCCATCGAACCGTGAGACGCCAGCCATGCTTGTTTACGACGAAGACACCGCGCAAGCGAGCGCGCCCGACATCAAAGCCGCCGCGCAGCCAGAAAGCGCGCCCGCTTCTGCAACGCCTGCGGACGCCACGCCGTTGATCCTGCTGGTGGACGATGAGCCAGGCGTGCTCTCGTCCCTGCGCCGGCTGCTGAGGCCCACGGGCTACCGCGTGATCACTGCCGAGAGCGGTGCGACGGCGCTCGACATGCTGTCGGTGTATCCGGTGGATCTGGTCATTTCCGACATGCGCATGCCCGGCATGAACGGCGCCGAATTCCTGGCACGTGCTCGTGAGCGTTATCCGGACATCATGCGGATCCTGCTGACCGGCTACTCCGAAGTCGATTCGGCTGTGCGTGCCATCAACGAGGGCGGCGTCTATCGCTACCTCAACAAGCCGTGGGATGACCAGGACCTGTTGCTCACCGTCAAGCACGCGATCGAGCAGCGCACGCTCGCATGCGAGGCGCGCCGCCTGAGCGAGTTGACGCAGCGGCAGAACGAAACGCTGCAGCAATTGAATGCCGGGCTGGAAACCCAGGTGCTGGCGCGCACCGAAGAAATTCGCCAGACCGTGATGTTCCTGGAAGGAGCTCAGCGTGACCAGAAAGCGAACTTCACGAGTATGGTCAAGGTATGCGCCAGCATGATCGAGATGCGCTGTGGTGCCATGGCGCGCCAGTCGCTGCGCGTGGCCGATCTGGCGCGCCGCATTGCCATTGAATGCGGGTTGACGGGGCTGCAGGTGCAGGACATCTTCCACGCCGGCCTGCTGCACGGCATTGGCAAGTTGTCGCTGCCCGATGCCCTGCTGAATACGTCGCTCGACAGGCTTTCGGCTGAACAGGCACAGCAGTTCTATCAGCATCCGCTGCGCGCTCAGATGGTGCTCACACCCGTGCCGCAGCTCGAGCATGTGGCGCAAATCATCCGGCACCAGTACGAACGCTTCAATGGCCGCGGTACTCCCGACCGATTGGCCGGAACGGCGATCCCGATCGGCGCACGCATCGTGGCTGTCGCACGCGATTTCGAGGGGCTTCTGACGGGCGAGATCATCAAGGACCACGTCTCGGGCGATCAAGCCATGGAGATGGTCAAGGCGCAATCGGGCCTGCGCTATGACCCCGACGTGGTCGTGCGCTTCGTGGCCGTGCTCAGGCAGCAGGGCGAGGTGATGCCTGTGCGGCAGATCTCTGCGGCCGAACTGCGGGAGGGCATGCGGTTGGCCGACGATCTGCTGACGCGACGCGGTGTGCTGCTCATTACACGGGACAGCATCGTCAGTGCGCATCAGGTCTTGCAGATCAGGCGCTTCGAAACCCATGAGGATGTGCCGTTCGCAATTCTTGTCTATGCGCCTGTGCCCAATCCCACGGATGCGGCAGATGTGCCACCAGCAGCGTGAAGGATGACCTTCGGGAGGCGGCGATGGTCCCAAGCAGCGGCAAGCGAATGCTGGCATACCTGCTGTGCGCATTCGGGTGGGGAGCGATGGCAGGCCAGGCGATGGCCTCCGGCGGCATCGCCGACGACGCACGCATGCAGCAGATCGTCGCGCGCGCCAGCGAACACGGGGCCCCTTGGGATGGGCCCCAGGCAGGTCCTCGTGCGCAGGTCGGCATCACGCTGGCCGTCGTGAGTGAAGACTTGCGAAACGGCGGCATTCTGGGTGTTGCGAAAGGCATCAAGGAGGCCGCTGGGGCCATCGGCTGGAAGATCCGCGTCTATGACGCCGGCGGGACGCCGGAGGGCCGCAAGCGTGCGATGGCATCGGCCCGGGCGCTGCAACCGGACGGCGTCGTGCTCGTCGGGGGTGACGCGCGCGAGATGCAGGCAGAGCTGTTGCCCTTCGTGCGGCAGGGCAGGCCCGTGGTCGGCTGGCACGTTGCCGCAACGGCCGGCGCCATCACGGACAGTCCCATCGCCATCAATGTTTCCACCGACCCGATGGCAGTTGCCCGGCTCACGGCCATGGCGGCTGTAGTGGAATCGGCGGGCCACGCCAACGTGGTCATCTTTACCGACTCCAATTTCCAGATCGCCAGCGCAAAGGCTGCGGCGATGGCTGAGGTGATCGGCGCATGCAAGGGCTGCCGCTTGCTGGCCGTCGAGGACGTACCTATCTCGGGCAGTGCGCAGGCCATGCCCGCCGTCATGCGACGTCTGCTGGAGCGGTATGGCCGCGTGTGGACGCATGCGCTGGCCATCAACGACATCTACTTCGATTACGCCGCCGCCGAGCTGACCCGCGCCGGCAAGCCCGACGGCATCCACATGCTGTCTGCCGGCGACGGCAGCGCCGCGGCGTTCCTGCGCATCCAGGCTGGAGCGTTTCAGACAAGCACGGTGGCCGAGCCGTTGAACCTGCAAGGCTGGCAACTGGTGGACGAGGTAAATCGGCTGCTGGCCCATCATGTGGTCACCGGGTATGTGGCCCCCGTGCACCTTGTGACGGTCAAGAACGTCGCTTTCGATGGCGGACCACTCGGGCAATACGACCCGGACAACGGCTACCGGGCCGTGTATCGCCGGATATGGGGCCGTTGAATGTTCAGCGCAGCCGCTGCTATCCGCTGTGCGCGCATGCCGCGGTACGGTCTGTGGCCCAGATCGCTCGGGCGTCAATTCATGTTGGTCGTCGCCATGCTGGCGCTGCTGATCTCGGCAGGCGGTATCACGGCGGTCTATGCGCTGCGCACCTCGGCGGAAGCCACCCGCAGGCTCGCCAGCGAGCAGCTCATGCAATTGCGCGAGGCGCAGGAACTCGTTCAGCGCACGTTGTTGATTGAGCGCGAATCGGCGCAGTTGGAAAAGACCTCGTCGGTGGAAGCCCTGCGCCGGCACTATGCCGAGATCTTGCGCAACCTGGAGGCGTTCGAGCAGTTGTCCGAGCGGCTTGCTGCAACCGACGACGACATTGAAGTGCTCGATCTGCATCAGTCGACCCAGCTGTTTCGCAACGTCGTCAATATCGTCGCCCAGTGGTGGGAAAGCGAGCTGCAACATGCCGGAACTGCCGGTGCGGCTGCACAGGCGCCGGCATCCGAACGCAGCCTTGCCGGGCGCCGGTCCTTGGATGCGCTTTACATGCAGGCCGGCGCCATGGTGGTTTCGGCACAGCAGGTGTCGGAGCAGCACACGCGGGCGTTTCAGCAGGCGATGCAGGCGTTGGCGGTTGTTTCCGAGCGCAATCAGCGCTGGGTGACAGCGCTGCTCGCCGCCAGCGTGGTATTTGCCTGCCTGGCGGCTTACGGGCTGCTCGGGCGCCATGTGCTTCAGCGCTTGCTGCAGGTCAGCCGCAGCTTGCGCGAAGGACGTTCGGACGGGGCGCCCAGTGCGGTACCCGTCGATGGCGACGATGAGATCGGCCAGATGGCGCGCGCGGTCGAACAATTCCAGCGTGACCGATGGCAGCTTGCCTTGGCCCACGAGGCACTGCAGGCCGAGCGTGCGCGCCAGGAGCAACTGCTGCACGAGCTGGCCCAAACGCAGGGGCAGTTGCTGCAATCGGAAAAGATGGCGTCGATCGGCCAGCTCGCTGCCGGCGTGGCCCATGAGATCAACAATCCCGTCTCGTTTGTCAAAGCCAATCTGGGCAGTTTGCAGCGATACGTTGGAGGATTGCTCGACGCGCTGTCAGCCTACGAATCCCACGAGGCAGAGTTGGCGCCCGCCACGCGGGCTGCGCTTGCGCAGGTCAAGCTGGCGGCTGATCTCGAGTACGTGCGCGAAGATGTGCCGGGGCTGTTGGCGGAGTCCCAGGAGGGGCTGCAGCGGGTCAAGACGATCGTGCAGGGTCTCAAGGATTTCTCCCATGTAGAAGAAGCGCAGCCGCAACCTGCCAATCTTGAAACGTGTCTGGAAACAACAATCAAGATCGTCTGGAATGAGCTGAAGTACAAGGTGCAGCTGGTGCGCGAATATGGCGGAATCCCAGACATCGAGTGCAGGCCCACCCAACTGAGCCAGGTGTTCATGAACCTCCTGGTCAATGCCGGACAAGCCATTCAGGACCACGGACGCATCACGCTGCGAACCGGCCACGACGCGGACAACGTCTGGGTGGAGGTGGAAGATACCGGAGGCGGTATCCGGCCCGAGCATCTCAGCCGCATCTTCGACCCGTTCTTCACCACCAAGCCCGTTGGCCTGGGGACGGGGCTCGGCCTGTCGGTCTCTTACGGCATCGTGCGCAAGCATGGTGGCCAGATCGACGTGCGTAGCGAAGTTGGCCGGGGCACGTGTTTTCGGCTCGTCTTGCCGCTGCAAAGCCGTTGATGCAGCGGGCGCATTCGAGCGCCAGATTCCGATACGCCGCGTTCGTACCCCTTCCCGGAGCCGGCAACGATCCGAGCCGCGTGCGCTGCCTTGCATGGAATCGGCGGCGCCGGGCGTCACCAGAGCAGTGTGAGGCGATCCGGGACGGTTTGAATCTTGCCCCCGTCCGGACAAACAAAAAACCCGCGAGGCTCATCGCCACGCGGGTTTTTTGTCGCCCCTGAACTGCTTGGGACTGTGTTTGGTGCCCAGGAGAGGACTCGAACCTCCACGGAGTTACCCGCTAGTACCTGAAACTAGTGCGTCTACCAATTCCGCCACCTGGGCTAGGTGAGCCGCGCATTTTACCGACCGCCGAAAAATTTGCAAGCCCTTCTTTTTGGAACGGCAATTCCGCCAGCGTTACACCCGTTACGCGGGTGGCGGTCCGCAGGACGGCAACCTCGCTGCTACGCTGCCACGCAGCGATTTGCATTCCCCCCACATGAGGTTGATCGATGATGAAACTCCGCCACGCCGCCACCGGCGCCATGCTGGCCGCGCTTGCCACGTTTGCCCACGCCGAGCACCCGATCTGCACGATCGTGGCCGATGCCGCCACGGGCAAGGTCGTCTTGCACGAAGGCAAGTGCGACGAGCGCGTGACCCCCGCTTCCACCTTCAAGCTGGCGCTGGCCGTCATGGGTTTTGACCACGGTTTCCTCAAAGACGAGCACACCCCGGTCGAGCACTTCAGGCGTGGTGACCCCGACTGGGGCGGCGAAGCCTGGCACCAGCCCATCGACCCGGCGCTGTGGCTCAAATATTCGGTGGTCTGGTATTCGCAGCGCATTACGCATGCGATGGGCGCGCAAACCTTCCAGGCATACGTGCGCAAGCTCGGCTACGGCAACATGGACGTGAGCGGCGACCCGGGCAAGAACAACGGCATGGACCGTTCGTGGATCACCTCGTCGCTGAAGATCTCGCCGGAGGAGCAGGTCGGCTTTATGCGCAGGATCGTCAACCGGCAGTTGCCGGTGTCGGCGCGCACCTACGAGATGGTCGACCGTACCGTGCAGACCTGGCAGGTGCCGGGTGGTTGGGCCGTTCAGGGCAAGACGGGCACGGCCGGCCCGGCGCCGGGCAATACATCACCTGATGGCACGTGGGATCAGGCGCACGCTTACGGCTGGTTTGTCGGCTGGGCCAGGAAGGGCGACAAGACGTACGTCTTTGCCAACCTGATCCAGGACGACAAGGTAGAGCCGACCTCGGGCGGCATCCGCTCGCGCGATGCGCTGCTTGCGCGCCTGCCGGAAGTGCTGGCCTTTGCTGGGCACTGATCGGCGGCGTTATGCATGACGGTGTTCGGCCGCGCTGCGCACCGTTGCTTCATCCACGCCCAGGCGCTGATGCAATTCCTGCCAGCCCTTGGGCGTGACCAGCACGGCGCGCGAATCGCGTGCGCGCAGCATCCAGCCGACATCGCACAGGCGACGTAGGAACTGCACCCCAAGCGGCCCCGCCAGGTGATGCGTGCGCTCCGTCCAGTCCAGGCATTGCCTCGCCAGCCCGCGCCGCGTCGGGCGAATGGTGTGCACATCAAGCCCCACGTCGCCAAACCAGGTGATGCCGGCGGCCGTGATCTCGTATTGCTTGTCTGGCATCGGCAGCAGATAGCCGCGTGATTGCAGCGCGTGCGTGACGGCCACGCCCACCTGCCCGGCAAGGTGGTCATAGCAGCAGCGGCAGAAGCCAAGCTCTCGCGCTTTCGGGCTGGGTGTAGCGCGTCGCACAGCCGCTGCGGGCGTGATGGCCGCCAGGTGTTCCAGCGCTTGCGCCACATGTGCCCCGGCCAGCCGAAAGTACTTGTGCCGCCCCTCGGTTTCCACCACCACCAAGCCACCGTCGAGCAACTTGGCTAGATGCGTGCTGGCCGTCTGCGCGGTGACGCCCGCGGCATGCGCCAACTCGCCCGCGGGTAGCGCGCGCCCATCAAGCAACGCCGTCAGCATGGCCGCCCGTGCGGGGTCTGCAATCAGGAAGGCCGTGCCGGAAAAGCTGTTCGGATGCGACATGTCCGACTCCTTGTCATGTGGCCATTCTAGGGAGCCGCGCGCCGCGATGCTTCGACACGCATCGAAGCGTCGCCCACGGTGCCGGCACTACGCTGGGGCCATCGCTTGCAAAAGCCAAAAGCCAAAGGCCCCGAGATGGATGGAATCACGATGCAACCAGTGCATGCCAACACCGCGACGCATAAGCGCGTGGTGCTCTGCGTGCTGTCGATGGCGGTGTTGGTCGCGCAGATCGACACCGCCGTTGTCAACCTGGCGGTGCGCCCAATTGGCCAGTTCTTCCACGCACAGGTCGGCCCGCTGCAGTGGGTGATCGACGCCTACAACCTCGCCTATGCCGCATTGCTGCTCAGCGGCGGCCTGCTGGCCGACTTGTACGGCCGGCGGCGGGCGTTTGTGTCGGGTGCGGCGGTGTTCTCGGTGGCATCGGTGCTGTGCGCGCTGGCACCGTCGATCGGGTGGCTGATCGGCGCGCGTGCCATGGCGGGTGTGGGGGCGTCCTTGCTGCTGCCGGCGTCGCTGGCGATCCTGCGGGTGGTGTGGCGCGACCCGGGCGAACGTGCGCATGCGCTGGGCGTCTGGGCCGCATGCAACGGCTTGGCCATGGCGATTGGGCCGACGGCCGGCGGCGTGCTGGTCACGCACTTCGGCTGGCGCGCCGTGTTCTGGGTGGTGGTGCCGGTAAGCGTGGCCATCATGGCGTTGGCCGTGCGCGTGGTGCCGGAATCGTCTGACGCCGCGCATCGCCGTTTCGATGCGCTGGCCCAGGTGTTGGGCGCCATCACGCTGGGCGGCCTAGCCTTTGCGGCCATCGAAGCGCATCACGCGCCCGCTGTGGCGGCGGCTGTGCTGGCCGTGGCGCTCATCGCGCTGGCGTGGTTCATTCGCGTAGAGGCGCGCCATGGCGGCGAGGCGCTGGTGCCACTGGATCTCTTTCGCGTGCGCGAGTTTCGCGGCGCCATTGTCGCCACGGCGGGCATGACGTTCGGCATGTACGGCGCACTCTTTCTGCTGCCGCTCATGTGGCAGAGCACCGGGCGCTTCAGCGTCATTGGTGCAGGCCTTGGGCTGATGCCGATGGCGCTGGTCTTCATGGCGGTGTCGCCCATGTCGGGCACGGTGGCGCGCCGCCATGGCGTGCGGCTGGCCACGGCGGGCGGGGTGGGCATCATCGCGCTGGGGCTGCTCACGTTGGGGGTATTTGCTGGTGCGGCATCGGTGATACCGGCAGCCATCGGGCTGGCGCTCACGGGGCTCGGCATGGGCTTTGCCACCGGCCCGCTGATGGGCGCGGCGGTAGGCGCGGTGGGGCCGGAGCGTTCCGGCACCGCATCGGCGCTCGTCAACGTGGCGCGCATGACCGGGGCGACGCTGGGCGTGGCGATCTTGGGGGCGATGTATGCGGTGTGGGGCAGCGGCGCATCGGGGTTGCGCGTGGCCATGTTGTGCGGTGGCGCGGTACAGCTCGCATGCGCCGCCGTGGCGTGGCGGCATGGGGCTGATCGCCACTGAGCGCACTGCAATGCCCCGCCGCTTTTACGCCGGATTGGCACAGGCAAGGCGATCTAACGCATCGCAAAAAAATACCCGGCGAGGGGATTGCCGGGCTAAGTGGGATGTGAATGTATAAGACAGAATCACCTTACAAGATTTTCTTTGATCAGATTGAAAACAAACTTAAAACACAACACGTTTTTGAGGGTTTGCTCTAAAGAAACGGTGCTTGAATAGCAATGCGTGTGCGGGTTTTTCCTGATGGCTGCGCCATTTGCGGGTGGATGGCAAACGATTTCCCTTTGAAAGAGAAATCTCAATGGCAGAGCATTTCAAGTAAAAAGGAAGCAAAAAAAAGTCAAATGAAAAAGACTTTATTGGATTGAACTGAATTGAAAAATTGATTCAATCAATTCCGTCTTTAATTGTCGATTCGACCGGATATGTTGGGCGCCAGGCGCCCGTCGGCGCGCACACCACTGCATGAGCAGGCATTTGCATTGATCGAATGTCTGGGCGCCTCGGCCGGCAAGAATTCAGGGCTTTATGTGTCGGTCCAGCGCCGAGGGTTTCAGCTCGAAGCGCTCGGCCCCCCGTGCACGCCGTGCAGAAACCCTGGGCTCGCTAGGGCTTATGCTGCGCCACAACAATCAACGGGGAGCCACTGCGGCTCCCCGTTGTGCTTGGTGCCATGCGGCACCGTGGTGGCTTGCGAGTTTTGCTCACGCGTTTTTCGGTTGTCTGTCATGACAGGAATTCGTGAAAACCCTAGGAAACCCGTGCCCACCTTAGCGATTGGTTATTTCATGCGAAAAGTCTACGCTTACTACGTAGTACTACGTGTGGCTGCTGCGTACAGGTGCGGATGGTTTTCCGGAGGGCGCGCGATCAGAGTGCGCCGGATAACAACAAAGGCGGAAAGCGCTCCCTCAGACATCCATCTGGCCGCGCATCGGGCGTGGCACCTCACCTGTTCAAAACAACATCCGAAGTCCCCGAACTAGGAGACAACCCATGAAGTTCTTGCTCGCACTGCCTTTCATCGGCCTGCTGTGGGTGCCGTTCTACAACCAGGAAATGCCGGCGCTCTTCGGCTTTCCGTTCTTTTATTGGTACCAGTTCCTCTGGGTGCCGATCACCTCGCTGCTGATCTGGATCGTCTTCAAGAACGGTCAGAGCAAAGGAGAAGAATGATGGGCGGACAAATCAACTGGACTGCGCTGGCAGTCTTCATCTTCTTCTTCGCGCTGGTCACGGTGATGGGTTTCATCGCCTCGCGCTGGCAGCGGGGCAACTCCGACAAGGGCGCCCACATTGAAGAATGGGGCCTGGGCGGCCGCAACTTCGGCACCTGGATCACGTGGTTCCTGGTGGGCGGCGATTTTTACACCGCCTACACCGTCATCGCCGTGCCGGCACTCGTGTATGCGGTGGGCGCGTATGGCTTCTTCGCGCTGCCGTACACGATCCTGGTGTACCCGATCGTCTTCCTGATCATGCCCAAGCTGTGGAAGGTGGCGCATGCCAACGGCCACGTCACGGCGGCTGATGCCGTGTACGGCCGCTACGGCTCGCGCTCGCTGGAGTTTGCGGTGGCGCTCACGGGCGTGGTGGCGACGATGCCCTACATCGCCCTGCAGCTCATCGGCATGGAAGTCGTGATCAAGGCGCTGGGTTTGACGGGCGAGCTGCCGCTGGCGGCCGCCTTCGTCATCCTGGCGCTGTACACGTACTCCGCCGGCCTGCGGGCGCCTGCACTCATCGCCTTCGTCAAAGACATCATGATCTACATCGTGGTGCTGGTGGCGGTGGTGCTGGTGCCGGCCAAGCTGGGCGGCTACGGTGCGGTGTTTGCTACCGCGCATGATGCGTTTGCCTTGAAGGGCGGCGCCACGGGCCTCACGCTCAAGCCTGCGCAGTTCCTGCCATTCGCCACGCTGGCAATTGGCTCGGCACTGGCGGCGTTCATGTATCCGCACACGCTCACGGGCATCTTTGCCGCGCGCAGTGCAGACACCATCCGCAAGAACGCCGTCTTCCTGCCGGCTTATACGGTGCTGCTGGGCCTGATCGCGCTGCTGGGCTTCATGGCTTATGCGGCAGGCATCAAGGTCACCAACAACAACGACGTCGTGCCTGCGCTGTTCAACGCGCTGTTCCCGAGCTGGTTCACGGGCTTTGCGTTCTCGGCCATCGCCATTGGTGCACTGGTGCCGGCGGCCGTCATGTCGATTGGTGCGGCCAACCTGTTCACGCGCAACTTCTGGAAGCCCTACGTGGCCCCGGACCTCACGCACGCTGGTGAGGAGAAGGTTGCCAAGGTGATCTCGTTGATCGTCAAGGCGGGCGCCCTGGTGTTCATCCTGTTCCTGCCGACCAAGTTCGCGCTGGACCTGCAGCTGCTGGGCGGCGTGTGGATCGTGCAGACGTTCCCGTCGGTCGTGTTCGGGTTGTTCAACATCTCGAACCGCTTCCGCGCACCCGCGCTGCTGTCCGGCTGGGCGGCGGGCATGATTGCCGGCAGCTGGCTGGCGTTCTCCGACGGCATCAAGCCGGTGCACACCTTTGTGATTGGCGCAGACAAGTACACCATCTATACGGGCCTGGCGGCACTGGCCTTCAACATCATCGTTGCGGTGGTGGTGCAGTTGCTGATGGGCAAGCGTGGGGAGGAAGCCGCTACGCTGCGTCAGGCAGGCTGATCGACGCTGCGATTCGCAAAAGGAAGAGAAAGAGCCGGTACCTCAGGGTGCCGGCTTTTTTTGCTGCGTGACCGGCTGCGCTGCCGGCCGTGGTGTCAAGCGGCCACCGTGTAGGGAATCCGCACAGTGAACGTCGTGCCGTGTTCGGACGATTGCACGTCGATCGTTCCGCGATGCGCCTGCACAATGCAGCGGCAGATGTACAGGCCAAGCCCGATGCCGGCGGCGCTCCCGCTGTGGTCGGGCTGTTTGGCGCGGGTGAGCGGATCGAACAGGGTTGGGAACGCGGAGGGCGGTATGGGGTTGCCCTCGTTTGAAACGGCAACCGTCATCTGCCCGTCGCGTCCAGCGGCTTCGATGGCGACGCGCCCCGATCCGTAACGCACCGCGTTGGCCAATAGATTGACCAGCAGCTGGCCGATGCGGCTGCCGTCCCAGGTGCCACGAAGTTCGCCCGCAAGGCGCAGATCGATCTGCGCATCGGGGTAAGACGCGCACACTTCGTCGATGGCATCGCTGCACAGCCGCCCCATATCCTGGGGGCTGAACGTCGTGGGCAGAAAGTCGCCCAAGCGGGTGCGTGTGAAGACGAGCAGATCGTCGATCATCTGTTGCACGCGCATCGCACCGCGCTGTATGAATGCGACCGCGCGCACGCTGCGCGACGACAGCCCTTCGTCGTGCAGCAGCGTTTCCGCAGAGGCCAGGATCGCGCCAAGGGGGGAGCGCAGGTCATGCGCGAGCACGCCGGCAAACAGGTCGCGCGTGCGCTCCGTGCGCTGCGCGTGCTGTCGCACTGACTCTGCGAGCATCTGGTCGATGGCTTCGTTGAATCGGATCATCTCCTGGAACGCCGCGGGGTCCGATTGTGCAAACTGCTGCCACCGGCGCAGCACGCTGGCGCGCAGTGCCCGGTATTCCGCCACCACATCGTTGATGTCGAAACCGTGCGAGAGGCGGTCGTCGGCATGCTCGTGGGCCGCTTCATTGAAGCCGGACTCCGAAGGCGCCCGGTCGCCCTGCGATTTGGCCCGCTGTTGCTCGGGCGTCTGCCGCTCGCGCATGTCGGCGGCAATCCGGCCGAGAAGGTCACGGATCGAATTGCGCAACTGGGATTCGGAAAGACCGGCGCGGCCGCTGCTGACCGTGCGCGCGTATTCCGTCCAGTCGTCGACGATGCCGGGGAGGTTTGCCTGGATAAAGTCAGATAGCGTCATGGATTTCCTCGACGGTTGCGAAAGCCATGTTGAGACGTGATGTGGGGCGCAGCGAGGCCATTGTCCACACCGCGGAAAGGGTCGATGCCCCGTTTTACCGCTCCAAGGTATGCAAACTGCGTTCCAGTCGCTAGCTGGGTGCGGAGATTCCTCTTCGCTTCGCAGCCTCTGACCGACGTGGTGCACGAGGGAGCGGTCACGGGCACGCCACTTGCTGCCCGGGACTGATACTCCCTTGCGGCGCTCCACGTCTACCTGACAACTGAATGAACGACGCCGCTTCTCCGCCCTCCGAATTCAGCCCTACATGGCTCCGGCTGTGGGCTGAGTCGACCTCCGATTACTCCATCTTTGCGCTGTCGATACAGGGCATTGTCTCGACGTGGAACCCCGGCGGCGAATGCATGCAGGGCTATCGGCCGGACGAGATTATTGGCCAGCCGTTCGCCCTTTTGTATCCGCCGGAGGGCCGAGCCTCGGGTGCACCGGAGGCCGCGTTGCATGCCGCCGCCAAGACAGGGCGGCATGTCGAAGAGGGATGGCGCATGCGCAAGGACGGCACGCCCTTCTGGGCGAACGTCGCCGTGACGGCACTCCGTGACAGCACCAACGCGTTGATCGGGTTCGGTACCGTGATCAGCGATGTGAGCGACAAGAAGGCCGCGCACGACGCTGTGCTGAAGAGCGAACGCAACTTCCGCCTGCTCGTTCAGGGCGTGACGGACTACGCCATCTTCATGCTGTCGACCGACGGGCACATCACGAGCTGGAATGAGGGGGCACGGCGCATCAAGGGCTATACCGAGTCCGACATCATCGGCTCGCATTTTTCTCGTTTCTATACGCCAGAGGATGTTGCAGCGGGCGTACCGTTCCGGGGCCTGGAGACTGCCCGGCGCGATGGGCGCTTCGAGGCCGAAGGCTGGCGCGTGCGGCGTGACGGAAGCCGCTTTTTCGCGCACGTCATCATCGATGCCATCTACGAAGAGGGTGAGTTGGTCGGGTTTGCGAAGATCACCCGCGACATCACGGAACGGCGGCGCGCCAGCGAGCAGCTCGAGCAAACGCAAAGAGCGCTGCTCCAGGCACAGAAGATGGAAGCGCTCGGCAAGCTCACGGGCGGCGTTGCGCATGACTTCAACAACGTGCTGCAGGTGCTGCGTGGCAATCTCGAACTGCTGGAAAGCCGGCATGGCCGTGATGGCTGGAGCGCCGAGCGGCTCAGTAACGCCATCGACGCCGTTGATCGTGGCGCCAAGCTCGCCGCACAGTTGCTTGCCTTCGGCCGTCAGCAACCGCTTGCCCCTGTCGTGATCAACCCTGCGCGCCAACTGCGCGACATGGACGATCTGTTGCGGCGGGCGCTGGGCGAGGCGATCGAGATCGAATCGGTGGTTGCGGGCGGCCTCTGGAATATCGCGGTCGATCCGCATCAGCTGGAAAACGTCATCCTGAATCTGGCGATCAACGCGCGGGATGCGATGCCCGAGGGCGGCAAGCTCACGCTCGAACTCTCCAACGCCACGCTCGACGACGAATATGTGATGCCAGTTCCCGATGTGTCGGCTGGGCAGTACGTCATGCTCGCCGTCACGGATACCGGCACGGGTATGAGCCCCCAAGTGTTGGAGCAGGCGTTCGACCCGTTCTTCAGCACCAAGCCCGAGGGAGAGGGCACGGGGCTCGGGCTCAGTATGGCCTACGGTTTCGTCAAGCAGAGCGGCGGCCATATCCGGCTCTACAGCGAGGACGGGGAGGGCACGACCGTGCGGGTCTATCTGCCCCGCTCCACCGGCACGGCGGTCGAGCCCGCACGCTCCAAGGCCAGCGGGCTCAAGCACGGCAACGAGACGATCCTCGTCGTGGAAGACGACGCAAAAGTGCGCGAAACCGTGGTCGATCTGTTGAGCGGCCTCGGTTATGCCGTGCTGAAGGCCAACAACGCAGAGCAGGCCTTGGCCGTGGTCGCGAGCGGCGTGCATATCGACATGCTCTTTACCGACGTGGTCATGCCAGGGGCACTGCGCAGTCCGGAGATGGTGCGCAGGGCGGTTCAGACGCTGCCCGCCCTGAAGGTGCTGTACACGTCTGGCTACACGCAGAACGCCATCGTCCATGGCGGGCGACTCGATCCGGGTGTCGAGTTACTGAGCAAGCCTTACAGCCGCCAGCAGCTTGCATTCAAGATTCGCCAGGTGCTCGGAAATGATGGGGTGGATGCGACGGCAGCCGAGGAAGACGTCACGCAATTCGACCCCGACGCGGGCGCGGTATGGGAGCCCGCGCGCTTGCGCATTCTCGTCGTGGAGGACGACGCTTCATTGCGTGGCGCGGTATGCGAGCTGTTGACGCTGATCGGGATCACGCCCCAGCAGGCGGCCAGCGGCGCGCAGGCCCTCGCCGCCCTGCGCGCAGGCTCTTTCGACGTTCTGTTTACCGACATCGTCATGCCTGACATGTCCGGCATTGAACTCGCGCAGCGGGCCTCTGAATTGGATCCGGAGCTACGGGTGGTCTTCGCTTCTGGCAACCCCATCCCAGACCACGATAGCTTTGCGTTCAAGTGGACCGCGCTTCGCAAGCCTTACACGCTCGATCAATTGCAGCACGCACTGCAATCGATGATGGCGCTTGAGCGGATGACCACCGATACATAACCGAGCTTGGAGGTTTGAGCGCGGCGTTTGGGCCTCAAAGTCTCGTGTTCCACAGTCGGAGGCCCGCGCACGGCACCCAAACAGTGGAACGCCACTGTTTTCGCTCGAAATTTTCGACCTCTGAGAGTCGTGCGTCAGGGTCAAACTGTCGAGCGCCAGCCTCCAACCGTGGCGATCGACTGTTCGAGGCTGGAACGCGGCTCTCCGAGGTCGAAAATTTGAAGCTCAAAGAGTCGAGCGCGAGGCTCAGACTGTGGCGTGCGAGTGTTTGACGGTGAGGCTCGACGCTCGGAGGGTCGAGATCGAGTGTTTGAGGGTCGAGCGCGGGGCTTTGGGGTTGGCGCTTGGGTGTCTGAGGGTCGAGCTTGGGTGTCTGGGAGTGGGCTCCATGCCAACTGCCCCATAGCCTGGGCCACTCCGCCCGCCGATCACGCCAAAGCTCGTCATTGACGGCGGGTCCGCTTCCATCCTTTCAGCGCGTTTGCACTCGCCCTGCCCGAAGCTGCGTCGCAACCATTGCCACCCGTGCCCCATAACGGCGCGCCGTCTCAAGGTCGCCCGCCGACATTTCTTCGGGCGAGGCATCGGCCGGCGTCTGCGCCATCGGCGCGATGTACGATCCCATGCGGTTCAGGTCGTCTCGCTTGGAGGCCTTTACGTTCGCAGGCTTGATGTCCATGCTGACCCAGATGCCGCCGTGCTGCCCCGTGAGCAGGACGAAGTATTCGAGCGTGTTGAGCTTGTCGCCATTGATGCTCGCGCTGTTGGTAAAGCCGCCGAAGACCTTGTTTTGCCACGCGCCTTCGAACCAAGGCTTCGACGATGCGTCTGCGAACTTCTTGAACTGCCAGCTGGGCCCGCCCATGTAGGTTGGCGAGCCGAATAGGATGGCGTCCGCTGCTGCGAGCGTTGCCCAGGCGTCTTCGGGGATATTGCCTTCGGCGTCGATGGCGACGAGGTCTGCGCCGGCGCCTTCGGCAACAGCGCTTGCCATGCGGGCGGTGTGCCCGTAGCCGGAGTAATAAACGACGGCCGTTTTTGCTTGGGTGGTGGTTTCAGTCATGGTGGCTTCCTATCGTGAACGTGGTCCGCTGTGGACGACATGGGAGGCCACTCTACTGAGCTGTGACGGTGTGATAAACGACGCCAATTTGAACGTTCTGTTCTTCACCGGATGAACAATGCAAAACCTCGACGCGCTGTTGATCTTTGCCCGTGTGGCTGAAATGACGAGCTTTACGCGCGCGGCGGAAAGCCTCGGCATCCAAAAGGGACGTGTCTCAACGGTGATCCGCACGTTGGAACGAGATGTGGGCGTCGCGCTTCTGCATCGGACCACGCGGAGCGTGCAGCTGACCGAAGACGGCCGCGAATTCTATGCACGCGCGCGGGACTTGCTGGCCGAAGCCCAGGAATTGCAATCGATGTTCCTGGCGAACGGCGGGCCGTTACGCGGCCGGCTGCGCGTCGATCTGCCGACCGAGTTGGCACGCAGTGTCGTGGTCCCGGCGCTGCCGCAACTGATGGCGGCGCACCCTGAACTGCAACTGGAGCTTTCCAGCACGGACCGGCGCGTGGATATCGTCCAGGAAGGCTTCGACTGCGTGATCCGTTTCGGGCCCATCACCGATGAAACGATGATTGCGCGGCCGCTCGGCAAGCTGCGCATGACGAATGCGGCAAGCCCCGCGTATCTGGAAAGGTATGGCGTCCCGCATACGCTGGAAGACCTGCTCAGCCAGGGGCATCAGATGGTGCATTACACGCTCACGCTTGGCACCAGGCACGCCGGGTGGCAATACCCTGACGGCGATGGTTATGCGTGGCTTCCGCTGCCAAGTGCCATGCAGGTCAACAGCGTGCAGACGTATCACGCGGCCGGGCTCGCGGGCATTGGATTGATCCAGGCGGGATACACCGCGCTTGCGCCACATATCCAAAGCGGTGCACTGGTGGAAGTGCTGCCCGACCTGCGCCCGGAGCCGCTGCCTGCGTCGTTCGTGGTGGCCCATCGGCGCAATTTGTCGCCGCGCGTTCGGGCTTTCATGGCATGGATCGAAGGGCTGTTGAAGCCTTATCTTGAGTGAGTGTCGCGGGGCGGTGGCCTGCTTACATCAACTTGGGTGACGGGCCTCCCGCCATCTCCGGAGGCCCCGAGCGGCGGTGGCACCGCCGGCCATAACGCCGGATGGCGCGATTAGCTCAACGTCGAATCGTCATCGGAATAATCACTGCCGCCCAGGTCGCTGTCGTCCATCAGGCCGAGGCTGTCGTCGCGCGAGGCCGTGTTGGTATTGCCGCTGTTACCGCCGCTATCGTTGTCGTAATAGTTGTTGATGACGGTTTCGGTGGTGCCGCCCATCACCGGCTGCTGGCCGAAGAAGCCGCCACCGCCGCTGTTGTGGTGGAACATGTTCTCGATGCCCTGAAACAGCAGCGCGCCGCCGGCCACGCCAGCTGCCGTGGTCGCGACGCTGCCAAGCGTGCTGCCCAGGCCGCCGCTAAAGAAGCCCGAACGCGCGGGTTGCGCCGGAGCCGGCTGCGCCTGCGGCGGCATCTGCACGGGGGCGGCCTGCTGCGGGGCGTAGGCGGGGTTGGGCGCTGGGCTGTTGGCGTGGCTGCCCCAGTTGTTGGCGGAATCCATGAACGACGCGCTGCGGCCGGCTTGCGCCGCCTGCAACTGGTTTTGCAGCGAGGCGATTTGCCCTTGCGCCGATGCGAGCGCCTGGTCGAGCAGCATGGCGCGCTGCACGAGCAGATAGGCCGCGTCTGGCTGGCGCGCCACGGCGTCGAGGATGCGGGCTTCGGCCTGCGGGTCCTTGGCTGCGGCGCGGGCTTGCGTCAGTTGGGCCAGGAAGTTTTCCAGCGCTTGCTGTTCTTGCGGTGACATGGTGTGGGTTCCTGTCTGGGTGGGTGCGACGTGACCAAGGTAGGCGTCAAGTCTTAAACGAAAATTAAAGTCCTGCAGCTTCTTGTGTAACGGCCTGTAACCCCAGGCCCCTAGGCGGCCGGGCGGTATTGGCTGGGGTTGGTGCCCGATACCTTGCGCATCAGGCGCCGAAGCGCGGTGGCGTCTTCGTAGCCTACGGCTTCGGCCACGCTGTCGATCGTCATGCGGCTGGATTCGATCAGCATGCGGGCGCGGTTCAGGCGCACGCTCTGCACCAGGGCGAGGGTGCTTCTGCCGGTGGCCTCGCGCACGTGCCGCGACAGCGTGCGTTGCGACATGGCCAGCTCGTCGGCCAGCGTCTGCACGCTGGGCGGGTTGGGCAGGGCGGCGTCAATGCGCGCCACCAGCCGGGCAATCAGCGCGTTGCCGTTGGCCAGCATGGCGGGCACCACGAACGGCGCCTGTGCGTGGCGGCCGTCGATCAGCAGCACACGCCCCACGGCATCGGCCAGCGCCACGCCAAAGCGCGTGCGCAGCAGATGCAGCATCAGGTCGGTCTGCGCAAAGGCGGCGCCCGCGGTGGCGACCGGGCCGTCGGCGCACACCATGCGGTCGGCATCGACGGTGCATGCGGGTTCCCACTGCCGCAACGTTGCGGCCAGCCACCAAGACGTGGTGACGCAGCGCCCGGGCAGCAACCCCGCTGCCTGCAACAGAAACACCGCCGAGCACGATGCCGCCACCTGTCCGCCCGCCGCCACGTGCGCGGCCAGGGCGCGCGCTGCCCGCTGGGCATCGTCTTGCGCCAGGCGCGTGGAAATCATTTCCGCATGGTCCAGGCCCAGGCCGGGCACGATCCAGGTGCTGCCATCGGGGCGTGGGCGTTGTGGCAGCGCGGTGGCCTCTACCTGCATGCCGTTGCTCAACTGCACGCTGGGTGCGTCCGCTGAGAGTACGCGCCACGTGGGGCGTGCGGCTTTGATGCGCGGGGCCAGTGTCGACGCGGCCTGCAAGATGTCCAGCGTGGCCGCCACGCTGGTGGCGTAGGCGCCCGAGAGTACGAGGATGGTGAAATCGGCCATGACCAAAGTTGCCCGAAAGATGTCGAAATCGACACTGCCAGTCTAGCGGTCCAAGGCGTTCAATGCAGGCATGTCAACAACGCCGACGATTGCCCACATGCCAAACATCCTCGTCAAGATTCCTGCAAACACCTTTGACGGCGACGCACGCGCAGCGCTCGCACGCCGCATCACCGAGGCTGCGGCGCAGGCCGAGCAGATTCCCGATGATCCTCGCCGGCGCGCGACAACCTGGGTGGTGATGGAAGACGTACCGGCCGCCTCCTGGTGGTGCGGCGGGGTGGACGTGACGACGCAGGTGTTGCCGTGCGTGGCCATCGCCCACGTGCCGGCGGGTGTGCTGGATGCCGATGCACGTGCGCGCTTCGTTCAGCAAATGCACGAGGCCTTCTCGCAGGCATTGCCGGCGGCCGATGGCCGGCGCGTGGTGACCTCCGTGATGCTGCATGAGGTGGCCGACGGCACCTGGGGCGTAAATGGTGCGCTGTGGACGCTGCCGGATTTCGCCAGGGCGGCGGGTTATGCGCACCTGCAGCACCTCGTCGCCTGAGCCGGACCAACTCACCGGAGCCCACGCATGACAAGCCAGCCCCCGCAGCAGGCCGACCGCCTGGAAGACTTCACGCGCCGCCAGATCACCTTAGATGGCATCACCAAAACCGTGTACGTGGCCGGCGCGGGCCCGGGCGTGATCGTCATGGCCGAGATGCCTGGCATCAGCCCGCACGTGGCGCGGTTTGCGCGCTGGGTGCGCGATGCGGGGCTGACGGTCTACATGCCGTCGTTGTTTGGGCGCGATGGCGCGGTGCCCGAGGCGGATGCCGGCGCGGAGGTCTTCCGCCATGCGTGCGTGAGCGCGGAGTTCCGCGCCTTTGCGGCCAACCAGTCGAGCCCGGTCACGCAATGGCTGCGCGCGCTGTCGCGGCTGGCCCATGCGGAGTGCGGTGGCCCGGGCGTGGGGGCCATCGGCATGTGCTTCACAGGCAATTTTGCGCTGACGATGATGTTGGAGCCGGCCATGCTGGCGCCCGTGCTGTGCCAACCGTCTTTGCCGTTGAACGAGCCGGGCGGAATCGAGATCGCGCCGGAGGACGTCGCTGCCGTGCGCCAGCGGCTGGAGCAGGAAGACCTGACCGTGTTGGCTTACCGTTTTGAGGGTGACCGCTTCTGCCGCGCCCAGCGCTTTGCTGCGTATGCGGATGCGCTGGGCAGCCGCTTTGTGGGGCGTGTGCTGCCCGACAGCGCCGCGCACCCGAACCCGCCGTCGTTCTTTGCCCAGCATGTGCCTTGTCCGCACAGCGTGGTGACCGCCCACCTGATCGACGCAGCCGGGGAGCCCACGCTCGCGGCCCGCGACGAGATCCTCGCGTTCTTCCGCCACCGCCTGAGCTGAGTGGGGACTCACATGCGGGTGTGAGCTTGGCGCCGCCCGGTTCGGTGTAAACCCAGGGGTGCCGGTTGAGCAAATTACTTTACAACTAAACTATTCATGACTAAGGTAATACCGCATCGAACGCGGAGCCGTTGTCATGAAGATTGTCTGTATTGGTGGTGGGCCGGCTGGCCTGTACTTTGCCCTGCTGATGAAGTTGCAGGACCCGTCGCACGACATCACGGTGGTGGAGCGCAACCGCCCGTATGACACGTTCGGCTGGGGCGTGGTCTTCTCTGACCAGACGCTGGGCAACCTGCAGCGCGCCGACGCCAAAAGTGCCGCGCAGATCCTCGACGCCTTCAACCATTGGGACGACATTGAAGTCCATATCCGCGGGCAGGTCGTGCGCTCGGGCGGCCACGGCTTCTGCGGCATCGGGCGCAAGCGCCTGCTGAACATCCTGCAGGCGCGCTGCGAGGAAGAGGGCGTCAAGCTCGTCTTTGAAACCGACGTGCAAGATGACACCGCCTATGCCGATGCCGACCTCATCATTGCCAGCGACGGCCTGAACAGCCGCATCCGCACCAAGTACGCCGCCACGTATCAACCCGATATCGACACACGACGCTGCCGCTTTGTCTGGCTTGGCACGCACAAGCTGTTCGAGGCCTTCACCTTTGCGTTTGAAGAAACCGAGCACGGCTGGTTCCAGGCGCATGCGTACCGCTTTGATGACGAAACCTCCACCTTCATTGTCGAGGCGCCCGAAGAGGTGTGGCGTGCCGCTGGGCTGGAGACCATGGATAAGGAAGAGGCCATCGCCTATTGCGAGCGGCTCTTCGCCAAGTACCTCGACGGCAACAAGCTGATTTCCAACGCCACGCACCTGCGGGGCTCTGCGCAGTGGATTCGGTTTCCGCGCGTGGTTTGCCGGCACTGGGTGCATACCAATGCACACAACACGCCCGTAGTGCTGATGGGCGACGCCGCCCACACGGCGCACTTCTCGATTGGCTCCGGGACCAAGCTGGCGCTGGAAGATTCGATTGAACTGGCGCGCAGCATCGGCCAGCACCCCGGCGATTTGCGTGCCGCGCTTGAGCACTACGAGGCGGTGCGCAGCGTGGAAGTGCTGCGCATCCAGAACGCGGCGCGCAACTCGACCGAGTGGTTTGAAAACGTAGACCGCTACGCCAACCTGCCGACCGAGCAGTTTGCGTATTCGTTGCTCACGCGCAGCCAGCGCATCAGCCACGAAAACCTGCGCCAGCGCGACAAGCGCTATCTCGAATCGTTCGAAGACTGGATTGCCGAGCAGGCAGGCGCCCCACGCGGCCCGCAGCACGGCCCGGTGCCGCCGATGTTCACGCCGTTCACGGTGCGTGGCGTCACGCTCAAGAACCGCGTGGTGGTGTCGCCCATGGCGCAGTACTCGTGCGAAGACGGCCAACCGGCGGACTACCACCTTGTACACCTGGGCGCCCGCGCCATGGGCGGTGCCGGCCTGGTGATGGCCGAAATGACGTGCGTATCGCCCGATGCGCGCATCACCCCCGGCTGCCCGGGTTTGTGGAACACCGAACACCGTGACGGCTGGGCGCGCATCGTGCAGTTCGTGCATGCCAACAGCGATGCGAAGCTGGGGATTCAGCTCGGCCATGCCGGTGCCAAGGGCTCCACGCGTGTGGCGTGGGAGGGCATCGACCTGCCGCTGGAAGACGGGCAGAACTGGCCGCTGATCTCCGCATCGCCACAGCAGTATCTGGATGGCGTAAGCCAGTGGTCGCACGCCATGACGCGCGACGACATGGATCGCGTGCGTGACGACTTTGTCCATTCGGCGCGGCTGGCGGGAGAAGCCGGGTTCGATTGGCTGGAGCTGCACTGCGCGCACGGCTATCTGCTGTCGTCGTTCATCTCGCCGCTGACGAACCAGCGCAACGACGAATATGGCGGCTTGCTGGAGAACCGGCTGCGCTTTCCGTTGGAAGTTTTCCACGCGGTGCGTGAGGTGTGGCCGAGCAACAAGCCGATGTCGGTGCGCATTTCCGCGCACGACTGGGTGGAAGGCGGCATCACGCCGGACGATGCGGTCGAGATCGCGCGCATCTTCAAGGCCGCTGGCGCGGACATGATCGATTGCTCGTCGGGCCAGGTCAGCAAGAAGGAACAGCCGGTGTACGGCCGCATGTTTCAGACGCCGTTTGCCGACCGCGTGCGCAACGAGGCGGGCATCGCCACCATCGCCGTGGGCGCCATCTCTGAGGCGGACCACGTCAACAGCATCATTGCGGCCGGCCGTGCCGACCTGTGCGCCGTGGCGCGTCCGCATCTGGCCAACCCGGCCTGGACGCTGAACGAAGCCGCCCGCATTGGCTATCTCGACATGCCGTGGCCCAAGCAATATCGCGCCGGCAAGCTGCAGCTGGAGCGCAACCTGGAGCGCGAGCGCGCCATGGCGGCGCAGGCGGCAGGGTTGTCACCGCTGGAGCAGGCCAACCGCATGCAGGGGGTCTGAGATGACGATGCCTGCGATGCTCGCTGGACACCACGCCGTTGTTACCGGCGCAGGGCGCGGGATTGGCGCTGCGATTGCCACACAACTGGCCGCGCATGGCGCCACGCTCACGCTGATGGGCCGCAATGCCGACGTGCTGGAAGCCACCGCCAGGACGTTGCCCGACAGCGCCCGCGCACAGGTCGTTACGTGCGACGTGACCGACGAGGCGAGTGTGTCATCGGCGTTCGAATCCGCACGCTCGGGGCTTGGCCCCATCTCCATCCTCGTCAACAACGCGGGACAGGCGGAGAGCGCACCGTTTGCGAAGACCACGCTTGCTCAATGGCAGCGCATGCTGGCCGTCAACCTGACGGGCACGTTCCTGTGCACGCAGGCGGCGCTGGCCGATGTGCAGGCGTCGGGCCGCGGCCGCATCGTCAACATTGCCAGCACGGCGGGGCAGCGCGGTTATGCGTATGTGTCGGCGTATGTGGCGGCCAAGCATGGCGTGATCGGCCTCACACGCTCGCTGGCGCTGGAGATGGCGGCGCGCGGCGTCACCGTCAACGCAGTGTGCCCGGGCTATACGGAAACCGACATCGTGCGCGAGAGCATCGACCGCATCGTCGCCCGCACCGGTCGCAGCGCAGAAGAAGCGTTGGCCGAGCTGGTGAAGGGCAACCCGCAAGGCCGGCTGATCACGCCCGATGAAGTGGCGAACGCCGTGGTGTGGCTGTGCTCGGACGGCGCGTCTTCCATCACGGGGCAGGCCATCTCGGTGTCTGGCGGGGAGGTGATGTGAGCACCGAACGCACCCGGCGCAAAACCGCACTCGCCACGCGCGCCTCTGGCCACTACGCCGTCGTGCAGGCGCTGGGCGACGAACATATCGGCCTGGAAGCGCGCGCGCATGTAGACGACCACATGGACGTGAAGATCTGGCTGCGCCTGCTGGCCTGCAGCACGCAGATCGAGCAGCAGATCCGCCAGCGCTTGCGCACGCGCTTCAACACCACGCTGCCGCGCTTCGACTATCTGGCGCAGCTTGACCGGCATCCGGACGGCCTGCGCATGAACGTGCTGTCGCGCTACCTGATGGTGACGGGCGGCAACGTCACCGGCCTGACCGACCAGTTGGAGAAGGAAGGGCTTGTCAAACGCGAGGCGGATCCGGATGATCGCCGGTCCTTTCGCGTGCTGCTGACTGATGCCGGCCGCCGCCACTTTGCCGAGATGGCTGCCGAGCATGAACGCTGGCTGATCGAGATGTTCGATGGCCTTGGCGTTGCCAACAAAGACGCGCTATATGCGCAGCTCGGCCACCTGCGCGTGCACCTTGCACAGCGTGAGACCGAGCTGGACGCGCGCGACGAACAACTTCAAACGAACCCGACCAAACCATGACCGACCGCATTGACCCGGCCCTGCTGGCCGGCAACCGCCGCCCGCTGGCGGGTTATCAAGCCAAGCATTTCCTGTGGAGCGTGGAGGGCGGTGTTGCCACCATCACGCTCAACCGGCCCGAGCGCAAGAACCCGCTCACGTTCGATTCGTATGCCGAGCTGCGCGACCTGTTTCATCAGCTCAAGTGGGCAGATGACGTCAAGGCCATCGTGCTGGCCGGTGCGGGCGACAACTTCTGCTCCGGCGGTGACGTGCACGAGATCATCGGGCCGCTGGTGCAACTGAAGGCGCCCGAGCTGCTGATGTTCACGCGCATGACGGGCGAGCTGGTGAAGGCGATGCGCGCGTGCCCGCAGCCGATCGTCGCCGCAATTGACGGCGTGTGCGCGGGCGCGGGCGCCATTCTGGCGATGGCTTCCGACCTGCGTCTGGGCACCGCGCGCAGCAAGACGGCGTTCCTCTTCAACCGCGTTGGCCTGGCCGGCTGTGACATGGGCGCCTGCGCGATCCTGCCGCGCATCATCGGTCAGGGCCGCGCGAGCGAGTTGCTCTATACCGGCCGTTCGATGAGCGGTGAAGAGGGCGAGCGCTGGGGCTTCTTCAACCGCCTGTGTGAGCCGGCCGAGGTGCGGAGCCAAGCGCAAGCCTTGGCCGCTGACTTGGCCGCTGGGCCGACCTTCGCCAACGGCATCACCAAGACGATGCTGCATCAGGAATGGACGATGACGATCGAGCAGGCGATCGAGGCCGAAGCCCAGGCGCAGGCCATCTGCATGCTGACCGAAGACTTCTCGCGCGCCTATCACGCGTTCGTCGCCAAGCAAAAACCGGTATTCGAGGGCAACTGAGATGAGCGACAAGGACTATTTGCAGTGGCCCTTCTTTGACGACAAACACCGCCAGCTCGAAGCCGAACTCGACGCCTGGGCCACGAAGCACATCCCGCACGACCACGGCCCCGATGTGGATGCCGAATGCCGCGCGCTGGTCAAATCGCTCGGGCAAGCGGGCTGGCTGCGCCACGCCGTGGGCGGCACCGCGCACGGCGGCGCTGGCGAGACCATCGACACGCGCGCCATCTGCCTGATCCGCGAGACGCTGGCACGCCATTCCGGCCTGGCCGACTTTGCCTTTGCGATGCAGGGGCTGGGCTCGGGCGCCATCTCGTTGCACGGCACGCCCGAGCAGCGCGAGCGCTATCTGACGAAGGTGGCGCGTGGTGAGGCTATCTCTGCGTTTGCCCTGTCCGAACCTGATGCCGGCTCCGATGTCGCGGCCATGGCTTGCGCCGCGCGTGAGGACGGCACGGATTACGTGCTCGACGGCGAGAAGACGTGGATTTCCAACGGCGGCATCGCCGACTTCTACGTCGTGTTTGCCCGCACCGGCGAGGCGCCGGGTTCGCGCGGCATCAGTGCGTTCATCGTCGAGGCCGGTACACCCGGCTTTGAGATTGCAGAGCGCATCAACGTGATCGCACCGCACCCGCTCGCGCGCCTGCGCTTTACCAATTGCCGCATTCCGGCCAGCCAGCGCGTGGGCGCGGCAGGCGAGGGCTTCAAGGTGGCAATGCGCACGCTGGATGTGTTCCGCACGTCGGTGGCTGCAGCGGCGCTGGGCTTTGCGCGCCGTGCGCTGGACGAAGCGCTGGCGCGCGCCACCACCCGCAAGATGTTCAGCGGCGTGCTGGCGGATTTCCAGCTCACGCAGGCCAAGCTCGCGCAGATGGCGACCGCCATCGACAGCGCGGCGCTGCTGACCTACCGCGCCGCGTGGCAGCGCGACCAGGGCCGCAACGTGACGCGCGAGGCCGCCATGGCCAAGTTGACCGCCACCGAAAACGCGCAGCAGGTGATCGACGCCGCCGTGCAGATGTGGGGCGGCCTGGGCGTGGTGAGCGAGCAGCCGGTGGAGCGCCTGTATCGCGAGATCCGCTCGCTGCGGATCTACGAAGGCGCGACTGAAGTGCAGCAACTCATCATCGCGCGCGAACTGCTGCGCACGGCGGCGCCCGCCAAGCCCTGAACACGCCCACGCCAGAGACGGAGAGCTCGCCATGCCCAGCGCCCATATCGACACCTTCGCCCGCGACCGGCTGCCGCCGGCGGAGCTGCAACCGGTGTACCGCTTCGACCTGCCGGCGCTGCAGTTTCCGCCGCAGCTCAACTGCGCAACCGAACTGCTCGACCGCCGTGTTGCCGCAGGCGAGGGCGGCCGCCTCTGCATCCAGGCGCCCGGCATTCGCTGGACGTATGCCGACCTGCAGGCGCACGCCAACCGCATCGCCAATGTGTTGGTCAATGAAATGGGCGTGGTGCCGGGCAACCGCGTGCTGCTGCGCTCGCCCAATAGCCCGATGCTCGCCGCCTGCTGGTTTGCCGTGATGAAGGTGGGCGCGATTGCGGTGACGACCATGCCGTTGCTGCGCGCCAAAGAGCTTGGGCAGATCCTGGGCAAGGCTGAGATCGGCTTCGCGCTGTGCGATGCGCGGCTCGTCGACGAGTTGCGCGATGCCGTGGCGCAAGCCGCCAAGCCGGTGCAGATGCTGTGTTTTCACGATGACACGCCGGAAGGGTTGGAGGCTGCCATGGCCCGCCAGCCGGCCGCCTTCACCAACGTGGATACGGCGGCAGATGACACCTGCTTGCTCGCCTTCACGTCAGGCACGACGGGCGTGCCGAAAGCGACGATGCATTTTCATCGGGACATCCTCGCCATTTGCGCGTGCTGGCCGCCGCATGTGTTGCAGCCGCGCGCGGACGACATCTTCATTGGCAGCCCGCCGATGGCGTTTACGTTCGGGCTCGGCGGCCTGCTGCTGTTTCCGATGAGCGTGGGCGCATCGACGGTGCTGCTGGAGAAGGCGTCGCCAAACGATCTGGTCGATGGCATCCGCACGTTTGGCGCGACGGTGCTGTTCACGGCCCCGACCACGTACCGCAACATCGCGGCGCGCGGAGACGAGCTGCGTGCCACGCCGCTGCGCCGCTGTGTGTCAGCGGGCGAGGCGCTGCCGGTTGCCACACGCACGCTGTGGAAGAACGCCACCGGCATCGAGCTGATCGATGGCATTGGCGCGACCGAGATGCTGCATATCTTCATCTCCGCTGCCGATGCCGACGTGCGCCCCGGCGCCACCGGCAAGGCTGTCCCCGGATATGTCGCACAGGTGGTGGACGACGCCGGCAACCTCGTGCCGCCGGGCACGGTTGGCCGCCTGGCAGTCCAGGGCCCGACCGGTTGCCGCTACCTGGCCGATGACCGCCAGCGTGCCTACGTGCGCAACGGCTGGAACCTCACGGGGGATGCCTACGTGATGGACGAGGAAGGCTACTTTCATTACCACTCGCGCACCGACGACATGATCATCTCGTCGGGTTACAACATTGCCGCGCCCGAAGTGGAAGACGCGCTGATGCAGCATCCGGCCGTGGCCGAGTGCGGCGTGATCGGCGAGCCCGACGAAGAGCGCGGGCAGATCGTCAAGGCCTTCGTTGTATTGCATCCGGGTCACACGGCGGGGCCGGAGATGGTCAAGACGCTGCAGGACTTTGTGAAGCAGACCGTCGCGCCGTACAAGTACCCGCGCGCCATCGAGTTCCGCACGAACCTGCCGCGCAGTGAAGTCGGCAAGCTGCTGCGCTATCGCCTGCGCGAGCACGATAAATCATGAGCAGCTACCACTTCGAGCGCGCCGCGCGCATCCGCTTCGCGCATTGCGACCCAGCCGGCATCGTTTACTTTCCGCAGTACCTCGTGCTGTTCAACGGCCTGGTCGAAGACTGGTTTACCGATGGACTTGGCGTTTCGTATGCGCAGATGCTGGGCCCGCGCCGCATCGGCCTGCCCATCGTCAAGCTGCATTGCGAGTTCAGCGCCATCAGCCGCATGGGCGACGACGTGCAGTTCAAGCTGAAGCTGGAGCGGCTCGGCAATGCGTCGCTCACGTTGGACCTGGATTGCTGGGCGGGCGACGAACAGCGCGTGCGCTCCCAACAGGTACTGGTGTTTACCGATCTCAATACGCATCGCGCGATGCCGATGCCGCCCGATGTGCGGCAGGCGATCGAGGCGAGCGTTCAACAGTCCCGATAGAACTAGAAGGAATCGCATCATGGAAGTACTCCTCCCCCCTAACTGGCCGCGCCCCAAGGGCTATGCCAACGGTGTATCCGCGCGCGGGCGCATGGTGTTCGTGGCCGGCATGATCGGCTGGGACGCGCAGGGCGTGTTCCACACGGATGATTTGGCCGGCCAGGTCCGCCAGGCACTGCAGAACATCGTCGAGGTACTTGCGGCAGGCGATGCCAAGCCCGAACACATCGTGCGCATGACCTGGTACGTGACCGACAAGAAGGCTTACGTGGAGGCCTACCCAGAGATCGGCAAGGCGTTCCGAGAGCTGATCGGCAGCTTCAGCATTGCGATGACGGCGGTGGAGGTGGCGGCGCTGGTCGAGGACCGGGCCAAGGTGGAGATTGAGGTGACGGCGGTGGTGCCGGACTAGTCGTATTCCTAAAATACGACGCCGCCAAAGCGCGATCCTTCCGAGCAAGGTGGAATCTGTTTGAAGCAATTTGGGAAATTGCGGTCAGCCTTCTTGGCCATATCGAACCGGCACTTGGAATCGAGCCCGACCGCGAATACCGACGCCGCACCGATCAACATGCAGTACGCGGCACCCGCTGCTCATTGACGTGAGAGTCGGAACATTCCTACCGCTTCGTTGAGGCTATGGGCCTGTTCCTCCAGCGACTCCGCAGCGGCCGCCGCCTGCTCGACCAGTGCGGCGTTCTGCTGCGTCACCTGGTCCATCTGATTGACGGCCTGGTTGACCTGCTCGATGCCGCTGCTCTGCTCTTCCGACGCCGACGAAATCTCGCCCATGATGTCGGTCACGCGCTTCACCGCATCGACGATCTCCGCCATCGTCACACCGGCCTGATCCACCAGCGCCGTGCCGTTGCTCACACGATCCACCGAGTCGTGAATCAGCGCCTTGATCTCCTTCGCCGCACCCGCCGAGCGCTGCGCCAGGCTGCGCACTTCGCTGGCCACCACCGCAAAGCCCCGGCCTTGCTCACCAGCACGCGCGGCTTCCACCGCAGCGTTCAGCGCCAGGATGTTGGTCTGGAAGGCAATGCTTTCGATCACGCCGATGATGTCGGCGATCTTCTTGCTGCTCTCGTTGATGCCGCCCATGGTTTGCACCACTTGGCCGACCACGTTGCCGCCGCGCGTGGCAACGTCAGACGCCGTCACGGCAAGCTGGCTGGCCTGACGCGCGTTATCGGCGTTCTGCTTCACGATGCTCGTGAGTTCTTCCATGCTCGATGCGGTTTCTTCCAGTGAGCTGGCCTGCTCTTCCGTGCGCTGCGAGAGATCTGCATTGCCGGCAGCAATTTCCTGCGCGGCAGAGCGCACCGAGTCGCTGCCCAGGCGGATCTGCTGCATCACCGCCGTCAGCTTGTCGGCAAACGTATTGAACGAGCGGGCGATCTGCGCGACTTCGTCTTCGCCATCCGACGGCAGACGCTTGGTGAGGTCACCGCTGCCCGAGCCGATGTCGTCCATGGCATCGCGGATCATCGACAGGCGACGGAATGCGCGCGAGGTCATCGCACCCACGATAAGCGCTGCAACGATGGCTACGCCCACCAGCGCGCCAATCGACGTCATCACCAGCGAGCGCATGCCGGCCGTGGCATCGGACTTGTCCAGCGCCACTACCAGGCCCCAGTCGGTGCCTTTTACGCCTTGGCGGTAGAGCAGTTTGGATGCGCCATCCACTGACACTTCCACCGGCTTCTCCGCCTGCACCAGCGATGCCAGCGTGGCTTCGTTCAGCCCTGCCGACAGATCGGTTGCGGGCTTGAGCGTGAGCTTGTCATTCGGGTGCGCGACGATCTTGCCGGCCGCGTTGACGAGAAAGCCGAAGCTGGCCGGCGTCGGGTGAATGGCCTTCACGTTGGCGATCACGCTGTCCATCGCCACATCGCCGCCGATCACGCCCTTGAGACTACCGCCCTGTATGACGGGCACGGCAAATGTCACCACCAGCTTGCCCGTGCTCGCGCTCACGTACGGCGGCGTCACCACAGGCTTGCCGGCCTCCACGGCCTGCTTGTACCAGGGGCGCGCGGTCGGGTCATACGTCGGCGGAATGCCTTCGGGGTTCGAGAACTTGTACGACTTGTCGGGATAACCGACATACACCTTGATCAGTCCACCCGCCTTGGCTACGGTCTGGAACATGGGAACCGGATCGTCTGACAGCGCCGCATCCTGAAGCGCGACGATCAGTTGCAGCTTGCTGGCAATCCAGTCGTCGATACCCGTTGCGTGTCCGTTTGCGACAGATTGCAGATTCGATTGGATGGCCTGTTCATTGTGAGCCTGTGCGACCAGATAGTTGAGACCGCCCGCCAGAACCAGCGCGCAGACCACGATGGTCACACACGCCAGTTGAATCTTCGTTCGAATGGAAGCAAACATGAACAGCCTCTTGAAGTATCGGTGAGGTGCCGCCGGCAGAGAGGCCCGGCTGGTTACACGCTAATCGATCCAAGGCCCCCCCGGCTTTAGCGCTATGCAAAGAATGCATCGGTAGCACCAAAGGGGGGCCATGGGAAGTGTTCGATTCAGCACTCAATCGGCGGTCTTGTCGCTCGGATACTTGAACGAGTCGCGCAGCAGGAAGTTCATCGGGATGTCCAGCCTCACCCCGTTGGGCGGAATCGGTTGCAGGAACCACTTTCTGTAGAGCTTCTCGGCGTCGTAGTCGAGGATGATGTTGGTCATCGCGCGATCAACCAGGTGCTTGAACTCAGCGTCGTCTTTGCAGAGCATGATTGCGTAGGGCTCGACCGTCAGCATGTCTCCGACGACGGCGTACTCGCCCGGGTTCCTGGCGTTGGCGCGAAACCCGTAAAGCAGCACGTCGTCCATTGCAAAGGCATCGGCCTTGCCGCTCTCAACCATGGCAAAGGCTTCGGCATGGTCTTTCGCTTCGAGAATCTTCATGCCCAGCACGCGTGCATCGTTCACCTTGCGCAGTTCGGTGATGTTAGTGGTGCCTTTGGTGGACACCGCAGTCTTGCCGCGCAGATCGTCCCACTTCAGGATGCCCGACGATGTTTTCACGATCATCCGGCTGCCCGCGATGTAATGCGGGATGGTGAACGCCACTTTCTCGCGTCGTTCACGTGTGTTGGTGGTCGAGCCGCATTCGAGATCGGCCTTGCCCTCGGCAATGGTCGGGATGCGAGAGGAGGGCGTCACCATCACGTACTGCACCTTCAGGTCCGGCCGCTTGAGGTCGGTGCGCAGTTTGTCGACCACGCGCAGACAGAGGTCCATGGCATAGCCGACGGGCTTTTTGTCGGTGTCGTAGAACGAGAACGGCACGGAGCTCTCGCGGTATGCGAGGCGGATGGTGCCCGTATCGCGGATGCGGTCAAGGACCGGCGTGGAAGAGGCCAGAGCGAGGCCCGGCGCAAAGATAGACAGCAAAACGACGATTGGCGCTGCGATTGGTCGCGCCCGTGAGAACAACAGTGGCATAGCTAGTTTCCTCCCCCAAAAGAGTCGGTTGCCTTTGCCATGTCGCCAGCAAGACTCCGACGAATGCGACAGCGCAACTTCGGCATGATGTGTTTTGGGTGCCGAAAATTGTGCTCTGAGCGCCCTTAGACGGACGTCATCTGTTTTCTGTCCCGCTCCGGATTGCCTAGCTCAGCTACATTTTTCCGAGCGTTGCTCATTAGGGTCGTGGCCGGCTGAGCAACCATCCGATATCGCTTCCTGCATGCCCTAGATGATGGATCGCATCAGCGCGAAAAGTATTCCGAATGCGCATCGGCCCAGTCCACATCCTCATAACCAGTGGGCCCTGTTTGCCTAACATGGGCAGCATCGGGATGGCGACTTACGAGAAGAAAGCCACAGAGACAGCGCACTGAGCCGGAGCGACCGGCCGTGCACAAAAAGGGGGAAACATGAATACCAAACGCTTGACCACCCATATCAGTCTGGCAATGCTGCTAGGCGTTGCCGTCGGGTGGGGCTGCCACGAATACGCCAAGGACGCTGCGGCGGCCAAGGACATCGCTTCGTACTTCGGCATCATCACCGACATCTTCCTGCGCATGATCAAGATGATCATCGCGCCGCTGGTGTTCTCAACCCTGGTGACGGGCCTGGCAAGCATGAGCGGCGGTCGCTCGGTCGGTCGCGTGGGTCTGCGTGCAATGCTGTGGTTCGTGTGTGCATCGGCCACGTCGCTGGCGCTGGGCATGCTGCTCGTCAACTTCTTCCAGCCGGGCGTGTACATGAACCTGCCGCTGCCAGAAGCTACTGCCACGGCAGCCTTGAAGACCGGCGACTTCACGCTCAAGGCCTTCATCACGCACGTGTTCCCGCGCAGCATTGTGGAGGCCATGGCCACCAACGAGATCCTGCAGATTCTGGTGTTCTCGCTGTTCTTCGGCGCTGCGCTGTCGACCATGAAGAACCCGATGGACAGCGTGATCGGCCGTGGCCTGGAAGAGCTGACCAAGCTGATGTTCCGCATTACCGACTATGTGATGCGCTTTGCGCCGCTGGGCGTGTTTGCCGCCATGGCCGCCGCCATCACCGTGGAAGGCGTGGGCGTGCTGTGGACCTACGGCAAGCTGATCGGCGAGTTTTACCTGGGCCTGGCGCTGCTGTGGGCGATCCTGTTCTTTGTCGGCTACATGCTGCTGGGCCGTTCGCTGGGCCGCTTGCTGGGGCTGATTCGCGAGCCGACGATGCTGGCGTTTGCCACGGCAAGCAGCGAATCCGCCTATCCGAAGACGATCGAGGCGCTGGACCGCTTTGGTGTGCCCAAGCGCATCTCCAGCTTTGTGCTGCCGCTGGGGTATTCGTTCAACCTGGACGGCTCGATGATGTACCAGGCGTTCGCGGTGCTGTTCATCGCGCAGGCCTACAATATTCAGATGAGCTTCACCCAGCAACTGACGCTGCTGTTGGTGCTGATGCTGACGAGCAAGGGCATGGCCGGCGTGGCGCGTGCCTCGCTGGTGGTGGTGGCGGCCACGCTGCCGATGTTCCATCTGCCGGAAGCGGGTCTGCTGCTGATCATCGGCATCGACCAGTTCTTCGACATGGGCCGCACGGCCACCAACGTGATCGGCAACAGCCTGGCCACCGCCGTGGTGGCGAAGTACGAACAGGCGGAGCAGCCGAGCGAGCTGGAGAGCAGCGGCGCAACCTCGGCCACGCCTTCGGTGTGACGGTTGGGGGACAACCATGAAACAGCACACATTTGGCGTGATTGGTGGGCTCGGTTCGCTGGCCGGCGCCGATCTGTTCTTCAAACTGGTACGTAGCGAGCCCGTGCTGGCGGAGCAGGATGCCTTCCACTTCCTATTCGAGCAGCATCCATTTCGGGATGTACGTGCACCGCTGAATGTGACGTGCAGCATGACGGCACGCAAGCTGTATGTGTTCCAGATGTGCCAGTCGCTTGCGCAGCGAGAAGTGAACTCCATCCTGCTGCCATGCTTCGCCAGCCACACCTTTCGCGAGGAACTGCAGAGCGAGCTGACTGTACCCATTGTCGACATGATGGCGGCGTTGCGGCGGCACGTGGACCGCATCGCCACCAAAGGCGCCGTGCTGGGTGTGGTCGCGTCGGATTTTGTGCGGCGATCCGGCTTGTTCGAGCGGTACTTTGCAGATCGCTACGACATCGTCTATCCCGGCGGCCTCGACCAAGCCTTCGTCATGAACGCCATCTACGGCGAGGACGGTGTCAAGGCAGGCAAGCTGGAAGGTCACGCCGTCGAGCACCTGGCGCATGCGTGCGAAAGCCTGCAGCGACAGGGCGTGGAGTGGATCCTTCCGGGGGTGACTGAGCTGTCGCTGGTTTGCCAGGTGCTGCAGCGCCGCGGCTACCCAGTGCTGGACGGCAACGCCATCTATGCCGAGCACGCGGTGTCATTCACTGCATCGGGGCCACGCCGTGTATTCAAGCTGGGTATCGTCGGCGGTGTCGGCCCGGCAGCCACGGTTGATTTCATGGACAAAGTTGTACGCAGCACGCCAGCGAGCCGAGACCAAGACCACATCAAGATGGTCGTGGAGCAGAACCCTCAGATTCCAGACCGCACCGCACACTTGCTGCATCAGGAGGCTGACCCGACAGTCAGCCTCTACGCGACGTGCAAGCGGCTCGAATCTGAGGGCGCCAGCGCAATCGCTATCCCATGCAATACGGCACACGCGTTCGTCCAGGACATTCAGCCTTACTTGGCGATCCCGATCGTGAACATGCTGACAGAAACGATCGCGTTTATCCGTTCGCAGTACGGCACCGTGCGGCCGGTGGGATTGCTGGCAACCTCCGGCACGATCGCAAGCGGCGTCTATCACGAGGCTGCCACGGCAGCCGGTATCACGTTGATGACGCCCTCGGAACCGTTCCAGGAACGCGTCATGTCCGCAATCTACGGCGAGCATGGTGTGAAAGCCGGCTATGTCGACGGCGCATGTCGCGAGGTGTTGCGTGAGGCGATCGAGCACCTTGCACTGGCCGGCGCCAAGGTGATCATCCTGGGCTGCACCGAACTGCCGCTCATCTACGGAGAAACGACGGCGTTTGCGCTGGCCAACGGCAAATCCGTTGTGCTGGTGGATCCCACCGCCGTGCTGGCGCGACATTGTGTGGGCCTGGCCCAGCCCGAGAAGCTGGCTTTGGCCAGTGAGACGCCGTCGGAATGCGTTTCCGTTTCTGCTTGAGACCCCATTCCCTGATCATCACTGGCGCAGTTTGTTTCGACGATGCAAATGAAATGGCTGGAGGCACTTATTGCGCTTGAGGGAACACGAAGCTTTTCCCACGCCGCACGCAAGCGCTGTCTTTCACAACCGGCCCTGTCCAGGCAAATACAGTCGTTGGAGAAGTGGGCGAGCGTTCCGTTGGTGAATCGTGACGTGCAGCCAATCCAGATGACAGCGGCTGGTCACGAACTGTGCATACATGCCCGATGCATCCTGACGATGCTGTCAGTGGTGCAGCGTGATTTCAGATCGAAGCATTCAAACGGAGACTGAATACCGCTGGGTTGCTCGTCCAACCTCGATGGCTCGACAAGCTTCGCTTTAGATGCCACGCATTCGGACGGTGCACGCCGGCCTCACCTTGGTGCAAGCAGACTTGAACGCGTTCCAACCTGGTTCAACGCGCCCTGCTGACCATGCCACCCAAACTGCCCAGCATCTCGTCCGGTGCCGCTGTCGCCCATCCTTCGTCGTCTCAAGCGGCCACTGGCGAGACGACTACGCAATCCACGCCTTCCAGACAGGCGTCTCGCCGACGTGGCGAACTTGCCGGCTTGAAGAAGGCACCGCCTGCGCCGCCCACGCTGCCGGGCACACCGCCGGCCAACGTCGGCGTATTGAAGCGGGTAGGCAAGGCATTGCGTGCGCAAGTCAAGAGCACATTCAGTTGCGTAACGAAGGACGGCGCGAGTCGACTCGATTGGAACACGCCGTTCAGCGCGCACTCGCGGACCGGCAGACCGACCACGTTGCGTGATTTCGCGCACGTCAAGCAATCTGCGGCGCGGATGGCCGCCGCGCGCGGTGACGCGCCGCAACCCGGTAGTCCTTCTGGTTCGGCACGCAGAACGGAGCAGGCGCTCAATCAGGCAATGACCGGGCTGCGCACCCAGATTTCAGCGGTCACCAATGCCAGCGCCAGTCTCCACAGTGGCCAGCCGAAACCGGCTCAGGCGCTGGAACACGTCGATGATGTCATTGCCTACTGGGAGTCTGCGCAAGGGCAAGCGCTGGCTGCGAAGGTCAGCAGCGAACCGGAGGCATTCGTTGCGGGGGTGCAGGAGATGGCCTCGGCGCATTCGCCCGCCGTTGCCATGGCGGTATCGCTGGCGCTCGTGTCGGCCAAGGAGCGTCTCGATCCGGGCAACGCCACAACGCTCAATGGCGACGTCTTTTCTTATCTGAAGCATGCGGACCTGGGTGCCGAAATCGGTAACGCGAAAACGCATTCCGAGACATCGCGCGACTCTCATATCCTTGCCCTGCGGGGCGCGCTGGAGCAGACGCGCGAGGCCTTGATGGCAAACCGGTGCACCACGGGCGCCGGTTCGGGTGGTGAGTCGTCGTCGGCACCATCCCACGCAATCGATGTCAAGGCGCTGCAGGCCTTCATCCAGACGGTGCGCGATTTCCCCATCGCCATGCGCGGGGCGGCACGACATGCGCCGCAGGCCCTCGCCGATTGGCCGGGTGTGCGCGACAGCCACGCGCAGTTCGACGCGCGCAACGCCGAGGCGGCTGCCGCATGCCTGGCCACGCTCGAAGCGGTGGCCGATGAAATCGGCTCGCAACCGCCTGCGCACGGGCAAAAGGGTGCGAGCGTGGTTTCGGAGCACACCGCAGAAAAAATCCGCGACGCGCAGGAGGCGATGATCGCGTTTGTTTCGACGCCCGCGCACCTGCACGCACACGACCAGCAGCTCAAGCACGCCGAAGCGGGGCGGGCCGTTGCGTGGGGCGCTTTACAGCATGCCGCGACCACTGGCAATTTCGAGGCCATGCTCGCGGCCACGGGCAACCGTAATCTTGACGCAACTGATCAGGGCAATCTGCGTGTCCATCTGCAGGCCGGCGCTGTGATTGCCACGGCGCTGAAGGCCCAGCCCACCCCGGAGGCGCTGATTGCAGCGCGGCTCGCTCCACACGAGGCCGTGTCGAGCGCGACGAACTTCGCCCAGCGCGTGAGCGATGCAAGCGCAAAGCTCATCCACGGTGTCGGTCCGGCAACCTTGAGCGCCGCTGAAAAGAGTGATCTGGTCGCGTGGCGCAACGGCTTCACCGACGATGCACCGGGTTCCGAATTGAGCCAGTTCAAGGCTCGCTTATTCAAGTCACTTGCGTGGGTCGATCGGATGGACGACGACCGGCGCGCGACATTGCCAAGCAACCACAAATCGCCGCTCTCCGCCGCGCGCAATGGCATGGCGCAGGGCGATCGCGCGGTCTTGGCGAATGAGCAGAAAGCGTTGATAGCTGAGCTCGCGAAACCGGCAGTCGACGAGGTGGTGCAGGCCGTCGCTGTTGAGATGGAGCACCTTTGCGGTAGCTCCCCACCCGCAGCGACTGAAGCCGGAGAAGGGGCTTCCCATCGTCCCAATGCGTTGAGCGACACCCATTGCCAGTGGATCGCCCTGCGCGTCGCACTTGAAGACTGGATGCCCGAGCACAAGGCCGCCCGCCAGGGTCATCAACTCGTGCTGGGCCGCGAACTCTCGCCCGCAGCATTGCCGGAAGACGTCGAGCAGCGTATTCGCAAGTTCACGGAAGACGCTGCACACAAGGTGACATCGGGCTCTCCGGAAGCCCTTGAACAGGCGATTGCAAACGTCCGGCAGCATCTTGGCAATGTCCGTCTTGGCTTTGAAGATCTGCATGCGCTTGCAAACTTCCTCAATGTCGAGCAGGCCGAGCCATTCCAAAAGGCAATGGAAGCCGCCCGGAAAATTGCCACAGCACCGCCACTTTCCCCCCCTGACCGATCGCAGCAGAGCGTGCGAGCCATGTTGGTGGACTACCTGAAGACGATTCCCGGTGGCAACACGGTCCGGTTCAGCCGCGGCACCACCGGCGGGTTCAGTACCAAGGGCATTACCAAGGCGCTCGTCAAAGCGAAGAAGCGGCTGCTCGGCGTTCCGGTTGCCGGCAATGCCCGTGTCGATCTGCGCTATGAGAAAGGGCGAGAAGCGGCGGTCTCCATGTCCTACCCTGTGCACGCCGCTGAGCTGTTTATCGGCACGGAAAAGCGCCATCGTGGGCGCATCGGCGCGGGGTGCTTCTTTGGCGCCAAGCTGTTCAAATGCTGCCGCACTGGCGCCAACGTTGATGTGAATCCGTACGAGCACGAGCGCACGGATGCCACCGGCATCATGGTCCGCATCCCGCGCCGGACGGCGGCCAAAGATGCGGAAGTCCGCGCGCTGTTCTCACGCGTGACCGACTTCATGTTCTCGGCCGCGGATGCGCGGCGCCGCTCGCCCGCAGGCATGCCCGATGCCGATGCGCTTTTCCACGCCTTTGCCAGCGAGTTCTACGCCGAGAAGGATCTTTCGATCAGCTGGATCAACCAGAAGACGCGCGCGCACCGCAGCGAGATGTCGGTGGGGATCGGCGTATCTGTCACCAAGCTGCTGAACCCCAGCCAACACCGCGCGAGCAGGCAGGAGACAGGCGCCCTCGGCACAAGCCTCGGCTACTCGTTCGAGAAGCAATGGCTGTCGACATTCAAGCAGCTCGACGCCACCGGCACATACCGGATTGCCAACCTGCGCGAGCAGAAGCTGAGCCGGCACAAGATCAATCTTGGGCTCACTACGTCGGCGGTGACGGGCACGATCGGCAACACGTCGGCCGATCTGTTCGGTGGTGGCGCGGTGGTCAAAGAGCGCGGCACGAACGTAAAGCTGCGCCTGGCGATCGATCGGGACAATGTGCTGCCGACAAAGTCTGTGGCCGATTTCGAATTCGACAGCTTCCACGACTACGCCCGGTATGTTGAAGCGACCAAGCAGGAGTGGGTGAAGTTCTTCGCCTATCCGCACCGGAACGATCCGGATGGCGGCCTGGCGAAGGGGCTCAAGGCCGTCAATGACAATCTCGATACCGCGCGTCTGCTGGACAGCCCATACAACGCCTTCTTTGTGCGGCGCGCCCTCACCGCGGACGCCGCGAAAGCGCTGAACCATCTGCAGCAGCTTTCGCTGGTGACGCCGCAAAGCGAGACAAAACTGCACGAGCAGCTTGCCGCGTCATACACCAAGACCATCAACGCCCCCAACTCGTGGATGCCGATCGGTTTGCGTGCTTATGAAAAATACAGCAAGGCCGACGGCTTCAACGTCAACGCGGGGTTGCGCCTGACGCAGAACACCGGGCTCAGGGTCGAGCGGCAGATCGTGTTCGATACGATCGACGCCAAGCTGCTTAAAGAGTATGAAGCGCAGTTGAAGGAAAATCAGAACGCACCGGAGCCTTCGGCGGTGACTCAGGCTGCAGCCGGCGCGCCTGTATCACCTCGCCCGCTGCAGCGCCACGGGTCATCGGACATCCCGCTGTATCAGAGCGTGCAAGGCGCGCGTTCGGAGATCGAACCGGCGCACGAAGAGCCCGACCGCGAACCGGTAGCCGTTCCGTCGCGCGGGCAGCGATCACCGTCGCTTGCCGACATGTTGGCCATGTCGCCGCCGCGCTCGCGGCCCGACGACACGCGCGTCCATCTGGAGCGCTTGAAACAGCAAATGGATGCGAAGGCCGGCATTGCTTCCGCTCCCAAGAAGTCCGGCAGTCTGTCCAGCAAGCTGTTTGGGCAGCGCAAGCCTAAGCCGCAATCCGTCGGGCCGCGTGTGCAGGAGCAGCCAGTCAGCACAGGCTCCGGATCAAGCCACCAACAGGCGGTGACGTTGCCGGAAGCAACTGCAGCGACGACTTCGACCGTCAAGCCACGGGCATCCGAGACATCATCCACCTGACTGGAGAAGAACACACCGAATGCCGCTGGGCGTCTTCCGTATTGAACTGGCCTTGGTATGCGCTCTTCTTGTCCGGTTAACGGTAATTCAACATCACGATCGCGCTATTCAATCGCTTGGCGAATTGAATGATGAATGCCTAATGATGGCGATGCGCCCATTGTTCAATTAATCTCATCAACGTTCGTTCGCAGGCAATGCTCCGATAAAATTGTCGATAGCCATGATTCACGTGCCTCCGTGAAGAGCGGTCAAGAAGCCCCGGGCGGTTACAAGCTGCCTGGGGCTTTCTTTCTTCTGATGGGGCGGCCCCAAACGCTCTGGCCTTCAGCGCCACGTCAACCACGCGAAGAACGTACGCCCCCCTCGGAATATTGCCGCAGCAATCGAGGTGAACTGATTTATTGGAAAAAAATACTAATCAATACTTTCGTATCGATTTGCCTCATTCAAAAAAACTTCAATTAACATCACCCGCCGTTCATGCGCGCCAAGCGATGGTAGCCCCGCCATGGTGGTTGGCATACATTCTGAGAATGTTTATCTGAAACATCAACTTTATTTCAAGGTGTTGATGTTAATTCTGCTTGCGTCTTTTATGGGTAATTGAATGACGGAGCGATGCGCTGGGCAATGATCTGCCGATCCTCTGGTGGCACGTCCGGACACTATCGTGACAACCACGTTGACTACATGCTGCGCAACCCGTGGGAACACGGCGCGATGCATACGTTCGCCAGCGTCGTTAGCGGTGGCGGCACGTACTCGACGTCGATCAACACCGATGGCAGGCAGTTCGCGCGCCTGTTCGGTCAGTACCTGTCGTACGGTGGTGTTGGCGTGCAGTGAGTGAGGCGCCCGCCAGAGACATCCTTTGTCTCAAGAGCGGTTCAGCACGCCCAGCGTGGCCACGCCGGGCGTGACGCGTTTCCAAGTCGCCGCGGGCGTGCGCAGCGGTACGCCGAGCTTCCCTATGGGGTGGGGGCGACGTAGCGGACCATGTTGTTTGCCTGGTCGGCGACGTACAGGTTTCCGTTTGTGTCGACCGCGATCCCGGATGGTTGATTGAACATCGCGGTGCTCCCCGGCCCGTCGGCGCTGCCCGCGTTGATGGAGCCCGCCAGGGTGGCAACCACACCCGCCGGGGTCACCATGCGGATCAAGTTGTTGCCGTCGTCGGCGACATAAAGCACGCCGTTGGCACCGATCGCGATGCCCACCGGCAGCGAGAACGTTGCCGCGGTACCCACTCCGTCATCACTGCCGGTCGCGCCGGAGCCCGCCAGTGTCGAGACAACACTTGACGATGAGATCTGCCGGATATCGCTGTTGAACCACTCCGTCACATACAGCGTGCCCGACGGAGAGAGCGCGATTCCCGCTGGACCGTTGAAGGTGGCGAGCGCAGCCGCGCCATTGTCGCTGCCGGGTGTTGTTGTGCCGGCCAGTGTGGTCACCACGCCGGTTGGCGTGATTTTGCGGATCATGTTGTTGCTGTAATCCGCCACGTAGACGTTTTCGTTGGCATCCACCGCGATGCCCAGCGGGTTGTTGAACGAAGCGCTCGCGCCGATGCCGTCGGCGCTGCCCGCAGTTGCCGAACCGGCGAGCGTCGTCACGATGCCGCCTGGCGTGATCTTTCGAATATCGTTGCCGTAGAACTCCGCCACATAGATGTTGCCGCTGGCGGCCACCGCAATGCCGACCGGAGTCTCGAACTTGGCACTGCCCGCCATGCCATCGACGTGGCCCGGGCTTCCTGTGCCTGCCAGGGTCGTGACGACGCCGCCCGGAGCGATTTTGCGGATGACGTGGTTGCCGAAATCGGCCACATAAAGGTTGCCTGAGGCGTCTCGCGCAATACCGCTCGGCTGTCGGAACGACGCCGCCGAACCCGTGCCGTTTGCATACCCCGCAGTGGTCGAACCGGCGATGGTGGACACCATCGACTGTGCGACTGCGCAGTTCACGCTCACGTTACTGACATTACCGTTGGCCAGTCCGCTGCCATTTGCAACGGAGCAGGACTGCCAAAGCGGTTCGGCGTTGACGGAGACAGCGTAGGCGCCACCTGCCGCTACGGAAACGGAAAAGTTGAAACCGCCGTCGGCAGCTTGGACGATCGGATCTGCACCGTTGTTAAGCAAAGTGAGGCTGCCGTAATCGAGCAAGCCCGCGACCGTTCCCGCAATGGTGTAAGTGGCCGGCGCCACCGGCCCGACCGGTGCTCCAATTGGCGCACCCGGCTGCGTTGCACTGGGGGGTGGCGTGGTGGCCGCGTCGCCGCCGCCGCCGCATGCGGTCAGGATCAGGCAAATCGGGATGGCTTTCACAAACGGAGGGCACGCGGAGGGCATGGCTAGGTACTGGGCAAACGTCGATCAGGTTGGATTGGGCCATCGACCCCAGCGATCGGGGGCGCGGCATGTGCCTTTTGCGCCGCCGGATAGACCATCTCTGATATGACGCCAGACTCGGCAATGTGACGCAAACGATTGACCATTTGCGCGCACTCCGCTTTGACGCTTCGCTGGAAATGTAAGGGCTCGTTCTAGATCGACGCGGATCGGACCATCTGTAGCAGCGTTCTTAAAAAGAAACGTTTGCGTGCGGGTTTTTACTGCCTGGGCGTCCAATGCGATGGCGCTTCATGCATACGATCGTGCACGTGCGGCGCCGCGCGTGATGCGGCGGGCTCCCCGTGCGCTCTTCTTCTTGCCCCCCAAATTCCACGCCTCTGCGCTCTATCGTGGTGACACAGCCTCGCTATTGCGTCGGGCGCGCGGGCCGCGCTCGGTTAGTGGATCGCCGTTATCGTGGAGTTGGGTGTAGATCGCGGCCAGCGCAGATTGAACCTTGCGGATGCGCATTCGGTAGAACATCAAGGCGGCTATCAGCAAAGCCAGGAAGACTCCAAGGGCTGGGCCGATGATGTGGGCACGCTTCCAGGGTGCCGAGTCATCGGGGGTAACCGGACTGCGGCTTGCAAGACCGCCATCTGGTGCATCGCCCGTCTCCTTGGACAGTGCCGTCGCCGTTGCTGCGGCAGGCTGTGGCGACGCATTCTTCAAGGCTGCGAGCCGCCGCATATCGGCCAGATTCTGCTCAACTTGCGCAAGGCGCGATTCGAGTTCATGGATCGCCTGCCTGGCCGCGACCAACTCCTCGTTGAGTTGCTCCACGTTTGCCCGCTCCCGCATGCCCGTAGCGGAAAGGCGCAGCGTGTCTTTGTCAGACGCATTGGCTGGCACCGAAGGTGGCCGACTGCCGGCGACGGCGTCGGGCATAGGCGGTGTGTGGTCGGTAGCAGCAGCCTGCGTCAGCAAGCGGAGCTGACGTTCGGCCTCAACTTTCGCCACCGCAGTTGCTTCCTCTGCCGTTGGCACACGTAGCGTGGCGCCGACGCGCAGGCGGTTGATGTTGCCGGTAATGAAGGCGTGCGGATTGCTCCGGTAAAGCGCCAGCGCGGCTTGTCCGACAGACACGTCCGCCCGATTCTGCAGGGTGCCGAACGCGATCTGCGAGAGGTTGTCGCCCGCTTTGACGGTATAGGCGGCTTCGGTGTGCCTGTCGTCTTCACCTGCAGGCGGCGCGGTGGCGGCAGCCGATGGATGCGCGCCCTCCGCCGCGTTGGCGGCGGGAGCAGATGCGACTGCCACTGCTTGCGTCTGCGGGCGGTGTGCCTGCGCACTGCTGGGCGGCGACACTCCCGAAGCGGGCGCCGATTTGCGTTGCGTCTGCAGGAACGTGGTGGGGGCGCTTGCCGCGCCCGGCGGACTGAGCAACACCGTATAGGTCGCCAGCGAGTTTCCACCTGGCCCCGCAAGGCGCACGACGATATCCGCAATGGCGTCCGCCTGCGGAACGGTCGAGTACACGCGAACGACATAGCTGCCGTCTTGCCGATGTACCAATGCCGTATGCAGCGAAGTCGCGCTTGCGCCGTAAGGCACGCCGGCGGCGAGGTAGCTTTCACGGTTGCCGGGCTGTAGCACCAGCGCTTGTGCGTCGTGCGGCTGCAATCCCGTCAAGTCGATTTCAGCCTCAAGCGGCTGGCCAATGTTCGAATGCAGATGTAGCACGCCCAGCTCTAGTGCGTGCGCAGCCGGCATGAAGGCCCAAAGGGCGGCAGCCGCTCCTGCAGCTAGCGACCGACGGCCAGGCCCATGCGCAATTCCTCCACGAAATCGCTTTTTCATTTTGAATGCTCCCCTTTGTATTACTGACACCCGATTTATTGGTTTGGGGGGTGGCCGGAAAGGATAGAGCGTTTCGTCTGCGGACCGCCATGGACGACGGGGCAGTTGAGAAAAATTCAGAGTTCGAGCGTCGTGCCTGTTCGGACCCTGGGGCGGCAGACGCAACGCGGCATGCAGGGCCGGTCGGGCCACGCAGTCAAGCGACGGCGCACGGGCTTACCGGCTGAACCGGTCCCGCAAGCTTGCACTCTGGTTCAGGCTAGTCAGCATGGCATCGAGCCAATGTTCATCTTCACCTGCCGTCGGGGCGTTCAACACATGCCTCCCGTGCTCGGGGGGCGCATCTGCCGCGTGCTTGAGAACGACGGCGTGCATAGGTTTGGCGGCATCCTGCATGGGTTGTGGCGCTGGCTCTTGCGCACGCGTTTGCCCGGCAACCGGCAGCGGCGCGCGTGCTGCGAGCTTGCGGTTCAGGATGCCTTCCACAGCCCGGGCATAGATGCCGTTTTCCCCTGGCGACTCTGAGTGATACGCGCCGATGGCATGCCAGCTGTTGCCGTGCAATTGAACCTTGCGCGCCAGATGCCAGGCGGCCACATAGGCGCTGACGCACGGGTCATAGAGCATCTGGCGGCCGATACCGTAGCGCGACAGTTCCGGCAGGTGGATGGTGTTGATCTGGAACATGCCCAGGTCTTCACTGCCGTTGCGGTTTCGGTTGTGCGCTTGCGGATTCAGGTGCGATTCCTGATAGCCGATGGCACGCAAGACTTGGGCGTTGACGCCGTGGTATGCAGCGGCATCGTCGATGCAATCTGCCAGGGCCGCGGCAGGCAGGCAGCCCAGCAGCGCAATGGCAAAAACCAGCCCCCGCCGCAGCACCGCGGCGAGCCGGTTACGCCCGCGCATGGTCTAGCCTGCCAGCGCAGGCGCGCGTCACGGGGTGGCGTTGTTGCAGGCGTTGCTGTTGCCAGTTGTGACGTGTTTCGCGACGTGTGGGCGGGACTGCGTGGGTGGTTGCGCGACGCTCCCGCGCAGCCATGATGCGAGACGATGGGGCATGCATTGCGGATCTCCGGTAACGAGCATGCGCGCATCATAGAAACGCGTGCCGGGCGTTGCGCTGGCACCGTGCGAATTTGCCTGGCTTGTAGCGAAGCAGCGTCGACAGCATGTGTTGGCATGACGGTTCGCCGCGGGCGCAACGGGTTCGTCCTGCCACAGGTCATGTTGCGCGGCGGTCCATACGATCAGCAAACAGGCGGAAAGGGCGCGTTGCCCGCCGCCTATTGCCACTTCATCTTTTCTTGGGCCCATCATGCAATCACATTACGGTAGTGCCCCCATGCCGCCCGATACCCTCGCGCAGACCCGTGCCGACTGGGGCGCGGCGGATGCCGGTGTCTCGGTGACCAACAAGCTGTCGCGCGCATTGCGGCGCGTGCTGCAGCGTGTGCGGACCGGGCACGCCGAGCCGTCGCCAGCCGCCAACCGATTTCACGTGCCGACGCCGCATCATGATCGACAGGTAGCGGCGACTGCTTCGCGCACGCAGCATCAACAGCGCGCGGGCGCGGCGCGCGATGCACTCCGCATCCAGCAAGCCATGCCACAGGGCCACGGCCTACGGGCCCCCGTTCCGCCCACCGATGCCAGCCGCTGGCTGGCCGTATGCGAGGCGGTGGCGGGTTGGCAGCAGGAGATGGCGCGTCGCCTGCACCGCTACAGCGGCCCGTTGCTGACCGACACCGCACGGCCCACGGAGCAAGGCCTGGCCCTGGCGGCCACGCGCATGCTGCTGGCCATGCAGCAGAAGAGCCGGCACCTCGTGCTTGACGGCATTCCGGTGATGCGCCTGCCTGCGGCTTTGTGCCTGGCCGAAGAGCTGGAGCGGCTGACCGTGCATGATTGCGATCTCTTCGAGTGGCCGGCATCTGGTGGTTTGCCGGTCAACCTGAGCGCGCTGCATTTCGCGCGCAACCCGCGGTTGACAGCGTTGCCGGGGCGGATCGGCAAGCTGTTGCAGCTGCAGGAGGTTGTCGTGCTCGATTCGCCGCTGCGCGCACTGCCGTCGTCGCTGTCGCAATTGCCCAAGCTGGAGCGCCTGGTACTGCAGGGCACGGATCTGCGCATCGTGCCGGTTGAGCTTGGCACGCTGGCTGCATTGCAAACGCTGGTGCTGGCATCCAACAAGCTGCTCGTGCAACTGCCCATCAGCCTGGGCCAGCTTGCGCAGCTGCGCGAGCTTCACTTGCGCGGCAATCCGGTGCTCTCCGTGCTGCCCGATGCCTTGGGCAACCTGGCCGAACTGGAGCGGCTGGACCTGCGCGAGAACACCGCCATGACGACACTGCCCGAATCGCTCGGGCGACTGCGCAAGCTGCGTCATCTTGACGTCTCCGGCATGTCGAACCTCGTGGCCGTGCCACAGAGCATTGGCCAATGCACGCAACTCCGCACGCTGCGCCTGCGCGATTGCGGATCGCTGCGCAGCTTGCCAGCGTCTGTTGGCGAGCTGAAGCACCTCACACACCTGGACTTGCGCGGCTGCCACGCCTTGGCTGGCTTGCCCGATACGCTGCGCGATCTGCCGCCAGCGTGCCGCGTCGATGTGCCAGCGCACTTGTCAGCACGGTTGGACGAGTTGCGCTCCGCAGCCGGTGCCGTCGCGACGGCCGGTTCCAGCATTGCGCCAGATTGGATGGCGCTGCGCCAGGGCTGGCGCGCACGCCTGCAGCCCTATGACGCCGAATATGGCAGCGATGCGTTGTGCATCTGGATGGAGCGCTATATCAGCGCCATCGCGCCCGACGCCATGCGTGCATACCGCGACAGCCGCCGTCTCGGACAACTGGTGGATGGCCTGTGCGAACTGCCGGCGCTGCGCAGCTCCGTCTTTCAGCGAGCCCAAGAGCGCTATGCGCTGGGTTGCCTTGACGAAGAGGCGCTGCCTCTCGACGCGCTGATGGCACTGTTGGTGAGCGAGCGCCTGCGCGAGCCCGGGTTGCCCGAAGACGCTGCCGCGCGAATGGTGCGCGCCGAGGCTTTCGCAGCGTTGCTCGAATATGGTGCCGCTGGCGGGTCGATTGACGAGGCTGTCCAGAAGTTCGCGGCTTGGCGGCCGCTGCAGAGTTACGTTGCACGCTACGGCAGGGCCGGCGAGGGCTTGGCACAGCGGCACGTTGCAGTTGCGCGTGAATGGCTGCACGCCGGCTGATACGCCAGTTCAATCGTGTATTCCCATGGGCCGGCTTGATGCCGGCCTTTATTTTTGGTGCTTCTGGACGAAACAGGAAACGCTTGGAAGCCGGAAAAAAAAGCCAGCCCGAACGCATCCTGGGCTGGCGGCCGAGAGTGAAGTCAGCGGGCTTTACGTCCGCGATTGGCCCTCGTCGGTCGGGAATGCGTTGCCGAGCAGCGCTTTGCGGCGCTGCAGCTCCTGCTGTGCCTGTTGGCTGATCGGCAGGTTCATGGCAGCGAGCTGCTGCAGATCCGCCAGGTTGGCCTGCTTGACCGATGCTTTGGCCGGCTCCAGGCGTGTGCGCAGTTGGCCGACGGTGCCCGTCGGTTGCGGTTTGCCGTGCAGAGCGGCCTGGGTTCGGTCGTTCTCGCGTTGCAGCGCCTTGGGGTTGCGCACCAGCGACTGGATACCGGTGTTGCGCTCCTCGGTATGGAACAGCGCAGCCGAGTTGATGGCGCGCGTGTTGCCGATGATCTTCGAGAACGCGTCGAGCAGCGGACGGCCCTGGCTGGAGTCGCACAGATAGTCGGCGCGGTCCTCGATGGTCGTCATGGCTTGCAGGCGTGCGCGCATCGCTTCCACGTCAAGGTGGCTCACGTCGATCGGCTTGGCCAGCGGTTCGGCAAGCTTGAACAGCTGTTCTCCGTTGGCGGTCGAACCTGGCGCGTGCGCAGCCACTTGCGTCGAGACCTGGGCCGCGCGTGCGAACGGCGTTGCGGCGTGGTAGCGCACGAACTCGTTCTTGATCTGGACGGGGCGGTTCTCCGCTGCCGCGGCGTTGATCTCCTGCGTCGCCGCTGCGTACTTGGCCACCACATCGGCCATCAGGTTCGGATTGGCGAGATAGCGATCGCGTTGCACTGGGTTCGCATCGAACGCCTGCCGCAGTGCGGCGTCTTCGCGGTGGGCTTCCGCGTCGACGATTTTGGCGAGGAACGGATGCTGCATGATGAGGTAGCTCGTGTCGGAACCCATCACCTCGCCGGCGTAGCTCTGTGTGCTGTCCGTATGCGAGACCGACGGCGTGAACGTGCCGTGAGGTGTCGGTACCGTCAGCGACAGGCTCATGCCGCTGTTCTTGTTGCGCAGCACGCGCGCGTACTGCAGCTCCATCGGGGCGTTCTGCACGTCAGGCGCCTGACGCAACTTGACGACCAGGCTGGTGCCGTCGGTCACGTTGAGCAGCAGCCCCTGTGTTTGGCGGAGCAACTCGTGCGGATCGAACTTGTCGTCCTGCAGCCGCATGTTTGGCGCGAATTTTTCGATGGCCGCTTCGATTGCCTTGTTCAGTATCGCCCCGGTAATGGGAGCGCCACCCTGCGCGGTGAACGTGAATTGCCAGAACTTGCCTGTGCGGCTGGGGTTGACCTGATGATTGGCATTCATCAGGCGCGCCTCGGCAGTGAGCGAGACTTGCCCCGCGCTATTTCCGACCGAGATGGAACCCGTGAAAGGCCCAAGTTGCACTTTGCCGCTGGACCGGCCGAAGCGGTTGAGGATCGCGTTGAGCGCGCTGCTTTGCGCACCGCCGGACACCGTCGCCTTCAGTGCCGTATCCCAGCGCTGCCACAGCGATTTGTCTTTCAGCGGGCCGTTCTTCTGCACGTCGTAGTTCTTGAGCGGCAGGTACGTCTTGTCCAGCATTTCACGCGCGGTCTTGTACATCGAATCCGCCGTCAGGATGGCTTCGGCCGCGGCCGTGCCGTGCTCCTCGCGCAACGCCATCTGCTGCTTCACGACAGAGATATGCGCACCCACACAGCCGAGCGCCAAGCTGATCGCAGCATGGCTCTTGGCGACGAACGCCTCGGGGTTGGCCAGCGCATCTTTCTGCGGATAGCGGCCATGCCACACGGTCTGGTTGATCTGTGCGAAGGCCGCTTCGCGATGCTGATTCAACGTATCGCGTTCTTTGGCGGGCATGAAGCGATCGTTCTTCGCGAGCACTGCCCCGGCGTGATCCGCAAATTGCAGATAGGTGCCGATGAGATGCTCCAGCTGATCCGTCGCGTGATTGAGCTGCTCGGGGCTGGCGTGTGTGATGGCGTTGCGGAACTGCGCAGGGATGTTGGCTTCCTCGCCGTAGTGCAGCCGTTCGGTTTCGGTAAAGGGCTGTGCAGGGCCTGCGTGCAGTTCGTGCGTCAGTGCCTTGCGTGTCGCGTTGTACAGGTGAAGCTGCGCGGGGGGCGGCTCGGCACAAGCGGCATCGAGCTGCTGATGGAGCTTGAACGTTGACTGGTAATCCTTGTGATAGCCGGGGTCCAGCAGCGTGTGCGGCGCGGCAGCGCTTTCCGTGAAGAACTGCGCCACATTGCCGCGCACGTTCACATCAAAGCTCCCGCCGGCTTCCAGGTTGGTGCCGCCGTGGGTCTCGTTGCCGACGTTGGCATCCACGCTGCCGGTCACCTGCCGATAGGCCAGGAAGCGGTCGCCATAAGCCACGGAATCGGGCACGTCGCGTCGCGGTTGCGCCGGCATGGGCTGTCCGCTGCCGATGCGGTCCGTCAGCACGTCGGCGATTGGCGGGTACGCGGCTTTCATGAGCGTGCTGAAGCGCTCGCCGCCCACTTTCTGGTCGATCGCACCGGCCAGCAGCGTCATCTTCAACGTGTTGAAACCCTTGGCAATCTTGGCGTCGTTCAGAAAGTACGGCTTGCCCGCGGCTTCCGTGTAGTTGCGCCCGATGGCGTGAGACACGAGATTGGCCAACGATTCCAGCTGCTGCATCGCCTGGCGCGCATGTGGCCCGGCAGACTTGACCCAGGCATGGTTGGCATCGTGGTTGGCAACGAGCTTGACGAGTTGACGCAAGTCATCGTGTTCGAGGTAGACATTGCCGCCGGACAGGTCCAACCGGCCCGTCAGTTTGGCGGCCCACTCGCCCAGCTTGCCGCCCAGCGCGACCTTGGCGAAGGCTTGTGCCGAGGGCCAGTAGTCGACGTCGCCGTCGTCATCGGCAAAGTACAGGCGGCCCTTGCCGCCACCCGCTTCCACCGACACGTGGGCACCGGCATAGCGGTTGGTGGGGAAGGCCGAGATCGACACGCTGCCCGACGTGCCTGTGCTCACGTTGGAGCCAGGCTTTGCCGTGCTGATGCCGGGCGCTTTGGCTTCGAGGTTGGCGGTTTCCTTCTCGGCGTAGTGGCTCATGACCTCGTGCGCGCTGCCGCTCAGGTGCGTGCGCTTGAGCTCGGTGAGCAGCGCTGCGATCCCCTTGTAGGCGTCGGCCGGGTCATGATTGCCCAACGATTTGGCAAGCCGGCGGGCGGTCTTGGCCGCCGACGCAAAGGCATCACGCACGGCCATGCCGACCTCATGCGGAGCCTTGCGGGTGTTGTCCGCGGCAATCGTCTGGATGGTGCCCAGCTGATGCTGGAGCTTGGCGCGCAGCCCGTCACTGAGTGGGTGCGAGCGCGTGAGCGCTACCGGTACCGTGGGTAGTGCATCCTTGAGCGCAAGCGCCATCTGGCGCAACTGGGGCTTGTTCAGCGCGCCGGTATCGGGATCGAACACGGGCGCCCCGGGCGGCGTGTGGCGCCCTTGCGCGTGCGCGCTGGATGAGGGAGACAACGGCGAGGGCGACGGCGGCCGCAGCACGATGGCCAGGTCCTGCTGCGTGCCGTGTTCTGTGTGTTCTGTGTGTTCGGCGTGGGCAGTACCAGACGATTCGGCGTGGGGCTGCTCGGTTGGCGTGGGCGTCGGGTTCGGGTTCGCTTGCGCGTGTGGGGTGTGAGGCGGCGGTTCGCTGGCGCTGCCTGCGTGCCCCTGTGCCTGCGGCGCAGCGGTTTGCGGCTGTGCCGGCTGTTGAGGCGGCCACTGCAGCTTGCCGTTGCGAATACGCTTCTGGGCTTCCCGCTGCGCGGCGCGCGTTCCGCGTCCGCTCAGCGTGGTGCTCGACAGCGCAACCTTGAGCTGCTCGTTCGTCAGCGATGCGGCGCTTTTCTTCTGGCGGCTCGCCGTCACCATGTCAGCAAGGTCACGCAGGCCGCCAGGCAACTGCGAAGTCTTGCGCACGCTTGGCATGGATGGCTGCGCGGATTGCGAGGCCGGTGCACCGGACGACGTCTGCGCCGGAGGCGTCGCGCTGGAGTGTCGGGAGAATATCTTCATGGTGGGCGGGGGCTCCGAGGTTGGCATGCCGGGGCATGGCAATTCGCCCGAGCACAGTTGAACCTTGCAAGCCTAGCCAGCCACTGCCGGCGAACGTCACGGGCACCGAAGTGCTGCGTCGGCATCCGAAGCGACCGCATGCGGCGGCTCAATACCGTGTGGACGCGGCGCCGTTGTCCAGCTCCGCGGTGAGTGCAGCGATGGCATCGAGCAAATTGCTTGCTTCGGGGTCGTCGTCCAATGCATAGCGGAAGCGATAGATCATCTGGCCGGTTTGCGGGTGTTGCACGACGCTGCCGCGTGCGGCGCCGTCCACTTCCAGGCAGAGGCCGAGCAGCAGATTAAGTGTGAACGCGACGTCCAACGTGTCGCGCGGGCCGAGCTCGACGTACGCCGTCAGCATGTCGGGCTCGGCGTAGCTGTCATACGCCAGCCAGACATTGCGGGTGCCGATGCGCAGGGCATGCGCTGGCAATGCGTCGTCGTCGAACGGGGGGTGGGGTGATTCTTCGGGGGGCATGGGCGGGCGCCGAGGCGGTTGTTGCTGCAACAAATTGCAGCAACCGGGTTGCACCGCTCAACGATGCCAGCATGGGGCTTCCGGATGTGGTGGGTGTGCCGAAAAACTGCGATAAAAGCCGAAAAAATGCGCCCCTGAAATATCAGCGGTGGGTAAAATCTCGACATCTGGGTGTGGGCTTTCTCGCCAACAGATCGGGCCGTTTGCCGACGCACGGCCAGCACAGATTTTCGCGGAGGGTACCGTGACGCAAACCTGCCAGCCAGTTACCGAACTGGCTTCTGACTGGTTCCGACAACACTATGCTTGGCTCGCCCGCCGTATGGGCTGCAAGACGGGCTGCCGCTTTGGCGCCGAAGACATTGCGGCGGAAGCCTTTGCGCAATTGCTGCAGAGGCCAGGGTGGCAAGACACCCGCGAGCCGCGCGCGTTGCTGACAACGATTGCGCAGCGTCTGCTCTACGACATCTGGCGTCGTCGTGATCTGGAAGAGGCCTATATCGCGTGGGCTGCCACGCAACCGCAAGCGACGCTGCCATCGCCGGAAGAACGTGCGTTGATCCTCGAGACCCTCACCTCCATCGATCGTGTGCTCGATGGGCTTTCCGCCAAGGCGCGCAGCGCCTTTCTCTATAGCCAGCTCGATGGCCTCACGTACCCCGAGATCGCCGAACGCTTGCAGGTGTCCGTTCGCATGGTGCAGAAATACATGACGCAGGCCTTGCGCCTGTGCTATTTGGCCGAATCATCGTGAAGCACGTGTTGGACGATCGGATTGCCGAGCAGGCGATCCAGTGGCTTGTCGTACTGCGCTCGGGTACCGCGTCCGAGATGGAGCGCCAGCGCTTTGCCGCCTGGCAGGAGGCCGATCCCGCGCACGCCGCCGCCGTGCAACGTTTGCAAGGCGCGTTGGGCTCGATGGCACTGCCCTCCGTGGCAGAGCCGCATCGGCGCGCCGCGCGACGGCTTCTCGATGCGCCTTCGTCGACAGCACGGCATGTGCGCCGCGCGCTCATCTTCAGCGGGCTGGGTTTGGGCGTTGCCGCCCTCGTTGACAGAGAGATTCCGCTGACCGACCTCGCTGCCGACATGCGCACGGCGACCTCGGAGCGTCGCGACTTCACGCTGGCTGGCGGCTATCAATTACGCCTGAATGCGCGCAGCGCCGTGGATGCCTCAGCGGTTGCGCGCGGTTACGACGTGCGTCTGCGCAGTGGCAGCGTCCTGGCCGTCGCCGGGTCGCCGTCGGGGCAGTTGCGGTTGTGGTCCGCCGCGGGCGCGGTGGAATGCATGGGCGGCATGATCTGCGCAACGCTGGAGCCCGATGGCGCGATGACGGTTGCCGTGCTCGAAGGCACCGCGGCGTTGTCCACGCCGGCCGGTGCCGTTTCCACGGCGCGTACGGGCGAGGTACGGCGCCTTGGTGACGGCGGCATCGAGAAACTGACGCTGATGGCCCGCAACGTGGCGGCCTGGACGCGCGGCATGGTCGAGGTCGAACACCAGCCCTTGTCCGACGTGATTGACGCATTGCGCCCCTACCACCGGAGCCTGATCGAGCTGCTCCCTGAAGTGGCTGATATGCACGTGACGGGGCGGTTCCCGCTCGACGGACGTCGTGCCCTGCACATGCTGGCCGAAACGCTCCCCATCCGGGTGAAGGAGCTTGCCGGCGTGTGGGTGCGCATCGGCCCGCGCTGAGCGTTCGTCGGCCGCGAAAATTTTTTTTCGATCGGGGTTCCGGTTTTTCTCCCTCGTTGCACAGAGAGAGTAAGAGGCTGCCGCGATACCCATCCGCGAGCGCCACTGCATCCAGATGCATAGCTTTCACGAAAGCGAAGGACGACATGAACGCCCGGGTCCAGAACGACGTGCTGCTACACGCAGCCGACAGTACGGCAGAACGCCAGTATTTCTCCCCTTTCCCTGCAGCCGCCGCTTGGCGGGCGCAGGCGGTGGTGCCTCTCACGATCGCGGTTCGGCAGGTTTCGCACGCCCCAAACGGTGGGATCCTGGTCGACTTGACCGAGCTGGCCGCGGCCGCCGGCGAAGCGCCGCCCGCCCAGCCCGTTACGCTGGAGCAGGCGCACGCGATGCTTGGGCGGATGTTGGAGTCCAGGCGGAAGGCCCCCGCTCGTTCGTCCGGCAAGGGGGCTTTGCTCTCCGCTCTGACGCCACGCCAACGCGACATCCTGCGAGAGGCGGCATCGGGAAAGTCCAATGTGGAAATCGCGCAGGCGCTGCATATCGGCGTAGAAACCGTGAAATCGCACGTGCGCCAAATTCTGATGCGCTTACAAGCACGCAATCGGACCGAATTGGCGGCGCTATATCAGCAATGTGCGGGTGAAATCCGCTCGCACGAAAGTCACTAACGCGATAACCATTAACAAGGCAATATTTTTTAAACCGGCACTGAATTTATTAAGCCGATACTGAAATTATCTGCCTTGAGGCGTTTTATTAAGAATTGCTAAAAGAATTTGCCGTGGGCGCAGTGGGCCCTGCGGCGCGCAATCGTTTGCGCAAAAAGGCCGCTTAAGCGGCCAGAATGGTGCGCGCCTGGGGGCCTGCGGGCTCGTTGCTAGCGGCTTGCACGGCGAGTTGGTAGCCGCGTGCGTAGACGGTCTTGAGTTCCACGCCGGTCTCGGGGCCGAACTGCAGTTTCTTGCGCAGCTTGTAGATGTGCTGCTCGATCGAGCGCTCGACGATGCTGGCGTCTGCGCCCCACACGGCGGATGCGATCTGCTGGCGCGAGAGGAACGACCCCGGCGAAGAGAACAGCAGCCATGCCGTCGCAAACTCCCGAGCGGTCATGCGAATGGGGATGCTGTTGACCGTAGCCGTGCGGGTCAGGCGGCACAGGCGATACGGCCCCACCACGACGTGGATGCCGGCATTCTGGCGTACCGGCTCGGCACGGCGCAGTGCTCGTTGCACGCGGGCCTGCAGCTCTTCAGCGCTGAAGTGTCCGGTCAGCACGTCGTCCACGCCGGCATCGAAGGCCGACGCCATGTCTCCGCGGTCGACAAACTGCCCGAACACCAGGGTGGGCCAGCACATGTCGGCATTGCACTCGCGCCACGACAGCACGAGCTGCCCCGCTGTACGGAAATGCTGGGCATCGATCATCAACAGATCAAACGTTTCCGTGCGGCGCGCACGCAGCAACGATAGGGCGTCGTCAAAGCGGACGCACTCCGCCTCTTCACTGGATAGGCAGCTTGCCACGTAGGCAAAGCTGGATGGGTTTGAGGTCAATACGGCGAACTTCATGGCGCTCCCCTTCTTTCAAGCCACTGCGCTAAAGAATTGAATCGCTGCAGATGGCGCTTCAAACTGGGGCCAAGCATAACGTTCACGATTTGCTCACACATCCCTATAAAGAGTGAAATCGCGTTTAGATCTGATTGAGTTTTTTTTGTTGACTATGCAATTTTCATTTTGAGCATGCGAATGCCGCATTCTGCGTGAACGATTATGCGCATAAGCGCATAAAAAACCGGCGAAACGATTAATTCACCGGCTTATATGACAATTTGATGAAATGATCTTCAGCCGAACTTGATGGCAGCGAGTTCGCGCGTGCCTTCCGCTTCCTTGCTGGCGCGTAGCTGTAGCGCGCTCGTCAGGCCACGGCTGCGGCTGGTGGATACCTGTTCGACGATCGCGAGCTTCTCCGGCACACGGGACGTGGGCGCCTCCAGCAGCGCCTGCGCCAGCGCTTCGGAAGCTTGCGCGTCGGCAGAATTCGGATCGATGCTGCGATGCAGGTCCGCCAGGGCAAGGTGCCCCTCGATCTCGCGTGCGGCCGACGGCCGAAGCCGATGCCGATGCAGGTAGCGCTGGTTGGGGCGGGCGTGCGTCTCGACGGTCTCGCAATAGGCCTCGAACTCACGCGCGGCTTTTTCCGGCGTACCGCCGGGCTTGTGGGCGAGCATGTTGATCCACGCATCGCGGTCGCTGCGCACCACGGCCAGGTATTCGCGCACGCTGCGGTATTCGGTGTCGAAGTAGCTGACGCGATCGGCAATCTTGCCGTTCTGGTAAGCCATCTTCACCTTCGTCGTGTGGCCGCCTTCGGAGAGCTTCCAGTTGAACCCGAGCGGCATGCCGCCGGTAAACGATTGTGTGAATTTGCCGCTCTCGCCGGCCTTGGCCGATGCGTTGTCGTCGGGGGCTGCCGTGTAGAAGGTGCGGCCCACCGAGAACGCCAGGCCGGCGCGCGCCGTCACCTTGTGCCCCGTGGCGACGCTGAACTGCTCCATGCGCATCGTGCCGGTCTTCTCCTGCAGGGTGGCCGTGTTGCTGAGCGTCTTCTCGCCGCGCAGCCGTGCTGACGGGCCGATCCGCACCGGGGTGTGAGGGCTGCTCACGCGTACGTTCATGCCAACGCTGGCATCCATTGACGCGCGCCAGCGCTTCTTGGTCTGGTCGACCCAGCTGATGGAAATGCCGCCGCTGCCACCGCTTTCGCCGAAGTGCTGTGCCAGCGTATTCCACAGCGTGTCGGCATCGGGCCGGTGCTCGGGCGCGGCGCTCGCCTGCTCGAACAGCAGGTTGGTGGCCTTGACAATGGCATCGGCCGCAGCCTTGTCGTCGTACTTGATGGGTTCCCAGTCGTCGTGGCCTTCCACCGGGCGCTGCGTGGGCCGTGTGGCCCGGATGACCACGCCGCGCGGCTCACCTGTCTCCAGATCGAATGGCGTGACCTTGACGGCGAACAGATTGGCGCGCAGGCGCTTGCCCCACGTTTTGAGGTCGTAGCCAACGGAGGCGCCCACACCAACCGACGCGCGCATCGTGCGGTCAGTGCCGACGAACACGTCGCGCCCATGTGAACTGCGGCCGATTTCCACCACGGCCTGGCGGCCCCTGCCGTAATTGGCGTCCAGTTGTACGGACACGGGCACCGGCAACGCCTTGCCGACGTGCGACAAGCCTGTCGATACGCCGGCCGTGCTGCCGCCAATCCAGCCACCGTTGGACAGGCGCACCTTGTTGCCTGATTCCATGGACGTGAGCAGCGTCTCGATGGTCTTGCGCGCGTCTTCGATGGTGGGCGCCTGCATCTTGAGGTCTTCCGGGTGCTCGAGTTTGTCGGCGCGCTCAAGTGCGCTTCGGAATGCGGGCGCCTCGGCGGCCTCGCCCGCGTGGGCACTCCAGTAGCGCAACAGCGTGGCCGATGGCTGCAGCCCCACGAGGTATTCCGGCGGCTCGCCCACCAGGCCGGCGTGGTCGATGAGCTGCGCCACGTGGGCCTGCGCGGCATTGACTTGCGGCAGGGTCAGCGTGTTCAACCGGTTTTGCGCCCAGGCCCGGCTGTCTGCATCGTCGGTCAGTCCGGTCAGGGCCACGAGTTGCGCGAATTCCTGGTGGGCCGGCGAGCTGCCCGGCGTGCGGGCGACGGCGGTTGGCTCGGCGTTCTCGCGCTGCATGCGGCTGACAGCTGCGCCGACTTCCGGCTGCAGCGCACGCAGCTTCTCTGCCGTGAGTGCGTAGTCGCTCAACGGCGCGTTGGCGGCTGTCAGCTCGGCCCAATGCGCGAGGATCGTGCCGCGCCAAAGATCGCCCGGGTGCGCGATGGTGTGCAGTGGCGGTGCATTGCCAGCCTGCGCAAGCGTGTCGATCATCGATCGCAGCGCCGCCGTATAGGTGTCCATTTCCTTGACGAGTCCAGGCCGCTGTGCGCCGTGCATGCCGAGCGCAGCCGATGACAGCGGCGATTTCTTCTTGCCGATCATCTGCCAGAAATGGCTGCCCGTGGTTTGCTTTTCCACCCGCGGAATGGTGCGCCCGACAAACTTCGCCAGGCGTGCCTTGGTGTTGGCCAGATCCGAGCCCGGACCGTCTTCACGAAAGCCCTGGTGCCACGCAAAAAGGACACCGGCCTGTTGCGCGCTGACGGGCTCGCCGCGCAGCTTGAGCGCAGCGGCGTGCATGACGTTGACGGCGAGTGACTCGGCCTGGGTGCCGCTGCCAGCCGGGTGGGCGTGCAACAGGGCGGTGGGGTCGGCCGCCGTGGTGGCGGCCGTATGCACATGGTCGGCCGCTTGCAAGAAGGCGCGTGCGGTGTGCGCCTGCTCCGGTGTGGGCGGGGTCTGCATCAGGCCGGTCAGCGCTTCAAAACCGTGGTGACTGCGCGAGAGCAACTGCGCCGTGCGCCAGGCCGCGCTTGCCACGCCCGCATCGCTCATGCCCTGCGGCATTGGCGGGACCGTCAGGCTGCGTGAAGAACCAGCGGAGCCGTCTGAGCCGTACTGGGCCGACAGGCTGGATTGCCGGGACAGCGAACGCGGGCTTTGCTCGTCACTGGTTCGGCTGGCGCCGGCCTCGCTGCGCTGTGGCGACGTTTCGCCCTCGCCAAACAGATGCGACAAGCCCAGGTCCGACGTGCTGGAGCGCTGCGACGACGTTGCCGATGCCGTCTCATTGAACAGGCGGCCCATGCCCAACGAAGAGCTGCCCGTGGAACGTGTTGAGCCGTCATGGCTCGGCGTCGGTAGAGGTGCCGCAAAGGCGGCAGCATCAAAGTGCACCGCATGCGAAACGTGCTGCAGCACCCGCAGCGCATCGCCTGCATTGCCGCCGCTGGTGGCCGCCAGCGCGCGCGCCGCCAACATCGGGCGGATGTAGCTGCCTGCTGCGGACGAGCTGCCCTGCGCTGGAGCCGCCAAGACGCCGAGCCGATCGGCCAGCAGTTCACGTTCGCTTGCACTGCCCGCCGTGCGGAACAACTGCGCAATGCTCTGGCGGAACGCTTCGGCCGTAGCCGGAACCGTCAACGCTGCGGTCGATGATGCCGCCTGGGGCGTCGGTGGCTTTCCGCGTTGGCGCAGGCGCTGCGCACCCTGTTCGGCGCGCTGCATCATGGTCGACGTCTTGCGCTGGGAACGTGCCGCGCGGCGCGTCTCGTGATGTTCCTGCACCTGCGGTGTGGCAGGGTGCGGTGTGCCTTCGGCGGCCTGCGGTGTTGCCTCGGGCGTGGTCGTCAACGTGCCGCGCGTGGGCGCCTTGTAGTTGTCCACCGTATTGAACGACGTGCCGGAGCGCTTGCGATCGCTTAACAGCGTGGCCAGCTCTGTCTCGTCACTCTTGGGCAGCTTTTCGCGCACGCGCGATTTCAGGTTGCCGAGCCAGCCACCTTTTTTGCGAGGCTGCGGAGCAGCGCTGCCCTCAGGCGGGGGCGATGGTGTGCGCGCAGCGAAGTCGTGGAGTGTCTCGTACTCCGACGGCGATGTCGGCACGTTGACGGGCAACAGGCGTGAAGGTGGCATGGCTCGGAATGTTCAGGCACTGGCGTGGTCAATCGGCATACCACTTTGATGCGGCCGAATGACAAACGCGCGTGCAATGCGAATCCGCCGTGACGATGGCGAAGCTGCATGCCACCGGCCCACGCGCAATCCGTCAGTGCACTGACCACTTTGAGACCGATATGGCTGAGGCAGCAAGCCCGGACATTGCGTCAACGAGCAGGGCGCCCGTCGGGTCGTCGTGAAGCGTGTAAGGAAAGCGATAGACCAGCGTGCCGGTGCGCGCCTGCTGCGCCACCACGCCCCGCGACGAAGCTGGCAGACCGAGGCAGAGCCCGAGGATCACGTGCAGTGCTTCGTCAATGTTGATCTCGAGCGGCTTGCCGAGGTCGATACAAACGGTGACCGACCCGGGATCTGCATCTGCATCTGCATCACAGGTGAACCAGAGCTGGTATGCGCCGATGAGGATGGGGTGCGCAGCGAACGGGAAGAACTCACCGGCGCGTAGAAGCGGGATGTCTATGGTTGGCAGATACGGTGTGCGTGAGGCAGACATGAACTTGGATTGGCGATGCCGCCGAGCCGACGCGTCAGCTTCAACGAGCACCTTGGCATGTAATGCCGCGAGCGTACGGCGTTATATGACAGCGGACGTTCGCGTTCACGAAATCATCACGGGTGCTGCGAAGCCGCTCGGGTGGAAGCGTTGTCGTTCGTGCCTGGCATTGCGCGTTAAGCGCGAATCCAGACGTAGGTGCCGTTCGCGAGGTTCTCGAACATGTCGTCGGTGGTCTGCAGGATGTTGTCGCGCCAGTAGCGGCCGTGCTCGGCATAGTGGCCCAGCAGTTCGGCTAGCTGTTCACCGTCGATGTCGGGGTCGTACGCCACGCGCACGATCAGGATGATGCCGCCCGTATCGCCATCCAGCCCCAGCTGGGCATGGTCTTGCGCATAGATGGTGACGTTGGCTTCAAGCATGAGGCGGAACACGCGCAGCGTGCGGCCGCCTGTGACGATGCCGTAGTCGAAGTTCAGGTAGAACGCATCGAGGTCTTCCTCGACTGCATCGATGATGACTTCGAACCCTTCAACCGTGAGCCTGCCGGCGGCGATGATGGCATCGGCATCCGGAATCTGCAGATGCACGCACATGTCGCGGATGAGGCTGTCGCGCCGTTCGATGCTCATGCTTTACACCAGCAGATCTTTGGCCGCTTTCGGGCCGGCTTCCATCAGCTTGGCGAATGCCTGTGTGCGGTTCAGCTCATCTTCCAGATGGGCTGCGTTCAGCATGTCTTGCGTGCCGGCGGATACCACGGCTTGCAACGTGCCCGATGCGCGCGCACCTGTGTGGGCGTGTACAAGGCGCGAAGTGGATTCGTCCGGCGCAGGGGTTGCAGGAGCTGCGGAAACGTTGCGGTGGATCGGTGTCATGTCGGGATCGCGGTAGCAGGTCGGATTCAGTGAATCGGGCGGCGGCGCGATGGGCCGAGAACAGAGAACAGCAGAAGCGCGCGGTGCGGTGTGTTGAAAAACCGCTCGGGAACGGCGCGGCCCCGTTCCCGAACGTTGGCGGCACAAGGTGTGCCGTCCAGAACCGACCATTACGAGATCAGGTCCTTGGCGGCCTTCGGGCCCGCTTCCATCAGCTTGGCGAACATGTTGGTGCGGTTCAGTTCGTTTTGCAGCTTGGCCGCGTTCAGCATGTCAGCCTCGCCTTCCTTGGTGATGGCCGTGTTTTGGGCGTTGAACGACACGTCGCTAGCAAAATCGCGCACGCCTGCGGTAGCGGTTTGAATGGTCATGGAAAACTCCTTTTGCAGTGGATGAGTGGTCTCGGGTGAGAGCCGGGTTTTTCAACAACACCCCGGTATGGGATGCCGCTGATTCGGTGTAGCGAACGTGTTGCTGTTGTGTTCGCCGTGAAGTCATCTTCGTGGATTTCTCTGCGCTGGACTGGCGAGGAAGCGAAATGTGATGTCGTCTCGCGAAGCCCGTCTGCGCGGTGCGCGTGTTATGCCGGGATCAACCCCGAGCACACTTGTGCGGCGCTGGAAAAACCATGCGACAGCACGCGAAGCTGCTCGCGGTTGTTGACGTCCGTCGCGCGAATGGCGCGCTGTTCAATGTCCATGGCGGTGCGCTTGAGCGCTTCGACGGCCTTGTTCAGCGGGCCGAAATCCTTTGGGCCTTCCTGCTTGGCAAAAGCCTGAATGCCGTCAAACGTTTCGATGATGTCGAGCGAGAAGTGATCAAACATAGGGGTCTCCTGAAGAGGGAATGGCAAGAACGTACAGGCGCCTTAACGCTGCGCAGCGAGAAAATCTTTGGTGCCGTCGGAGCTTTCGATGTAGCTCAGTTCATCCACCGAAAGTGCGGATGTGGCATCGGCTTTGGGGTCACGCGTGCGTGCCTGCGTGATGTCCAGGGCGATGTCCTTGATGTTGCCGCCCAGGTCGCTGCGCACATGGTCTGCCGTTGCACGAACCCGTTCGGGGTGCATGGCTGGCCCCGTGATGGAGAACCGGTTGCTGCCCAGGTAGCTGATGCGCAGCCCCGGTTCCTGCAGCGATTCACGCAGGTTTTCAATGACCTCCTGCGCGATTGAAAGATCGGTGTGGACAGACGCTGACACCGCTCGCAGATCGCGCAGTGTGGCGAGCTCTTCGGCGGCTGAAGTCACGATGCCGTGCACGACGATCTCGTTGTCGTGCTGCTCGATCTGCAAGCCGTCGATGCGGTGCAGTGCCAGGCATGTGCGCACACGCTCGATCAGCGGTATTTGTGCCGTGGCTGCGGAATGCGCGGCGGAGGATGTTTCGCGTGTCGATGCCAGCAGCAGTGCGCACGGCGTGAGCAGCGCGACTGCCGTCACGCCCATCCAGCCTTTGCGTGCGCGAGGCCGGGCAGGCGTGGGTGTGTCGGAAGCAGGGGCTTGCACAGCGGCAACGCTCTGGGTGCTGGCCTCGGTCGCTGCGGGCGATAGCACGCGCTCCAGCAGTGCGAGGTCGGACGGCCATGCCTCGCCGGCCGGGCCGACACAGAGAATGACCTCGCCAAAGCGGCGGGGGGTCAGGTCGTCCCAGGTGCTGCCGCCATCGTCGGATTCAATCAGGACGCCGTGTTCCGTATCGACAAGCAGCGCGATCGGATCGCCCGCCCAATCAGAGATGCGGATGCTGGCTTGTACGTCGGGGCCTACCGTCCAGCGGCCCGGCGTCAGGTCGAGGCTGGCGCCGGCATGCGCGCCTGCCAACACGCGGATGTGCTTGTTCATGGTGATTGCGGGGAAGGATCAGGAAGCGGAGGCAGGGCCAGACCCAGCCCCGCCCGGTAAGACCAGAGTTCGGTTGTCCAGCGGCGTGCGACGGCGCTGCTGCGTGCAATGCTCTCGCCGCGCTCGCGGCCGATGCGCGGCCGCGAAGGACTCAGCAGCAAGAGCGGAAACAGCAGGTTGAACGTCTTTTCGCGGTCGGTCAGCGCGCTGGCGGCGTGTTGCGGCGTGGTGGTCGCCAGCAGCCGGTCTTTTACGGCGGCTAGCGTGCCTGGCGTGCCTTCAATAGACGCCTGTTTCAGATAGCTGCGCAGGATGTCGAACGCCATGCGCAGCGGCATCGGGTGGCCCGTATGCATGGCATGCCGCACGGCAAGCAACTCCTGTTCAAGGCGCTGGTAGCTGGACGACTCCACGTCTTGCAGCAGCGTGTCGGCTGGCAACGCACTGGTTTCAGCGGCTGCGGCTTTCTGCGGTGCGGCGGCATCAGTCTCGGCGGCTTGTTCCTGCAAGTACTGCAGCAGCAGGGCACGGCGGCCCTGGGCGCTGCGGTGGTCTCGCGACTGTTCGTCATCGTCGTCGCGCTGGCCCTGCCGGGACGACAGCCCAATCACCATGGGCTCGACCTTGCGCGCATGCTCTTCCAGCATGAGGAGCAACTCTTCGAACGTGCTGTCGGTGATGGGCTCTTCGGGTGAACCCGCTGCGCTGCGCTTGCCTGTGCGCGGCCGGCGAACGCGCTTCGCAACCTGCGCGACGTGCTTGTGGCGGTGCAGTTGATCTTCGACCAGCTGCTCGGCCCAATGGTGGTGTCCGTGCGCGCCATGCCGATGATGCTTGCGATGGTGCGGCGCAGCCGTGTTCTGCGGTGCCTGTACCGGATCGGGCAACGAGAGAACGTTGGGCGTCGAGGCGGAGATACGTGTCATGGCACCCCCTTACTGGAAGAGCGATTGCAGGATCGTGTTGCCGAACTGCAGGATCGATGCAGCCCCCCACGGCGCAGCCACCACAATCACCACCGATACGATGATGAGCTTCAGACCGTGCGAGATGCTGCTGTCCTGCAGCGACGTCACGGCTTGCACGAACGAGATCAGCAGCCCGGCAATGGCGGACACCGCCACAGCGGGCAAAGACACCAGCAGGCACAGCATGAGCGCCGTGCTGGTCAGGCGCGTGATGTTGTCGTAGTCCATGGCGCCCCCTTTAACGATAGGTGTTGACCAGGCCGTGAATCAGCACAGACCAGCCGTCCATCACCACGAAGAGCAGCAGCTTGAACGGAATGGCCACGTTGCTGGGCGTCACCTGCGACAGCCCCAGCGCCATCAGCAGGTTGGCGATCACGAGGTCGATCACGATGAAGACCAGATACAGCAGGAAGCCGATGCGGAATGCCGCCGTCAGCTCCGTCAGCGTGAAGGCGGGCGCGAGGATGATCAGGTCGTCTTCCTTGAGCTGTGCGGCTTTGGCTGGCGGCCAGAGTTGCTGCGCCGAGCGCATGAAGAACGCTTTCTCGCGTGCATTGGTGTGTTTGTCCAGAAACTGCCGGAACGGCTCGCGCGCGGCATCGAGCAGCGGCATGACCTGGCTGACGTTCGCGCTGGAATCATTGAGTTGCATGTGGGCGCGCTGCATGGCCTCCATGCCAACGGGGGCCATTACGAAGCACGACACGATCATCGCAATGCCGTTGAGCACCATGCTGGGCGGCACCTGTTGCACGCCCAGCGCGTTGCGCAGCAGCCCGAGCACGACCACGATCTTGGTGTACGACGTGACCACCATGGCGGCAAACGGCAACAGCGCAATGGCGACCGCCGCAATGATGAGCGAGGCGAATTCAATGTTCTGCATGGCGCGCGCTCATGGCGGAGATCTGCAAGCCGAGATGCTCACCCACTGCCACGAGCTGCCCGTGGCCGAGCGTCTGGCCGTGGCAGACCAGGCGTACCGTGGCATCACGCAGCAAGACGGGCAACTGCAAGACGTGGTTTGGTGCCAGCGCGGCCAGCTCGGCCAGCGGTAGGCTCATCACGGCAACCTCAAGGTGTACGGGCACTTCCAGTGCTTCTACTGCGATGCCGTCAGTGCTTTCGGATGTGGTGCAGTGCGCGGAGGTGGTGTCGTCGTCAGCGAGCGTAGGAACATCGAGGATCGTCACAGTGCCTTCCTTGTAGTGAGCATGGGCAGTGAAGTGGGCGCGTCGGCTGTCGCCGCATGTCAGGCGTACGGCGCCTGCATCGGTGTCGGGGCAATAGGCGTGCTGGCCCCAGCCGAGCAGAACGTCGCCGGCCGCAAGCGAAGAGAGGGTGTGCGTTGCGCACCGCCGGCTGGCGATACGAACGCCCACCGGCAGGCCCACCACGCCGAGTTGTGCAAGCACAGCGTTGCGATCGGCCACGGGCGGTGCAGGCGGCGCGGCATGCCAATCCAGCGTGGCGATGCGGCATGCCGTTTCACCGTATGGCCCATCGAGCCGCATCGGCAATTCCGGCGGATCGCTACGTTGCGCATCGTTGTGTTCGCGCGTGAATGTCGCCAAGGTGGCGTCTCCCAGGCCCGCCGCAGACAGCGTGTCGAGCATCGGTGTCAGCCAAAGCCCGGCAAGCGCCGTGCGGCGTTGCGCATCGGCTTCGTGTGCGATGGCGTGGAGCGCGGGGTGGTTTGCACCTTCAACAACAACGTCGACCGCACACAGCGATGAGCGAATGCCTAATCGCATGGGCGCCTGCATGGGCGCGGCGTGGTCTACGGCGTGCAGTTGCCAGTGGCGTCCGTCGTCATCTGGGAACGGCGTGCCGATCAGCCGGGTCAACGCGGCCTGGGCCGGCGTGAACGCACGCAGATGCGCATCGAGCGGGGATGGCGTAAGCCCGGTGTCCATAGCGAGTCAGCGGGAGGTGTCGGGTGGGGTGTGGCAACGGTCACCACACTTCGAGTTCGATATCGATGCGCTGCTCCAGCAAAACGTGAATGCGTTGGCGCAGTGCATCGCCGTGCTCGGAGAGTAAGTCGCGCGCCCGTGGGTGTGCCGCCAGGAAGCGAAGCCATAGCGTGTGGGGCGAAAGGCGCAGGGTGAGGCGGGTGTCGGGCAGCACGCGCGGGTCGAGGTCGAGCGTGACTTCCCAGCATTCGCTGTTGGCTTTTACAACGCGGGAGCCGCAGAACTTGGAGAGCAACTGCGCGAGATGTTCTGTCACGGTGCTCCCCACGCTGATCTCGGAGCACGTGCGCACCAGGCGGCTGGCCATGGCCGAGGTGTGCAGCGGCGGGGTCTCGGGCTGCGCTTCATCGGGCTGCGCGTCGGCGTGGTCTTGGGTGGGCGGTTCGTGCTCGGCGGTGTCTTCGCATGCAGCGTCGCCGTACGCATCGAGCGGTATCCAGCTGGTACTTTCAACCGCGCAGGGTTCGGCCTGTATGCCGGCCCGCCCGTCAGCGCTGCGTTGCGCTACGGGCCGCCGGACGGGCGTGGTCGGATGGACGATGGGCGGGGCTCGCCACAGGCGTACGGGCGTGGTCATGGCGGCTTACAGCGTGAGCTTGCCCACGGGCTGGAGATCAACGTACGCGCCCAGCTCCTGGAACGAATAAACGTTCAGCGCCTGCAATCGCGGCTCGATCATGCGGCGGACATAGCGTCGGATGTCCATGGACGTGACGATGGCAAGCGCACCCGCCGGCGTTGTTGCCGATTGCGGCGCGCTGCGGCTCATGTGCTCCAGCCGCGTCACGATGGTGTCGACCTGTTGCGGATCCAGCGTCAGGAAGTTGCCCGCCGGCGTGGGTTTGATCGCCTGGCGCACCGCCTGCTCCACCGTCGGGTCCAGCAGAATGGCGGGCATCTTGCGTGAGCCGCATGTGGCCTGGTGCGCGATCTGCCGCCCCAGATCGCCGCGCACGTACTCCACCAGCATCAGCGTGTCTTTTTCTTTCGGGCCCCAGATGACAAGGCTTTCCAGGATGGCGCGCATGTTGCGGATGGGCACTTGCTCTTCCAGCAGGCGGCGCAGCACGTCGGCCATGCGCTGCGCGGGCACAGCCTTCTGTGCCTCGGTGACCAGACCCGGGTACTCGGTGGTCACACGTTCCATGATCCACTGCGTTTCCTGCAGGCCGATGAACAGATGCGCGTGCTTGCGCAGCACGTGCACGACGTGGTCCGCAATCACCTGTTCAGCGTGGGGCGCGGTATCCGGGGTGGCGTCCAGTTGCGCACGCAATGGTTCGGGCAGATCGGATACCGATACCTTGCCGTCGGACACCGCCACCGGCTGACCCGGGATGTCGTGCACCAGCACCTCATAGGCGTCTTCGGGTTGCGCGGCGCTCTTCCACACGGCAATGCCAGGGAAGGGCAGGCCCAGCTCTTCAGCCAATGCATGCCGCCCGCTTTGAAATGCGGCATCGAGTTTCGGAATGTCGAGCCCCTCTGCCAGCCGCGTGCCAAGGCGAACCCCCAGGGGTGCCGTGAATGACGGGGCCTTGTCGGCAATCGTCGGCGCTTTGTCCTTCGACCCTTCGCGCAGCAGCGCGGGCAGGGTATCGGTGTCGGCCGTGCTGCCCGTGTTCAGGCGCTTGCGCAACGTGTAGCCAAAGGCGAAGACGGCACCTGCCAGCGCGACAAACAGAAACGACGGAAACCCCGGCACCAACGCAAAGCCGGCCAGCAGCGCGCTGGCGGTGAACATGGCCCGTGCACTGGTCGAGAGCTGCCGCACGATCTCCTTGCCAAGCGAGCTTGGCTTGGCGCCGTGGTCGTCGTCTGACACGCGCGTGATCATCACGCCGGCCGCGACCGAGATCAGCAGCGAAGGAATCTGCGACACCATGGCGTCGCCGATGGACAGCACGGCAAAGCGGTTGGCGGCTTCACCAGCCGTCATGCCGTGGTACGTGATCCCGATCACGATGCCGGCCAGGATGTTGACCAGCGTGATGACCAGGCCGGCAATCGCATCGCCCTTGACGAACTTCATGGCGCCGTCCATGCCGCCGTGCAACTGGCTTTCCATGGCAAGCAGCGCGCGGCGCTTGCGGGCCTCGTCTGCGCTCAGGTGGCCAGCGCGCAGGTCGGCGTCAATGCTCATCTGCTTGCCGGGCATGGCATCGAGCGTGAAGCGTGCGCCGACCTCGGCCACACGCTCGGAGCCCTTGGCGATCACGATGAACTGCACAGTGGTGATGATCAGGAACACCACCATACCCACCACCAGGTTGCCGCCCACCACGAGCTTGCCGAAGCTCTCGATGATGTGGCCGGCGTCTGCATGCAGCAGGATCGATTTGGTCGACGCGATGTTCAGCGAGAGCCGCAGCAGCGTGGTGAACAGCAGCAACGACGGAAATGCCGACAGCGATGTCGCCGCCGGAATGTACATCGTCACCATCAGCAGCACGACCGATAGCGTGATGTTCAGCCCCAGCAGTGAATCGATCAGGACGGTGGGCAGCGGCAGCACCATCAATGCGATGACGGCAACCACCAACGCGGCGATGCCGATTTCGCCGCTGAATTCAGAGAAGGCGGTCTTCTTGGCCATATCGGATGCCTCAGTTCAAGATGGAAGGGCTTGCGCCGGTGTGTCTAGCGCCGGTGTCTTTCGCGCCGATCTCGCCGACCCAGGCGAGCACTTCTGCCACGGTTTCAAACAGCGCTTCGGGCACGGGGTCGTTCAGCTTCACGAGGTACAGTGCGCGTGCCAGCGGCGGGTTGCCGATGATCGGAATGCCCAGCGCCTGCGCTTCTTCGCGCAACCTCAGGGCTTCGTCGTCGACGCCCTTGGCGGTGATGCACGGCAAGCCGCACTCTTCGGGCGCGTAGCGAATCGCCACGGCGTAGTGCGTGGGGTTGACGATCACGGCTTGCGCGCCGGCCACGCTCTGTTTGGGCTTGGCCTCGTCCACCATCTGGCGTGCCAGTTGCTTGCGCTGGCCCTTGATGTGCGGATCGCCTTCGCTGTTCTTGTGCTCGCGCTTGACTTCGTCCTTGCTCATGCGGTGGTCGCGGATGAAGAGCCAGCGCTGGATGCCAAAGTCCACCGCGCCGAGCAGCAGGAACAGCAGACCGCCTGCGCCCAGCAGCTTCACCAGCATCGACATGCCGATCTGCGCGATATCCATGACTGGCTGATATGGCGTGCCCACGATGGTCGGCAGCAGCATCAGTACCAGCTTCCACAGCGCGGCCCCAACGGCGAGCGCTTTCACCACCATCTTGAGCAGGTCAATCATCGAGCGCATGGAGAAGATGCGCTTTAGACCCGATGCAGGGTTGATGGCGCTCATCTTCAGTTCGAGCGGCTTGGTCGAGAGCACGATGCCCGTCTGCCCCCACGTGGCAATCCATGCGACCAGCGCAAACACCAGGCTCAGCGGCAGCGTCATCAGCGCCAGCTGAAGCGCGACGTGGCCGAGCGTCTGCTTGAGCGTCATCGCCGGGTGCCGACTGTTGTTCACATCGAGCGCAAGGTCGACCAGCGCGCGCCAGCGGTCGCCCAGCAGCGATGCCGTCATGGCAAGCAGCAGGCAGCCCGCCAGCAGCACGACGGCGGCGATCAGGTCGGCGCTCTTGGCGGTCTCGCCGTCTCTGTGCGCATCTCTGAGTTTCTTGTCTGTGGGCTCTTCGGTTTTTTCGTCCGACATGGCGGTGCCCTGGGTGTCGACGGGGGAGGCCGCGGCGTACGGTGCCGTAGCGATGCGACGCATTGTGCAGACGCGGGCGCTACGCGCTTGGCGCCTGAGCGAAGGTGGATGCGCCGTTCCGAAACCCGGGAAAGAAAGAGCAGGGCGCGGGGAGGGCGCGGCGAAAGCGGGCGGGCTTGCGTTGTGCGCACTGACGCACAGGGCCTGGCCAACTTCGGGGTCGGGCGCTCTTTTTCGGGGCGGTTGGCCGGCGCGCGGCATGCGGGCGTCTATGGTTCCACCCGAGGTCGGCCGGTCTATCAATGCCGGTATCGACATGACCCGACACGGAGAACCCTGCGATATGGAACCGATTCAATGTAGCAACCGCCTGCTGGGCGGGCTGCTCGAAGTCTTGATGTACGCAACGCGCAGCGGCCAGTTCGACAACGCGCAATCGCTGCTGACTGCATTGCGCACGTTGCGCCCGAATTTTCGCGAACTCGACCTGGTGGAAGGCTGGCTTTTGGTGGGCCGGCATCAATACGCCGATGCCGCGCGCATCCTGCGTGAGCTGCACAACGGCGAGCGCGCCGAGAGCGTGGTGCCGTTTGCCTCGGCCATGATGGCCCTGTGCCTGAACGCCCTGGGCGATCAGGAATGGCACGTGTATGCCAACGAGGTGCTGGCCCGCGACGAAGACCCCGATTCCGTCGCGCTGGTGCGCACGCTGATCGGTGTGCAGGAAGAAATGGATGCCGGCACGTTCGGCACCGCCACCGCGGCGCCCGCCGCAGAAAGCGTGGATTTGAGCGCGTACCACAGCGCGCATTACTTCACCCGCGCCTAACCATCCTCCCGGAGTCCATCATGATCCAAGGTCCGACCGCCATTCCGCCGGTGACTGCCGGCACGCCGGGCACCGGCATTGCCCCGGCTGAAGCCGCCACGCCAGCGCCCGAGCTTGTCGCTCGTTTCGAATCCATGCTGCAGAACGCCAAGCACGGTCAGCACCACAGCAAGGCGCCTTCGGCCGTTGGCGAACTGGTCAAGAAGGAAGATGCCGCCGTGCAGGCGTCGATGGCGCGTGTGGAGGCCATGACCGAAGCCGAGCGCGGTATGTCGGTGCAGGAAGTGGTGGCCGAAGGCGTGCGTGTGCAAATGGAGTGCGCGGCCACCATGACGAAGATCCATCTGGGCAGCACCATTGCGCATTCCGGCAAGAACGCCGTGCAGACCTTGATGCGGAACCAATGATGCGGACCGCGCTTCCATCCGGCCGCATGCGGCGCGGCGCGCTGGCACTGCTGTTTGTGCTGACTGCGTTGCTGGCGGGCTGCAACAAGCAGCTTTTTGCGCAGCTGAGCGAGGCTGACGCCAACGACATGCTGACCGTGCTGCTGCAGGCCGGCATCGACGCGCAGAAGAATTCGCCAGACGACGGCAAGACTTGGACGGTGATGGTCGACCAGGATGCCTTTGCCCGCGCGATGGAAGTCCTGCACAGCCACGGCTTGCCGCATGAGAAGTACGCGAGCCTGGGCGACATCTTCAAGAAGGACGGGCTCATCTCTACGCCCACGGAAGAGCGGGTGCGCTTCATTTACGGCGTATCGCAGCAGCTTTCACAAACGCTTTCGCGCATTGATGGCGTGTCCGTAGCCAACGTGCAGATCGTGCTGCCCAACAACGATCCGCTGGCCACCGTGGTCAAGCCATCCAGCGCATCGGTGTTCATTAAATACCGCCCGAGCGCCAACGTGTCTTCGCTGGTCCCCAGCATCAAGAACCTGGTCGTGCACAGCGTGGAGGGGCTCACCTATGAGAACGTCAGCGTCACGCTGGTGCCCGGCACCGTAGATGCGCCCACCGCCGATGTCGCCAGCCGCGCGCCCGCCGGTGTGTCGTGGGCCACGCTCGGCGCCGTGGTGGGTGCGCTGGGCGTGATCGTCCTGCTGTGGCGTGCCGCAACCCGGCTGTCTGCTGTACGGACGCGGCTTGACGCAGCGCGCGCGCGCCTGGAAGACAAGTTGCCGGCACGCTGGAAGAAGCGCGCGACAGCATGAACCACACGAGCGCCGCACCCGATCCGGCCGCCGCCATGATCCTGCGCATGTTGCACGCGTATCAAGAGCGGCTGCATGGGCTTGCGCACGTGCGCGATGCGTCGGCGCTGGCCCCACGGGCAATCGATGTGCCGGCGGGCGCAGCCCAAGACTGGCGGCAGGTGTGTATCGCGCTTGGTGTGGGCCAGGTGGGCTTGCCGACATTGCTTTCGCACGCGCATCGCCTGGCGGTGCTCGATAAAGACGACCTCCAGCGCGTGCTGGCCGCCCGCATGCTGATAGGCAGGCGCGCCGCGCTGGCGCGGTGCATTGACGGTGCTTACCTCGCCGGTCTTGCCGGTCTGTTGGGGGAGGCAGCGCTCACCGCTTTGACGCAACGCGAGCACTGGGCGCCAGACGCCGGTGGGCCGCTGCCGGTGCTCGACTTGGCGCAGCTTGCAGAAGCGGGCCTGCATGCCCTGATTGCCGACGGTACGGTGTCGGATCTGTCGCTCGCGCAATTGATGCGCCTGACGATCGGCATGCAAGCGCCGGTACCGCCGTGCGCCGGCACGCCAACCGCTGAAACGCAAGCCGAAGGCTTCATGGCTGTGTTGCCTGTTCTCTTTCCGGAGTTGTCATGGTTATTTGGTTGAGGCGCGATGCTCCGCTGGGCATTGGCTCAGACGTGATTCGTGCTGAAGACTACGGGCACGTGGTCGAGCTGGATGCCGCATGGCAGGCCGTGGAAGAAGCACGCGAGACCGCATTGGCGCAGGCTCACGCCCAGGCTGAAGCCATCGTGGCGCAAGCCCAGGCCAATGCCGACGAGTTGCTCAGGCAAGCCGAGCAGCGCGCGCAGCGCAGCGCCAAGCTTGGCTATGCCGCCGGTCAGCGACGTGCGTTGGAGGATTTTCACGCGTCCATGGCCGCGCGTGCGTACGACGATGACGAGGCCACGCGCCGCGAGGAAGACCGCCTGATCGCCACGGTCATGCAGGCGGTCGAGCACGTGGTGCTGGAATCCGATCGCCAGGCGCTGTTCGCGCGCGTGGCCGCCACGCTCGGTCGCGTGCTGCAAAGCCAGGCGCGCCTGACGGTGCGCGTGTGCGCAGACGAGATCGAACCGGCTCGCGCCGCCTTCGCCAAGGCCGTGCAGACGGGCTCGCTCAATGCTGCCTTCGAGGTGCTGGCCGACGATCGTGCGGAGCCTGGGCATTGCCAATGCGAATGGGACCACGGCGTGGCCGACGCGAGCCTGCGTGTGCAATTGGCGGCCCTGCGACAGGCGCTTTCAGCGCGCAGGCGCAAGCCTCTTGAACATGCCGATCCGCAAGAAGATTTCGCAGATGGCGACGGCGGCTTTGACGAGGATGCGGCATGACCAAGGCTGCGCTGATCGACGCCATGGACGAGGCGATTCGTAGCGTGGCGCCCGTCCAGCGGCTAGGCAAGGTCGTGGAGGTGACGGGCACGCTGCTGCGTGTGGGCGGCGTGGACGTCAAGCTTGGCGAACTGTGCACGTTGACCACACCGGATGGCACGGCGCTTCAGCAAGGCGAGGTGGTCGGCTTTAGCGAGCACTTTGCATTGCTCGCGCCATTTGGCGGCGTGGTGGGTTTATCGCGCTCGACCCGCGTGGTGCCCAGCGGGCGCACGCTTTCGGTCGGGAGCGGGCCCGGCTTGCTCGGCCGCGTGCTGGATGGCCTGGGCCGACCCGCCGACGGCGGACCGCCGCTGGATGTGTATGACTATGTGCCGGTGTTTGCGCAGGCGCCTGACCCGATGTCGCGCCGCCTGGTGGAACAGCCGCTGGCCACTGGTGTGCGCGTGATCGACGGATTGGCCACCTTGGCGGAAGGGCAGCGCATGGGCATCTTTGCGCCGGCCGGCGTGGGTAAGAGCACGCTGCTCGGCATGTTGGCGCGCGGCACCGAGTGCGATGTCAACGTGATCGTGCTGATTGGCGAGCGCGGCCGCGAGGTGCGCGAATTCATCGAGCAGATCCTGGGCGAGGAAGGCATGCGCCGCTCCGTGCTGGTGTGTGCCACGTCGGATCGATCGTCCGTGGAACGCGCCAAGGCTGCGCACGTGGGCACCGCCATCGCCGAGTATTTCCGCGACCAGGGCCTGCGTGTGCTGCTGATGATGGACTCGCTCACGCGCTTTGCCCGCGCGCAGCGCGAGATCGGCCTTGCTGCCGGCGAGCCGCCCACGCGGCGCGGCTTTCCGCCGTCGGTGTTCGCCGAGCTGCCGCGCTTGCTTGAGCGTGCCGGCATGAGCGCCACGGGCTCCATCACCGCGCTGTACACCGTGCTGGCCGAAGACGAATCCGGCAACGACCCCGTGGCCGAAGAAGTGCGGGGCATTCTGGATGGCCACTTGATCCTGTCGCGCGATATTGCCGCGCGCAATCGCTATCCGGCCATCGACATCCTGAACAGCCTGAGCCGTGTGATGACGCAAGTCGCGCCGGCTGACCACTGCGCCGCCGCCGGCCGCATGCGGCAATTGCTCGCCAAGTACAACGAAGTCGAGACGCTGCTGCAGATGGGCGAATACAAGGAAGGCAGCGATGCCGTGGCCGACACCGCCGTGCAATGGAACGGATGGATGGAAGACTTCCTGCGCCAACGCACCGACGAGTGGTGCAGCCCAGATGAGACATATCGACTGCTGAGCGAGGTAGGCCAGACATGAAGCGCAAGCGCTCCGCGGTATGGCACACGCTGATCGAAGCCAAAACGCGCCAGCGCCGTCGTGTCGAAGCGGAGATCGCTATCGCACAGCAAGGCGTGGCGGATGCACAGGCCGCCGCGCAAGACAGTGAAGACGCGTGCGAGCGCGCGCATGAGCGGCTGCGCGGGCATATCGACCGCATGGATCAGCTGATTGCCGCCCCCGTGCTGCTGGCCGATGCATACCTGCGCTACGACGCGTTTCGCGGCGAACTGGACGATGCGGTCGTGCAGGCCGAGCACGACGTGGCGGCTGCGCACGCCGCCGTGGCTGAACGCGAGGCCGAACTCAAGGCGCGCCGCCAGGCCTTGGCGCGGCTCGATGCCATGCTCGACCAATGCCGCAAGACTGCAGAGCGGATCGACCAGCAGGAAGCCACCGAGCGCGAGCTTGCCACCGAGGAAGAGGCCGTGGAGGCCATCCTGGCGCGTCCGCGCCCACGCGCAGCGGCTTGATGACGAAACATTCTTACGATATTCACGCCCGCATATGGAAGCCATCGATACCGTTCTGCACGCCTGGTTTGATCTTGATGAAAGCGCGGAGGTCATCCTTGCGCTGCTCGCGCTGTCGTGCGTGCGCATCATGACCATCTTCGCGATCCTGCCGGCCACGAGCGATCAGTCCATGCCCGGCACGGCGCGCAATGGTGTGGTCTACACGCTCGCCATCATCGTGGCGGCGGCGCAGCCACCCGCCGTGGCGGAACACCTGAGCGCGGCCCGGTGGTTCCTGCTGGCGGGCAAGGAGATCTTTCTGGGTGCGTGTCTTGGCTACGCGGCGTCCACGGTGTTCTGGGTTGCGCAGACGGCGGGCACGATCGTCGACAACATGGCGGGCTTCAACAACGTGCAGATGAGCAACCCGTTGCAGGGTGACCAGAACACACCCATCGGCAACACGCTGCTGAACCTGGCCGTGACGCTGTTCTATGCAGCGGGTGGCATGCTGTTCCTGCTGGGCGTGGTGTTCGAGTCGTTCCACTGGTGGCCGCTGGGCGCCACGCTGCCTGACATGAGCGCCGTGGCCGAAAGTTTTCTGCTGCAGCAAACCGATTCCATTTTCTCCACGGCCGTCAAGCTGGCCGCGCCGGTGATGATGACGCTGTTCCTCATCGACGCCGGCATCGGGCTGCTTTCGCGTGCGGCAGACAAGCTCGAACCCGCTTCGCTCGGCCAGCCCATCAAGGGTGCGGTGGCCATCCTCATGGTCACGGCGCTGGTGGTGGCCATGTCCAGCCAGGTGCGGGACACGCTTACATATAGCCAGTTGCTGCAGCGGGTCAAGAACGGGCTGGTGGGCGATGGCACGTCGTCAAAACCGAAAAATATGCGGTGAGGATTGTTCAGCGCCTGACGAAGCTTTGTTGAGATTGTCGGTGCGGCGATTTCTTAGGATGTCCTTAGGAAATCCAACACCAAGCGGCCAGCCCTTTGCCAGCCGCAATCTCTGACACGGGAGCGTCGACATGCTGGGAAACATCTACTTTGCCTTGGCCTCCGGACTAGCAGCGCGTGAGCGTCTGCCTGACTATGCGCAGGCCGTCTTCGCGGAGGATTTCGACCGCGCGTATCAACTGGTCGATGATCATGCCGGCCTGCACGGCAAGGAGGCGGGCGACTACGCCGGCGTGCTCGCCATGGCCGATGCATCGATGCTGCTGGAGTGCGATGAAGACGCCGAAGAAGCGTTCCGCACCGCGCAGCGTCTGATACGCCATTCGGATGATCAACTGCGCGTGGTCTCGTGCCGCAACATGGGCTGGCAATCGCTGCTGCGCGATCGCTATTCGGCCGCGGCGGGCTGCTTCTCTCGCATGGCCGAAGACGATGGCGCGACATGGCTGCAGCGCATCGAAGGGATGATGGGCTTGGCCCTCGTGCACCACCAGCTCGGTCAGCAGGACGCAGCAGACGAGGCCCTGCAATCGGCTCGCGCCATTGCAACGGAGCGCAATGATGCCGGCTGGATCGCCACGCTCGATCTCGTCGTGTACGAGTTTGCGGTGCAGGCTGGCATCCGATGCTCCAACCGCTTGCTGGAACACGCGTTCTGGCAGTCGGCCGAAGTGGGTGCTGCGATGCTGCACCACCATGGCGGCCGCGACGGATGGGCCCTCAACGGCAAGCACGACGCGAATGTGCCCGCGATGATCCATCGCCGCGCTGAATATCTGAGCCTGCTGCGCCGCATGGCAGATGGCGATCGCGCGGCAATCGACCCGCTCATGGCGATCATCGGGCAATCGCGCCGCATGGGTAGCCGCCTGTTGATGCAGACGAAGGTGGAGGTTGTGCTGGCAGCGCTCAGCGGTGAGCAGCACGACGTGGCCGGCAAGGTATATGACCAGATCTGCAACCGCGATACGTCTTTCGGCGCACGCCGCTGGAATTTCGACTACCTCTACTGCCGCGCCAAGATGGCCGCGCAGCGTGGCGACGCAGCCGGTGCGCTCAAGTACTACACCGCCTATATGCAGGACGCCCTGCGCTGCCTGCGCACCGAATCGCCCGGCGTGCGCCGCGTCAGCCAGACCACGCCCGCCGCGTCACGTGCGTCCGATGACGTGAGCGCGCGGCTGTCTGCCAAGTACCGCCGGGCGTATCACTACATCCTCGACAACATTGAGCGCAGCGACCTGACCACGCGTGAGGTGGCCGCGCACATCAACGTGACTGAACGCGCGCTGCAACTTGCGTTCAAGAGCGCGGTAGGCATGTCGCCCAGCTCGGTTATCCGGCGCCTGCGTCTGGAGGGCATCCGCTCCGATTTGCTAGACGAGGGGCGCGGGCCATCGAACATCATCGATACGGCATCGCGCTGGGGCATTCGCAGTCGCTCGGCGTTGGTCAAGGGGTATCGCAAGCAGTTCAACGAAGCGCCGTCGGAAACCATCTGGCGTTAAGCCGCAGGCGCTGTATCGCGTGGCCGCGCGCTGGTGCGGTCTGTCTTCTTCATTCTCACGAGTGCAACCATGCATCTGACTCGAATTGCGGGCCGGAAAGGTCGCGTGCTGGCCGCGTGCCGGTGCCTGATGGCTGTGGCCATCGCGGTGCTGTCGCTGGTCGGAAGTGCCGCTGCGGCGGTGATCCCCTGGCAGTCGCAAAAATTTGAATACGTGGCCGACCGCAAAGACGTGAAAGATGTCTTGCGAGACCTCGGTGCCAGCCAGCACGTCATGACGTGGATATCGCCGCAGGTCGAGGGCAGCGTGACGGGCAACTTCAATGAAACACCGCAGCGGTTTCTCGATCGCATGGCCGCCACGTTCGGCTTTGCGTGGTACTACGACGGCGCCGTGTTGCGTGTGACGGGCGCCAACGAGGCGCAGAGCGCCACCATCGCGCTGCAGCGCGCGTCCACCGCGCAGGTCAAGCGTGCGTTGACGCGCCTGGGCGTGACCGACCCGCGCTTTCCTGTGCTGTATGACGACGAAACCGGCAGCGTGGTCGTATCCGGGCCGCCGCGCCTGGTCGAACTCGTGCAGGACATCGCACGCCTGATCGATCGCGGCCGCGAGGACGCCAACCGCACCGTCGTGCGTACTTTCCCGCTGCGCTATGCCTGGGCCACGGATCACACCATGGTGGTGGACGGCCAGTCCATCACCATTCGCGGTGTCGCGTCCATCCTGAACAGCATGTACGGCAACAACGCACCGAGCACGGAGAACACGCCGCAGCGCGGCAGTGACCGCCGTGTCGACAGCGTCGCCCCCGGCGAGGCGAACGCAGGCCGCGCTGGCACGCGTGCGCTTTCAGGCCTGGGCGGCAATGATCGCAGTGGCGGCAAAGCGCCGCTGCCGCCTGGCGGCATCGGCCAATATGCCGGCGGCGGTTCTGTAGCACCGCTGCCCAGCGGCGAAGGCCGCAGCCGCACCGATGCATTCCAGGAAGACGGCGGCAGCGCCCCGATCATCCATGCAGACCCGCGCAGCAACTCGGTGCTCGTACGAGACCGCGCAGACCGCATGGCGGCCCACCAATCGTTGATTGAATCGCTGGACACGCGCCCGGCTGTGCTGGAGATCAGCGCCAATATCATCGAGATCAGCGAGAGCGCATTGGAAGACCTCGGCGTTGACTGGCGTCTGCACAACAGCCACGTCGACATGCAAACCGGCTACGGCACCAACACGCAATTGTCCAATCCCGGCTCGCTCGATGCAGTATCCACAACGGCCAATGCCGCTGCCGCCATTGCCGCTACGCCAACGGGGGGCGTGTTGACCGCCGTGATCGGTGGGGCATCGCGTTACCTGATGGCGCGTATCAGCGCGCTGCAGCAGACCAACCAGGCTCACATCACCGCGAGCCCCAAGGTGGCCACACTCGACAACACCGAGGCCATCATGGACAGCAAGCAGAATTTCTACGTGCCGGTGGCGGGGTATCAGTCGGCGGATCTGTACAGCATTTCGGCGGGCGTGTCGTTGCGCGTGTTGCCGATGGTGGTCACCGACGGCGGCGTCTCGCGCATTCGCATGAACATCCATATTGAGGATGGCCAGATCACCAGTCAGATGGTCGGCAACCTGCCGGTGGTGAACAAGAGCGAGATCAACACCCAGGCACTCATCAACGAAGGCGAAAGCCTGCTGATTGCCGGCTACTCGGTAGACCAGCAGACCAAGGGCGTAGATGCTGTGCCCGGGCTTTCGAAGATCCCGTTGCTGGGAGCACTGTTCCGGCATGACCAGACGACCGGGCAGCGGTTTCAGCGGCTGTTCCTGCTGACACCGCGTGTGGTAGCGCTGTAGTGCTTTTGCCAATGTAGTCACGACAAAGCCTCCGTTCGGGAGGCTTTGTCATTCGTGCCCGCCAGCCGCGCGGTCAGGGGCGGTTTGACGGCCCGGCGGTGCCTTGCTGAACAAGCGTATTCCAGTGGCGCTGGGCGATGGGAAGCAATGCCAGCGCAAGGCCTTCGCGGCGTTCGTCTGCGGTGCCGTGCTGATCCTGCCGTGCCAACCGGTGGAGGGCCTGCGCATTCGGGTCGTGCGCAATCCGCGTCGCCAATTGCGGTAGAAGACGCCTGAGTGTACTCGTTCCCTTGGCGCCCTCGGCCACTTTGCTGAGGTCCAACACGAACTGGCGGCCAGCTTCTGATGCCAGCAGCGGTTTCAGTTCAGTCTGCAACGGCTGTGCAAGCGCTGCGAGTGTGGCCTGGGCCTGCGTGGCTGTCCATAACTGCTGAACAATCGGTACCAGCTGTGCAGCCACCTGGTGCGAAGGGTTGGTTGACGGATGGCGCCGTGCCTGCTCGCGCAGGCTCTGGATCTGCGCGTGGCCGGCAATCTTCTGAGCGAACGCCGGAAGCATGTGTTGCAGCCGGCTGGAGCCGCGCACGCCAAACGCGCCTTCGCCAATGGCGATCACCAACTGGCGCCCCGCGCTGGAGGCCACCAGATCGGCAAGTTCATGCTGCAGGGCGCGCGGCAGCGCACGCGCGGCGGTAGCCAAACGTGCGGACACCTCGCGATCGGGCTCCATGTTGAACGCGTTGGCCAATGCATGCTGCATGGCGGTAGACGCATCGGCCTGCACGGCCGTCGGATTGCGCAGGACCTGATTCCTCACTTCGGGTAGCCGGTCATGGGCATTCTTCAGTCGAAACGCGACCGAGACCAACTGGCCGTCATTCATGCCGCTTGCCGAACCGAAGACGGCATTTTCCATCTCTTCGTTCTTGCGCTCGATGTCGGCGTGCAGCAATTGAAGGCGAGGCGCGTTTTTCATCGCCCATTCTTCACGCACCTTGCCGATTTCGGTGTGCAGATGTTCCGGAAAGTGCACCTTGCGGCCGGGCATCGGGGTGATGAGCGATTTTGGCAGGCCCTGCATCGTGAGCCCCGTGCAGCCACGCAGATCGATGGTCTTGATCTGGCGCAGGCTTCCGACCGATGCCGGCACGGCGCGTAGCTGCGGACAGTGCGAGAGGTCGAGCGTTTTCAGATGACGCAACTGCCCAATGGAATCGGGTACCGAAGTCAGGCCCACGTTGTGGTGCAGGTTCAGTTCGGTGAGCTTCGACAGGTTGCCGATGCTGGCTGGCACCTCGCGCAGGTAGGTGTGCGCCAGAGACAGCGTCTTCAGCTTGCGTGCGTTTCCAATGTCGCGTGGCAACCCGGTGAGCGGTGAATGCTGGATGGCAAGGTGCTCCAGGTTCGCCAGACCGTGCATGGCCGGTAACTCGCGCACACCACTTCCCACGATTTCAAGATGTTTCAAGCTCGACAACTGCCCCAGCGTGTCGGGCACCGCGTGCAAGCGTTGGTTGTCGTGCAGCTTGAGCGTCTCCAGCAGGCCAAGGTTGCCCAGATCATGCGGCAACTCGCGCAAGTCGCAATCCGACAGGTGGAGCGCCTTGAGGTGCGCGATTTCGGAGACGAGATCCGGCAGATGGAGCACGGGCGTCGCCTTCAGTTCGATCTTGTCTGCGGGCTCTCGACGCCCTCGCGCCACGTCTTCGATATGCGTCAGTGCAATGTCGAGCTGTCGTGCCGCATTGAAGTGAGCAGGCGGGTTTGCCGGACGGTAGTCTGCAATCCGGGCATGCATCTGCGCGTGCCATTCTTCCAGGGCCTGGCGGACGCCGGAGCCGGCGATGCGCGCATTTACGGCAGCGGCGCCATGCAGCGGGATTTCGGGCGCCGGGGCGCGTGCATGGAGTGGGCTGTTTGGTGCCGTGCGCGACGTCCCGGGTGATGTGCCGGCGGTGATGTTGGGGCGTGCAGCGGAAGGCCCGCCAGCATTGGCAGACGAGCGGCGCAGCCCAAACAATCCGGCAATACCGCCGCGCCGGGGCTGCCGTGCCGGCTCCTGCCGCGGGGGCGTGGCGTAGGCGGGAACGTTGCTGCGCGCTGGAGTGGATTCTGCGGCCGGAGCCTGCGAAGTGCGGCGGAATGGATTGATCGAAGGCATTGAGATTCGAGTCGGGGGGTGTACGACGGTGGCGTCGCACCGGTGGTGGAAAACAACGACCCCACGCCAACATCGCGTGGGGCCGAGGTGAAACAAACGCACGCGGTGGCTTATGCGGCCTTCTTATGCGTCGACGTGCTGGCGTTGGCGCTAGCGCTCACCTGGCTCGAGCCGGAGGACTGCGGCGCCGATACGGGGGCCTTGGAGGTGACGTCGTCGCCGTCGTCATCGTCGTCGTCATTGCCGTTCGACTTGATGGCGTTCAGCATGCGTTGATGCGCGGACTGCTGTTGCAGGAGTTGCAGCTGCAGGAGCGCATCCTGCCCGGTGGGGTCGGCGCCGTTGGGTTGGGCCTTGTTGCTGCCGTTGCCATTGCTGGAGTCGACTTCGGCCTCGTGCTTCTTCTTGCCCTTGCGGCTCGCGTCTTCGTGGCCGTCTGCGACGGCCTGATGTTGCGTGCCGACGTAGTGCGCTTCAGGTTGCGTGGCGTGCCGGGTCTTGCGCGAGGCATGGAAATCTCCTGCCACGCCAGCGCCCGCAGCAGCAGCGCCGAGCAGCATGCCGCCGGTGCCATTGCCGCTGCCGCTCACCTTGTCGAACAGGTTCTGTGCCTGTACGCCGGCCTCGGCCTTGGTGCCTTCCTTGGCGGCAAGCTTGACCGCATCCTTCAGGCCGCTGCGGCCGCCGGTCAGCGCGCCTTCCACCACCGAGTCGACCACCGTACCGCCCAGGTGCGTCTTCTGCAGTGTTGCCACGGCCGCGCTGGCGGCGAGGCCCTCGGGTGTCAGGTCCGAGGCCAACTGTGCGGCGTTGCCAGCGGCTGAGCCGATATCGCCCAGCGCTTCACCAAAGTGACCATGCGCAGCCGCTTTGGCGGCAGCAATGCTGCTGTCCGCGAAACCGTTGACGCTGTCGCCGATGCCCTTGACCGTGCGGTCAGCGATGTCGTTCACGAAGCCCCGGGCCTTGTCGACCTTGCTCAGGGCCTTGTCCAGGCCCTTGCTCAGGTGGGCGTTTTCCAGCGATTTTTCGGCCACGTCAAAGGCGGCGGTATTCAGATCCCGCATGCCCTTGAAGGTGGCTTCGCCAACGCCCACGGCGTCGTGCAGCGCTTTTTGAATGCGCAGATGCACCAGATCGTTGGTCAAGGCTGCTGTTTGTTTGGCGACGGCTTCCACGTCGTGGGCGAGGTTCTTGCCTACGCTCTCGGCGGCGTGGGCGATGCCCTTGCCGACCTTGGCGATGTCATTGCCCAAGTGCTGAAAGGCGTGCTTGATTTTGCTGAAGATACTCATGGTGAGTCTCCGTGCTTGAGATAGCAAAAATGACGGCCGTTACCCGGCCGTCAGGTTAAGTGGCCTGGCGTTACGCGCCCTGCACCTGGGGCTGCTGCTGTTGCGCGCCGCCGGCCTTTTGGGCTTGCAGTTGCTCCAGCACCTTGATCATGTCTTTGAGCAGCGTCTCGAGCTGGGCCATGGGGCTGTTGGTGCCATTGCCGGTGCCGTCTGCGCCATTTGCGCCATCCGCCGTGGAGGCGTTCGGCGTGCCGGATGCACCGGACGCGCCGTTTGCCCCACCGGCTGCCGTGCCGCCCGCTGCGCCGCCTGCACCGTTTGCCCCGCCGGCCGCACCAGCGTTGCCAGCGCCACCCGCGCCAGCGCCGCCGCCTTGCGTCTGGTCGCCGCCAAGCGCCTGTTGCTGTTGTTGAGCCAGCATCTTCAGCAGATCGTCCAACACCTTCAGCAGTTGTTCGATCATGGAGTCGTTGCTGTTCTGGCCGCTGGCCTGGGCACCGTTGGCGTTGTTCGTGCCGGATGTGCCATCGGCTGCGCCCGTGTTGTCGGCACCGTTTGCACCGCTGGCATCGCCCGTGTTGTCGGCACCGTTTGCACCGCTGGCATCGCCCGTGTTGTCAGCGCCGTTTGCGCCACCGGCATCGCCTGTGCTGTTGGAGCCATCAGCACCACCTGCCGCGCCAGCGTCGGCGCCACCATCAGCACCGCCTGCCGCGCCTGCGCCGGCGCCACCGTCAGCGCCACCCGCCGCGCCTGCACCGGCACCGCCATCAGCACCGCCGCCGGACGCGTTCGACATCATCTGCTGCTGCATCAGTTGCAGCGCGTCGTCGAGCATCTGGAGCATGTCGTCCATATTGAGGCCCTTGCCGCCGTTGGCGCCACCCGCGCCATCGACGCCCTTGGCGCCGTCGCCCGTGTCGAGCTTGTGCTGCATCTGCTCGCTGAGCGTCATGAACTTCAGCAGGTCTTCCAGCAGCTTCATGAGCGCTTGCATCGGGTCCTGGCTGCTGGAGTCGCCGCCGTTGTCATCGCCAACTTGCTGGCCCTTGCTGGCTCCCTGCGCACCTTGTGAACCCTGGGCGCCTTGCGCACCTTGGCTTGCAGACGGGCCATGCGCAGCACCCGCGCCCGGGGCGCCACCGCCGGCTGCGCCACCCGAGCCACCGCCGGCACCTGCATTGGCGCCGCCTTGTGCGGTGGCGTTGCGCAGCATGGCTTCAAGCACCTTCAGGATGTCTTGCACGAGATGCTGCAGCGGGCTTTCGGCCTGATTCTGTTTGCCGGGCTGATCCAGTTGGAGCTGGGTCGAAATGTTCAGTGAAGCGTTGTCTTGGACCTTCATATTCATGTGTCACCTCAGTGGGCAGGCGTGATGCATGGCACCGCCCAGGCCGCTGACTGGACGCATGCCGATACAAAGAGGAGAGAAACGCCGCACGACCGACGTCTGCAGAGAAACGGCGGCACGGCAATCGCTTCCGATTCCGGTTCGGGTCGCGGGGCCGGCATGGCCCTGCGCGTTCTGCCCGTGCCGGGCCGCGCAGCCCTGGGCAGCCGCGTGCCGGCACGCCGATCGCAAAGCGAAATGGCATGTCGGGCGACTTTGGTGGAACGTTAGGGAATGTCGGCCGTCAGGCGATGCTGCGAGGCCGAAGCGCTGATCACCGAGACGAAATCGCAGGCCAGAGGGATGCGAGAGGAGGCAAACTCACGCGCGCGCCGCCGTGTCAGGGCATGCGGTGGACCAATCGACAGTGGATTTCAGAAGTTGTGCGTGACGCGCAGCGCCAGCGTGCGGCCGGGCAGGATCGGGATGTAGCTGCTGCTGAGGGTGTTGCCGTACATGCGCACGTTGAAGAGGTTGCGGGCAAAGACGTCGATGCGCCAGCCCTTTTGGTGCCAGAAGAGGCTGCTGTCGACGCGCACGGCGCCGGGCACCCGGAACGAGACATCACCATGGGCATCGGCTCGGCCTTGCGCGCTGATGCCAAGCCCCACGCCGGCGCCTGCGAGTACGCCGCTTTGTATGGTGTACGTCGTCCAGAGCGCGGCGTTTCGGGCTGGCACGCCGGGTACGTAGCCGCCCGGTAGCCTTGCCGACATACGAGAGGTGGACAACCACAACGAGGCCTCCCAGCCGCGCGCCACCGTGCCCTGCATCGACAGTTCCACGCCCTGGTTGGTTTGTTCGGCCAGTTGTGTGTAGTAGCCCGGGTGCGACACGTCGGCCAGGCTCACGTTCTTGGCATCGATGCGATAGAGCGCTGCCTGTGCCGTCAGCGTGTGGTGGGCGTTTTCCCACCGCAGGCCGGTTTCGACCTGACGGCTGCGCTCGGGTTGCGTGCCGGTGCCGTCATAGAAGTAGCCGGTGTTGATCTGGAATCCACGCATGTAGTCGGCAAACCACGCCGTGCTGGGAGTGAGCTTGTAGAGCACGCCGACGGCAGGCGTCCAGGCCACGCCTCGCAACTGCGTATGGGGCAGCAGGGCGACGTAGTTGTTCGCGCGAATGGAACCGGACATCTCCCATCTGTCGCCAATGGAGACGTGGTCGCGCAGGCGGAAGATCGATTGCCGCAACGTTTGCGACAACCAGTTGCCCGGAACGAACGTTGCCTCCGGCAGCGGTACGGGCGCAAATGGGTCTTGCGTGACCTGGGCGATGGACCCCGGTTTGATCAGGTTCTGCCGCTCCTGGATCTCTTCCCAGCCGAGCGTGAATGCATGGCGCACGGCGTTGTGCGACAAGGTGCCCGTCAGCTCGTTCGACATGGCCCAAAGGCGGCTCTCTGTATGGCGCAGCCCGCAGATCGTGTTGTTGGGCATGGCGTTATACGACGAAGCCGAGCCGAGGTCCCACTGGGCCGATTCCTCTCTTACGGATTCATAGCTCGCCCGCGAGTGGATGGCCCAGTCATCGGTCAGGTTGCGCGAGGCCGTGTAGTAGACGCGCGTGCCGCTGCCTTCCACGCGGTCGTCTACGTTGCCGAAGGGAAGCTGCACGGGCACGCGAGCAGGTGCGCCCCCCAGCGCGAAGGTGGCGGGCGGCACGGGCTGCCGGCTGGTGAGCGATTCGATGCCGGCGGTAACGCTCGTTGCGCTGTCGTTCCAGCCCAGCGCGGCGTGGCCGTAGCTGACGCGGTGGCCCGCGTATCCGGCGTCGCTGTCGGTCGTTGTGTCATTGAGCCCAACGAAGCGGTAAGACAACCCGTTGCCCCCGAAGCCGCCGGCCAGGTCAGCTACCACCTTACGCCCGGTGTGCGAGCTGATCTCCATGGCGATGCTGCGCTGCGCGACGGCGGTTGGCGCCTTCAGGCTGGCATTGATGGCACCGCCAGCCATGGTGACGCTCGCCACGTCGGCGTTCGGCCCTTTGATGACGTCGATCTCTTCAAGTGCGTCCACGGGCCGCAAGGAGCCGAGCTTGTCGGGCAAGCCATCCACCGAAATTGTGTTGGTCAGGTAGCCGCGGATGGCGTAGAGCGGCGGTGCTGTGGGGTCAGCCAATACCGATGCCACGCCGGCCTGCGCCAGTGCCGCATTCAATGAGGTCGGCTGTTGGCTGGCCAGGAGACCGCGCGTGATCGTATTGACGGCGTGCGGCATGCTCGTCATCGGCATTTCAACGCGGGTGATGGCGCTGCTGGAGACCACCGCGAATCCTATGTCGCCTGCGCCATGGACTTCCGACGGCGGTAGCGAGCCGATGTCACGCGGTGAGTCGGGTGCGCCGGCGTTGTCGGCCGCCACGACGGTGAGCGTGCCGTCAGGCAGTACGGAGAGCGCCAGCCCGCTGTTTTGCAGTGCCAACCGGGCCGCATCTGCGGCCGTCATCTTGCCGTCGATGGGGCCTGCCCAGCGCTCCTTCACAAGGCTGGATGCGAACGACACCGGTTGACCGCTCAACCGCGTGATTTCCATCAGGACATGCTCGAGCGTCGAGCGCTCGATATGCAGTTGCAGCGGCTCGTCAGCCGCTATGGCATGCGCCTGCTGTGCCATCGACAGTCCGATCAGCACGGCAGCCAGGCCAGGGAGGCGGAACCAGGTAAGAGGCAAGGGCGTCATGAGGGACAGCGCTGTCACCGTACGGCGAAGGTCTGCAAAAGACAGGGAACAAAACACGTCAGCGCAACCTGCGCGTGAAATTCCCATGGCGTTCTGCGGCATCGCAGAGGCAGGCGGACTTGGCGGCTAGGCGCCCTCCCGAAAGCAGACGTTTGCGCGCAACGCGATGTGCTTGGGGCTCAAAGCGGAACGAGGGATGCACATGCCGTCGAGCAGGCTGCCGCAGACGCGGTCAAGGCTGTACTGCGATGTGTCCGGAAAGAAGCCTGGGTTGAGCGCGGATGCGCTCTCCGTTTTGCGCGCGGTTTCAGTACAACACCCATGTCGAACCGGCGTTCGCATTTCGCCGGCACGATCGACGGGATTCGCTTCTCGTTCATACCCCACCCGTATTTTTATTGTGGTGAAACGGGCGCGAATAACGCAGGAACCGTGCCACGTTCCCCCTCCGAAGTGGGGGGCGGATTTCCGCCGAGCCGCTTGACGCGGCCCATCGGCGCAGCGCAACGCAGTGACAGATCGGGCGAGCTGTTTCCTTTGCGAACATGATTCGATCGGCGGGCTGCGTTTCGCCCCGCAACGGTTCGTTTCGCGCCGTGGGGCCGCCATGTGGCCGCTGCCCGCTATGGTTATTGGCGTTTCTGACTCGTCCTTCTGCCGTGGTGCTTATGCTGTCATCAACGTCTTGCTTTGCCGATGCGCTGGCCGATCGTATTCGCTCGTCGCTCCAACAGACAGCTCAGACGAGCGGACTTGCCGCGCGGCACGAGCGCTTTTACGAAGTCGCCCAGGCGCTGCGATCCGAAATTCTGGAATTGGCGTCCGAAGAACCGGACGACCTCGCCGTGCTGAAGTGCGCTCAGGCCTTTCGAGAAGAGACGCAGGCATTCAAGCAGCGGCACGCCATTGCGCGACTCGCGTATTCGCCCGAGGTCGACTGCCGCTATCCGTTTCGCGATGAAATGGAGCAGCCCATTCTTATCACCACGCTTGAGCCGACGGGACGATCCAGAGACCGCTTCGAGCGTTACCCGGCAGACGCCGTATGGCCGTATCTGCAGGCCGATGTGACGCCCAGCCAGCGCGGCGCGCTGTACCACCGCACGCTTGTGTGCCGGCGGATGCAGCGCGCTGACCTAAACGACGCGCGCGAGGAGGCGCTCATTGGCGAGCGCGGTGTATTTGCCGCCCGGGACATTGCCGTGGGCGAATGCCTTGGCGTGTACGGCGGCCGGCTCCTGACGCCCGCCACTTATTACACCTGCCTCGATGATTCCTTCGTGCTGAGCACCAGCGCTGGCGGCATCGATTCCTGGGTCGACGGTGAAAACATCCTGGCGATGGCCAACACCATCTTTGCTTACGAACGCGGCAAGGCGGATCGGCAGGCGGAGTCGGGCTACAACATGGAGGCTGCGGTGTTTGAGGCCACTTCACGTTGCGGACGACGCTTTGCCATCCGCGCCTTCTTTGCCACAGAGCGCGTGGCCGCCGGTGCCGAGTTGCGCTGGAACTATCGCTACGCGCCGGACCTGATTCGCCAGCAGTTTGGCGCGCACGCTGCGGTCTAAGGGTAGGACGCAGATGTCATTGCAGCGTCAGCGGCGTCGGTTTCCCCAAAACGCTTGCCGACTTCCTGTCCAGGAGCTGCGTGCCAAATCAACCCGGCGACCGGCAAGACCGCTTATCGAAATGGACATGAAAAAGGGCGCTCTACCAAATCAGGGCGCCCCAGCGTGCATCGATCAGCGGCGAGCCGTTACGGCTCGTGGCGCAGATACCCTTCCTTGCTCGGGTCTGGCATGAAGTACGTCACAACGAACGACACCGCGCACAGCGCCGTCACATACCAGTAGAACGTCGATTCGGTGCCGGCCTGCTTGAACCACAGCGCAACGTATTCCGCCGAACCACCGAACACCGCGTTGGCAATCGCATACGACAGGCCCACACCCATTGCGCGCACTTCCGGCGGGAACATCTCAGCCTTGATCAGCCCGCTGATCGACGTATAGAAGCTGACGATGGCCAGCGCCAGCGTGATGAGGCCGAAGGCCGCGAGCGGGGTCGACACAGTGGCCAATGCCTTCATGAGCGGCACCGTCCCCAGCACAGAAAGGGCCCCGAACAGCAGCATCGAATTGCGTCGACCAATGCGATCGGACAGCGCGCCAAACACTGGCTGCAGCACCATGTAGACGAACAGCGCGCCCGTCATCACGGTGGAGGCAGTCTTGGTGTCCATGTGCGCCGTGTTGACGAGGTACTTCTGCATGTACGTCGTGAACGTGTAGAAGATCAGCGAGCCGCCGGCGGTAAAGCCGAGCACGCGCATGAACGCACCCTTGTGCTGCCACGCCCCGCGGATCGTGCCTGCGTGCTCGGCCTTGCGCGCCGAGGCGGTCTGCGTTTCGTGCAGCGATTTACGCAGGTACAGGGCGATCAGCGCCGTCAGCGCGCCCACCACAAACGGAATGCGCCAGCCCCAGGCTTTCAGCTCGGCGGTCGTCAGCAGTTGCTGCAGGATCACCAGCACGAGCACCGCGCACAACTGGCCGCCGATCAGCGTCACATACTGGAACGAGGCAAAGAAGCCGCGGCGCCCCTTCAGCGCCACCTCGCTCATGTAGGTGGCACTCGTGCCGTATTCCCCGCCCACCGAGAGGCCCTGGAAGAGTCGCGCTACGAGCAGCAGGAACGGGGCCAGCGCACCGATCTGCGCGTACGTTGGCAGTACCGCGATCAGCAGCGAGCCGCCGCACATCATCAGCACCGAGATCATCATCGCCGTGCGCCGGCCGTGCTTGTCGGCAATGCGGCCGAACAGCCAGCCGCCAATCGGACGCATCAGGAAGCCAGCCGCAAATACTCCCGCCGTGTTCAGCAGTTGCGTCGTGCGGTCGCCGCTGGGGAAGAACGCCGGCGCAAAGTACAGCGAGCTGAACGCGTAGACGTAAAAGTCGAACCATTCGACGAGGTTGCCCGACGACGCGCCGACGATGGCAAAGATACGGCGGCGTGTGTCGTGCGGGTCAACCGCATGCGGGGTTGCAGTGCTATCCATGAGGGCGTCTCGGTGTGGTTGTTCTGTGGGCAGCCTAAGCTGACCCTCAGAATTGTAGCGACATGTCGCAGATTGTCGCGCCCCGGAATTGCCCCGATAGGTGAGATGGTGTGTTGCGGGAGGTGTAGAACAGGCGTGCTGAGGTTACGCAGAAACGGGTACGCTCAACGCGCGTACCCGGCCGATTTGGCTCACCGCGCCCCCTGCCGCACGTTGAACACCGCACGCAGCCCGAGCGCCACCAGGGCCGCCGCCGTGCAGAACGTCATCAGTCCCGTCCAGCGCGCGCTTGTCCACGCCAGGCTCGCGCCATACGCACCCACCGACATGCCGATGAACAGCGCCGTCATGAACACCGCGTTGATGCGGCTGCGCGCTTCGGGTGCCAATGCGTAAATGATGGTCTGGTGCGACACCAGCGCTGCCTGCACGCCCACGTCAAAGATGAGCGTGCCGATCACGATGGCGATGAGCGATTGCGGGAACAGCGCCATCGCGGCAAACGTCACCGCCATGAGCAACGCGCCGCCTGCCGCGATGTGGCCTGGCGCAACGCGGCCTGACAATCGGCCGGCAATGCTCGCGCCCAGCGCGCCCGCTGCGCCGGCCAGGCCTAGCAGACCCGCTTGCCCCGTCGACAGGCCGAGCGAACCCGTCAGATGCAGTGTCACGGTCGACCAGAAGCCCGAGAACGCAATGCCGATGAACGCCTGCGTGATGGCCGACGCGCGCAGCCGCGGGTGCTGGGCGAACAGCGTGCCGAGCGAGCGCAACAACGTGAGGTACGGCTTCCGCATGGTCGCTGGCGGCGTCACGCCAAAATGGGCCGCGCGCACGGCAATCGCCAGCCCGACAATCGCCACTGCCGACACGCCGAACGCCGCGCGCCAGCCGAAGTGGTCTGCAATGATGCCGCTGAATACGCGCGAGCTGACGATGCCGATCAGCAACCCCGTCATTACCGTGCCGATGTTGCGGTTGCGGTTGTGGTCGGTGCTGATGGCGGCGGCGCTGGGCACGAAGTCCTGCGCGATGGTGGCCGACAGCCCCACCACAAAGCCCGCCGCAGCCAGCACTGGCAGGTTGGGCGCAAGGCAACTGGCGATGAGCGCCAGCGTGAGCAGCACCGCCTTCCACAGGATGACGATGCGACGGTCGTACCGGTCGCCCAGCGGGCCGAAGAAGAAGATGCCGCTGGCATAGCCCGCCGCCGTGAGCGTCGGCAACACGCCCAACGCGTGCGGCGCGATGGCGAGGTCGCGGCCAATGAGGCCGAGCAGCGGGTGGTTCAGGTAAATGCATGCCACGCTGATGCCCGCACCGGCCGTGAGCAGGCGGATCAACCCTTGGGTGTCAGGCGCGGCAGATGCGGTAGCGGTATTCGTGTTGGCAGGCGTGGGGGACGCAGGCGAGGTCGACATGGAAACCTCATGGAGGAAATTGCTGCATCGCAGCGAAGCGGCGATCCTAACAACTTTCCTCTGGGCCTGCTGGCGGCCAATAACCTTGCTGGGGGTGGTGTCAGGCGCGCTGTCCGGCGGGGTTGGGCGCTGAGGCAGGGGCCTCTTCCACGTCTTCGCTGTGGCCGCCCTGCACGTCGTGGCCGGCGTTATCGATCCACAGGCGAGCGCGGTCTTCGCCCACGCGCGAGAGCTCCATGCGGTATTCGTAGCGGTCGGGTCGGTAAAGGCCCTGCAGCAGTTGCACGGGCCGTCCGCTCATCTCGCGCACGATGCGCTGGACGGACAGCAGCGGCGCGCCCACCGCCACATCCAGGTACTGCGCCGTCGCCACATCGGCCAAACGGGCAGACACCACTTGCGACGCACGATCGATCCGCACGCCAGAACCCTCGATCAGCCGCAGCAGCGACTGGTTTGCCAGGCGGTCCAGCGTGAGCTTGCTCGTCACGTCCAGCGGCAGCCATGTGGTGATGAGCGCCATGGGCGTGTCTTCCAGGTGGCGCACGCGCACGAGTTTCTTGATCGGCGTGCCAGGTGCGATTTCCAGGCATTTGGCCTCGTCGGGCGGGGCCAGCACGTCTTCAAATTCGACGACGACGGCCGAGGTGCGCTCGCCCACGTCGATGATGTTCTGCAGCAGCGTCTGGGCCCCGCCGCCCATCGTCACCGGGTCATCGGGCTTGACGACAAAGGTGCCCATGCCGCGATGGCGGCGCACCAGACCTTCCTTGACGAGGTAGTCGAACACGCGCCGCATCGTGACGCGCGAGGCGCCGAACTGGCGGGCCAGCTCGATTTCGCCCGGCATCGGGCCGTCACTGAACCGGCCCTCAAGAATCTGTTGGCGCAGGACGACGTAGATCTGGTGGTAGAGCGGTACCACGGCATCAGGCATGGCAGTCGTGGTTCCGGGCGTGAGCAGCGAGGTCGAGGGCGAAATCAGGAGGGGCGGCCATCAAGCGATGGGGCAAGGCGCAGGATGCGTTGGAAAGCCGGGCCAAACGCGGCCATTTGCCCATTCATCCGCGACGATAGGGCGTTTTTCCGGGCCTGTAAAGTTGTGTGTTACCCGTTGGCTGGCGGCGTATCGTCGGCCGTGGCGGCAGCACTTTCCCTCTGCCCATAACGGGGATTGCGCTCGCGTATCGAGTTCTTGGGCGCAACAGGCTCGCCCAGCGCATTGACCAGCGCCACATGGATCGGCGTGCCGCTTTCGCGGTCGCGCAACAGGATCGGGCCTTCGCCGTCGGGCGTGAGGTAGCGGTCGCCCCATTGCATCAGCGCGACGATGGCGGGCAGCAGGTCGACGCCCGCCCGCGTGAGCCGGTAGGCATCGCGCACGCGGTCGCCCGGCTCCTGATATGGCACGCGGCGCAGGATGCCGTACGTCACCAGCGCCTTGAGCCGCGACGACAGGATCGCAGACGAGCACCCCGTGCGGCGCAAAAACTCATCAAACCGCGTCACGCCCGAGAACGCCTCGCGCAGCACGAGCAGCGTCCATTTCTCGCCGACGATCGACACGGCGGCCGCGATCGAGCAGGGCTCTTCCATCGACGTCACAAGCTCCGACGCCGCTGGGACGGGGAAGGGTTCCGGGATTCTCATGGCAAAAGCATAGTCAATTCTGACTTTACTTGCAAAAGTCAGGGTTTCTGCTAATCTAGCTTCAAATTAGAAAGTCAGGCGGTGATCCCGTGCTGGCGGTCAATAACAACGATCCATCGCGTGAGGAGATCCCCATGCTTTACACCATCCACCGTTACCCCGCCGAATGGATCGACCGCTGGACCATGCACGACGGCTCCATCGCCACCGTGCGCCCGATTCTGCCGCAAGACGCCCCGCTTGAGGCTGCCCTGGTAGAGGGGCTGTCGTCCGAGTCGCGCTATGCGCGGTTCCTGGTGGGCGGGGGCCGGCTGACCGACGAGATGCTCGCCGCCTACACGCAAATCGATTACGTGAACCACATGGCGCTGGTCGTGAGTGTGGCGCGCCCCGACGGCACCGGCGAAGACCTGATCGCCGATGGCCGCTTCGTCGTGGAAGACGGTGTGGCCGAATTTGCAATGCTGGTGGCCGATGCGTGGCAGGGCAAGGGCGTCGGGCGGCGCCTGTTTGCCACGCTGGTCCGTGCGGCCCGGGTGTCCGGCGCGCGTGAAGTCTTCGGCGAGGTGCTGTCCATCAACCGCCGCATGATCAGCCTGGCGCGCGATGCGGGTTTCCACGTTGCCAATGTCCCGGGAGATGCCACCGTCTGCACCGTGCGCCTGCCGTTGGCCGATGTTGAAGCGGTCATGACGCCGTTCGTTTTCGCCTGAAATTCCGAGCTTTGCGGGCCTGCACCTCATGCAGGCGCGCTTACCGCGTGTCTCTTTCGCCGCCGTTGGGCGGCTTCTTTTTTGGCTGATTCATCGATATTGATGGTGCTCAGAGAAAAAAATCATCGCTTTTGTGGATGAATGGATGCGCATAGACTCATCGGCGTGGCCTGGTGTGTGGGTGCCCCCCACCTGCGTGCCGGTGCCGCCTTGTTCAATCCCTGCCGCCTTTGCCCCACACCATGAGCGACGTCACACCCGTGCTTGCACCGTTTCACCTGGCTTTTCCTGTCCACGATATTGCCGCGGCGCGCGCCTTCTATGGCGACATCCTCGGTTGCCCGGAGGGGCGCAGTTCGCCGGACTGGGTGGATTTCAATTTCTACGGCCACCAGATCGTCGCCCACCTCGCGCCGGACGAAATCGGCCACCGCAAGACCAGCGCCGTCGACGGCGACAACGTGCCCGTGCGCCACTTCGGCGTAGTGCTGTCGATGCCCGAATGGGAAGCGGCAGCCGACAAGCTGCGCGCCGCCGGCATCGAGTTCATCATCGAGCCGCACATCCGCTTCAAGGGTGAAGTGGGCGAGCAGGCCACGATGTTCTTCCTCGATCCGTCGGGCAACGCGATGGAGATGAAGGCGTTTGCCAACATGGCGTCGCTGTTTGCCAAGTGAGCTGGCGCGGCGCGCGTATCCTTGCGCTTCTCCATTGACGCGCGCGCTCCATGCTTCGAGAACTCAAGACCTTCATCGCCGTTGCCCGGCATGGCACGTTTGCGGGCGCGGGCGATCGCATCGGCCTGACGCAGTCGGCGGTGAGCGCGCAGATCCAGCGTCTGGAAGCGTCGCTCGGCTTCCCGCTCTTTGACCGCACGGGCCGCTCGGCCACGCTCAACGCCGCCGGGCGCGATGCGCTGGCGCTGGCAGAACACATCGTCACGCTATATGACCGTCTGGGCGACCAGGCGGGCGGCAATGAGCAACGCGGCCTGGTGCGCGTCGGCGCGATTGCTTCGGTGCAGACGTCGTTTCTGGTGGATGCGCTGGTGCAATTTCGCAGTGAATTCCCGCATTGCCGTGCGCGCATCGTGCCGGGCGTCTCGCTTGATTTGCTCGGCCTGGTGGATGCCGGCGAGATCGACCTGGCCGTGCTGATCCGCCCGCCGTTTGCGGTGCCGGCCGATCTGGAATGGCGCACGCTGGTGGCCGAGCCCTTCGTGCTGCTGGTGCCCGCCAGCGTGCCCGGCGATGACTGGCGCGCGTTGCTCACGCGTCAACCGTTCATCCGCTACGACCGCCGCTCGTTCGGCGGCCGCCGCGTCGATCAGTTCCTGCGCGACCAGCGCATCACCACGCACGACGTGATCGAACTTGACGAGCTGCAAGGCATGACGCAACTCGTGGCGCGCGGGCAGGGCGTCGCACTTGCCCCGCAGACCGGCGCGCAAGCCACCTGGCCGCCAGGCACACGTGCCATCAGCCTGGGCGACGACACCTTCTACCGCGAGATCGGCCTGATCGAACGCCCCCGCCACAGCCGCCAGCCTATTGCAGGGCGGCTTGCAGATTGCATTGACGAAGCCGCCCGTCCAAATCAGTGATGCGGTGTGCCGCAGGCACGCGACCGATCAAAAACTCAGGGCCTGTTCGATTTCCTGAACCTTGCGCCGCGCCAGCGCCAAGTTCGATTTGTTCTTGTCGAGCACGACGTAGAGGAACAGTCCGGGCTTGCTCCCGACGGGGCGAATGATGTGGTACTGCTTGCTGAGCGTGATCAGGATGTCGTCAATGACATCGTCCAGCTTGAGTGCCTGCATGGTCTTGAGCTTGGCGCGAACCACCTCGGTATTGCCCGCCGCGGCGAGTTCGAGGTCGATCCCATCGCCTGCCGATGCGAGGATCATGCCGCTGGCGCTGTCGACCAGCATGGCGCACATTGCTCCGTCGAAGGTTGCGAGATGGGTAATGGAACTGTTGAGATTGCTCATGATTTGACTCCCCCGATGGTGTGAGTAGGTTGTGGCGATGAAATCGGTGTGACCGCGGCCAGTGCGGCTAGACGGGTCGGTGCAGCAAAGACATGGCAGGCAGCGCAGCGAGTTCTTCTGCGATGCGCTTGGCTTCCCACAGGGCGCGCCCGAGCACGGCATCGTGCCGGTTCGCCATGCACACCTGCACGATCGCGGACTGGCGGACGGGCTGAAACACCATGGTGCCCATGTCGGTTTCGAGCACCATCCGGTGGCAGGTGCTGAAGCGCATTTCGCGCCCAAGCGCACGGACCACCGACATGACCGTGCTCGTCATGGCCGAGAGGCGCGCCGCGCTATAGCGCGTTGGGTCCAGCGCAGAGGCAATCGTGAAGCCGTCGAGCGTACAGAGCGTCGCGGCGGACAGGTCGGGTAGCGCATCGGCGTACCTGGCCAGCACCGCTGTGGCGGCGTGCGTGAGTTCGGCTGGAACGGGGGATACTGCTGCGTTCATGTTTGCAGGGTGTAGAGCATGATTTCGACGATATCGAGCATCTGTGCCCGCTCGCGGACATCGGCCATGACCACCGGAATGGCCCGCCCGAGCACCTGGCTGAGCTGGGCGGAGAACGCATCGACCCGAGCGGGCGTGGCCGGCCGCGCCACAAGCACCAGCGTGGATGGCTGCGTGGGTTCCGAGGCGATGCGACGCAGCAGGGGAATGCAACGCTCGCCCGCGTCGGGCGCATTGACGTCAACCATGACGATCGCGCCGGCGATGACGGAGATGAGCCAATCCCGCAGGAAATCGAAACGGTCCTGCCCGGGGCTGCCGTAGATCTGCAGCAGTTCGCCATTGCCCAGGTCCACCTCGCCGAAGTCGACGCCAACGGTTGTGGTGGCCTTGGCGGACGCATGGCGATCAAGATTGGGCACATCGCAATCGATGGTCACGTCACCGCAGAGCGTGCGAATGGCTGTTGTCTTACCGATGCCCATCGGGCCGAAAATACCAATGCGATGCATTCAGGGCCGGCCTTGTAGCTGATGGCGAGACGTTCGCAGCCAGCGCCCGACGACGTCGAAGAAGCGGCTGTGGGAAACGCTTGCGTTGGCGGGCGCGGTCGCCAAGGGGGCATCGCGGTGCACGTCGATCTGCAGGGCGCCAAGCCGGTTCAGCGTACGCAGCAGCAGGCGGGCCTCTTCCTGTTCGAGTCCGCCGTCCGTCGTCAGCCAACGCAGGCTGACCGCGCGATTGGTCATGGTCGCCATCGCTCGCCGGAAACGCAGCGCCTGCAGATGCATCTCGAGCGTGACCCAGCGCAGCAGGCGATAGGTCGGCTCCGGGCTCGCCTCAGTGATTTGCGTGGGAAGAGATCCGACGGCTGAGGGGCTCGGACGCGCGGGTTTGTCCATCAGACGCAGCGCGACGCGATCCAGCGTCACCCAGAGGTCAGGCAGGCTGAACCCAAGTGGCAAGTGGAACGCGTCGTCGCCGAGGCTGGATTGTGGTGTCTCGTCGAGCCAGATCTTGATAGGGGCCGCAGCGACCGCATCGGCCGACCCGGGGGCGAGTACCACCACATCGGCCTGGTCGGGCAGGACTTCATCCCATTGATAGAGCGAGCGGCCGACAAGCGCGCTGATTCCTGCGCGCAGCCGGCGCTGCAGATCTTCATCAAGATGCTGCAATGAGATGCGGCCACGTCGGTGATCCACGCGCGCGTGGCCCGGTGCGAGCGGCTCCATGCCTGTTCCCCCCAATTCAGATATCCCGAACCACGAGAACGGCCGGCGCTGTGCGCGGTACTTCTGCGTGGAGATGCGGCATGCATGCCGGGGCTTGATCAGCCACTGGTGCGCTGCCGGCTGTTGTTTGTGTCTCGATTTCGGCCCCGTCCTGGCGCCCGTGTATCGGTAAGCGAGAGGCTAGCATCGTCATTGCCGCCTTTGCGCAAGCCTGAGGAATCTTGAGTTTTGCTTATGAATTGCCGAGCAGTCCGGAACGGGAACGAGGTGACGAGAAACGGGCTCGGCATCGGTGATACCGGACATGCGCCACGGCGCATTGACCGAGCGTTATATCGACTCGTATATTACGACCGGTCATCCATTCACTTTCCCGGGTCTGTCATGCAACGTTTCTCGCTGCGCGCGCACGTGCGCACCTTTGGTCTGGTCGCCGCGTTGTCGCTGGGCTTGGCAGCGCCCGCGCATGCGGCGGACCTGGTTGTTTCGGCGGCCGCCAGCCTGACCAACGCCTTCAAGACGATCGCGCAGCAGTACGAAGTGCTGCACCCGGATACCAAGGTGGTGCTCAACTTCGGCGCGTCCGACGTGCTGATGCAGCAGATCGTGAAGGGCGCCCCCGCTGACGTATTTGCCTCCGCCGATCAGGAGGCGATGAACAAGGCCGTGGCCGAGAAAGTCATCAAGGCCGAGACGCGCCACGACTTTGTCGCCAACCAGCTCGTGCTGATCGTGCCCGCCACGGGCACGGTGCCCGTGCATGCGCTGGCCGATCTCATGAGGCCCGAAGTGAAACGTGTGGCGATCGGCAATCCGGCGTCGGTGCCGGTGGGCCGCTATGCCAAGCGTGCGCTGGAAGCGGCCAAACTGTGGGAGCCGGTGGAGGCCAAGGCGGTGCTGGCGCAGAACGTGCGGCAGGCGCTGGACTATGTGTCGCGCGGCGAGGTTGAGGCCGGCCTGGTGTTCTCCACCGATGCCGCCATCGCCGCCGACAAGGTGAAGGTGGCGAGCCCCGTGCCGCTGAATGTGCCGCTCACGTACCCGATCGCTGTGACGTCGGGCACGAAGCAGCCGCAACCGGCGGCCGACTTCGTGGCGTATGTGCTGTCGCCCGCCGGCCAGGCGGTGCTGGCCAGGTACGGTTTTCTGAAACCTTGATTACGCGGTAGCCGGTCGACCCGCGCGCTCGGCATCTTGCTTGGGCGTGCGGTGAATGCGCAGCACCAGGAAGGCGCCGGCCACGCACAGCCCGCCCGAAATCATGGAAGCGAGCGTGTAGTTGCCCAGCGAAGCGCGCATCATGCCCGCACCCAGCGTGGCGAATGCCGCGCCCAACTGATGCCCCGCGACGATCCAGCCGAACACGATGGGCGCTGCGGCCTTGCCAAACACGTCGTTGGTCAGGCGCACGGTGGGCGGCACGGTGGCAATCCAATCCAGGCCGTAGAAGATCGCGAACACCGGCAGGCCGAAGAACTCGAAGCCGAACGCATACGGCAGGTAGATCAGCGAAAGTCCGCGCAGGCCGTAGTACCAGAACAGCAGCACGCGGCTGTTGTAGCGGTCGGACAGCCAGCCCGACAGCGTGGTGCCCACCAGGTCAAAAATCCCCATTGCGGCGAGCAGGCTCGCGCCCTTCACTTCAGAGAAACCGTGGTCTGCGCACATGGCGATGAAGTGCGTGCCGATGTAGCCGTTGGTGCTCGCGCCGCAGATGAAGAAGCTGGCAAACAGCAGCCAGAAATCGCGCTTGCGTGCCGCCTGCACGAGCGTCTGCATGGCCAGGGTGATCGGGTTGGCGCGCGGGCCTGGATCGACTTCCGGCGTATCGGCAGGTTCGCCATAGGTGCGCAGGCCGACGCTCTTGGGCGATTCCGGCAGCAGCAGCCACACGACCGGCAACAGCAGCGTCAGCGCGCCGGCCACGATCAGCACCACCGGGCGCCAGCCGTAGCTCTCGACCACGGCGGCCATCATCGGCAGGAACACAAGCTGCCCCGTGGCCGAGCTGGCCGTCAGGATGCCCATGGCCAGCCCGCGATGCGAAGTGAACCAGCGGTTGACCACCGTTGCGCCTAGCGTGATGGCCGCCACCCCCGTGCCCCCGCCCACCAT